>DATLST010000330.1:0-3774 GCA_035534055.1 Candidatus Acidiferrales bacterium | reverse complement strand
TGCGCCAGCGCATTGGCTACCGATTGCTGGCGCGTGTCGCCGCCGTGCACCACACGTACTGGCTGGCCGATTCCGGACTTAGCCACGTTCGCCTGGAGGGACACGACATCGCCGCGTGTGGCGATGAAAAAATCCGTGATAGCCGCGCATACCGCCAGCCTGCGCAGCGTGAAAATGATGAGAGGCATGCCGCCCAGTTCGAGAAACTGCTTGGGCTGATCGGCGCCCATGCGGGTGCCCAGGCCAGCAGCAGGAATAATGACAGCGATTCGGCTCATAAGAGGGTTAGTAGTCTATCGCAGTCTAGCGGTACAGGCGAGGCCATGCGGCCGAAGGGTGGCTATGACCGCCCAGGCTCGGGATAGAGCGGCCGGGGTGGACGCTCGCCGCCGGTGGCGCCTTCGGCTGGCCGGCCAGCAGCCTGAGTTTCTCCCCCAGCCACGCCGACCGAGCGAGGGGGCTGATCAGCGCGGTCGTCATAGCGGCTGAAAATCATCTTGCCCGCGGTCGTCTGGTGCACCGAAGTAACGCTGATATCGATGGTTTTGTTAATCATCTTACGCGCGCCATCGACCACCACCATCGTGCCATCGTCCAGATAGGCGACGCCTTGGTTATATTCCTTGCCTTCACGCAGGATGAAGACCCGCATCGTTTCACCCGGCAGCACCACTGGTTTCAACGCGTTGGCGAGCTGGTTTACATTCATG
The DNA here is from genome assembly GCA_035534055.1 of Candidatus Acidiferrales bacterium. Taxonomy (GTDB): domain Bacteria; phylum Acidobacteriota; class Terriglobia; order Acidiferrales; family UBA7541; genus Palsa-295. The sequence continues at coordinate 3,064 of DATLST010000330.1, read as the reverse complement.
ATTTCAATTCCCTGTAGGGTTGCCACCTTGTTCAGGTTGAAATCATTCGTCACGATTTTTGCGTTGTATCGCTTGGCCAGTTCGATCAGTTTCAAATCCACTTCGGCGATTTGCGGGAAATCATCCTCGGCGATTTGCACGTCGAGATGCGGCATCTTCTGGATACGTTGGAGTACTTCCAGGCCACGGCGTCCGCGCTGGCGCTTCAGCGGATCGGCGGAGTCGGCCACGAGCTGCAATTCGTGTAGCACGAACTGTGGAATGATCACGGTGCCGTCCAGAAACAGCGCGTCGGCGATGTCGGCAGCGCGGCCGTCTATAATGACGCTCGTATCGAGCAGCTTGACGGAATGGCGGGCGTTGCGCTCACTCCCAAAAAGTCCCCCTAGAGCCTGTAAGTTCAGCATATCGCCTTTGTTCGCGCCCAGAACCAGGCCGATGTAGGTCATCACCAGGAAAAAGGCCAAGCTGAAGAATGAGCGCGTGCTTTCCGGCATGGTCGTATGCGTCAGGATTAGGGATGAAAGATAGGCGCCCAGAATGCCCAAGATCGATCCCGTGGCAGCGCCAATCAGCCGGCGCAGGCTGGCCTTTCGCAGGCGCACCTCGAAAAGAAAGACGGCAACGGAAAATAAAAAGCCAGCGAGGGCTCCGATATACTTTGGCACGCTAAACGGCCGGAAGTGAAAGCCCGCCGCAACGCAGACCGCTGTGAAAATGACGCGGATCGCCAGCATGTCCCAAAAAGTTCCCACACGATTCTGAGACGAGGGGGAGAAGACGGCTGGTTTGACCGGCGCGTTTTCAGGCAGAGGAGCTACAGGAATGCGGCTAGAAACGCTAGAAGTCCTTTGCATCGTTGCACCCTATAAATCGTATAAAAATATGAATGGCAATGAATCCGGATACCGGTCGTTCCTTCTGTCTTATTAACAGTATTTTCGTCGCCGGTATGACACGGACCAAGACATAAATCAACACCAAACTGCGTATCTATGATGTGCGTAGTATAGCACCGAGAGCAAATCCCCGGTCAAACTGCTGGTATAAGGCGGGCGCGACTCAGATCAGAGGTAATAACGTGGAACGCGGCGGCCGAGTGCGCACAGCAAATCCGAAGTAACCGTACCGATTTCCCGGGCTACATCGGATACGATAATTGAGGACTCACCGTCTTTGCCATAAATTGTCACGACATCTCCCAGCTTCGCCTCAGGCACGTCGGTCACATCCAGAGTGGTTAAATCCATGGAAATGGCGCCGACCAAAGGCACGCGGTGCCCGCGCAGCAGAGCGCAGCCGCGATTCGTGCGCTGGCGCGAGATACCGTCCGCGTAGCCGGCATTGATTACGGCGATCCGCGACGGCCGGCCGGTGATAAAACGCGCCGAATATCCCACGCCCTGTCCGGGCGAAAGATCGCGCAGTGTGATGATGCGCGCACGCAACGACAGACTCGGCTCGATCGGCAAATGGCGTTGCACTTCCTGTCCCTTGTGCGGCGGGTCAAAGGACTGGTAATAACCGTAAAGAATGGCGCCTGGGCGAACCATGTCCGCCCACGTGCTCGGCCGAGCGCAGATGGCGCCGCTGTTGGCCATGTGCACGATCCCCGGCGAGACTCCGAGCGCCCGCATTCGATCCAGGCAGGTTCGGAAGAGCTGCTCCTGATCGTCGGTCTGCCGCGCGCTGAAGTCCTCCGCGGACGCGAAGTGAGTGAAGGTGCCTTGCAGCTCAATGTGCCGGCAATCGGAGAGCAACCTGGCGAACGCTTCGATCTCCGCGGGCGATATCCCCAGACGGTTCATGCCCGTGTTGATTTTCAAATGAAAGGGCACGCGCGAGGATTTTCCGCGCGCGGATTTGGCGGCACGCTCGAGCAGACGCACGTCGTCCAGGCGTGTCGCCGCAGGCGTCAGCCCGTTCTGGATCAGGCGCTTTTCTTCGTCCGGCCAAAAGCCCGTGAGAACCAGGATAGGCTTGCGAATGCCTGCTTCCCGCAGCTCGACACCCTCGTTCGCGCAGGTTACGCCGAACCATTCGACGCCCGCCTTTTGCAGAGCTTTGGAAATGGGCACCGCGCCTAGGCCGTAGGCGTTCGACTTCACGACCGCCAGAATTTTGGGCTTCGGTCCAATATGGCGGCGAATCACCCGCAAGTTCTTGGTAATCGCTTGGAGGGAAATTTCCGCCCATACCGGCCGTCCCCCGGAATGAATTGATTTCGACATTGTTTTGTAGAATGCCAGACTCCTGCTCGGCTGTGCGACCCAAAAATTGAAAACGAGGACCACTGCACACCGTTTGGGTAAACATGCCCTTCCGGCTTGTCGCAGGGGATGAGCCGATCGTTTCATTCGCTTCCCAAAGCGAGTGCGTCCCTCAATCCGAGAAAAATCCGCATACGTTTCATTGAATAGCCTTGCAGGGGTTTGAGACGCAGAGTTGTGCGGCCTATACCGTGGCGAGAAGAGACGCCGAACTAATTCGCTACTCCGCGCCGCCCGACGTCCAGGCATCGGGCGCGGCTTCCTCGAACCGAGTGTGGCGGCCCAGGAAGACAAAGTTGAGTGTACCCGTGGGGCCGTTGCGTTGCTTGGCGATGATGAGTTCCGCTTTGGCGCGATCCTCTTCGGGGAGATCGGTCTTGTAGAAATTGGGGCGGTTGATGAAAAGCACCACGTCGGCATCCTGTTCGATCGCGCCCGATTCGCGCAAATCGGCCAGCTGCGGTTTACGCTCTTCACGTTCCGGAGCGCGGGTCAGCTGGCTGAGGACGATCACGGGCACTTTGAGTTCCTTCGCCAGGCCTTTCAGAGCTCGCGACATGCTTGAAACTTCTTCCTGGCGGTTAGTGCCGCGCCCCGTGCCGGTGGGAACGACGAGCTGGAGGTAATCGACGATCATTAGCGAAAGTCCACGCTCGCGCTTGAGGCGTCGCGCCTTGGCGCCCATCTCCAGGACGGTGGATGAGGCGGAGTCGTCAATCCAGATGGGAGCGTCGGCCAGGCTCGCCAGTGCGCCAGTCACCTTGGCCCAATCGTCTCGACCCATGTGCCCGGTG
>DATLST010000329.1:0-5057 GCA_035534055.1 Candidatus Acidiferrales bacterium | reverse complement strand
CCTGCCCCAAGGACTTCGCCGAGTTGAAACACGGAGCCCGCCGCGCACTTCGCAACATGCGCCGCCGCCCCACCCTCATTACCGCCTTCTGGAAACAGGCTTCCTTGTGGTCGGAATGACCCTATATTATGCGAGAATCAGTAGGTCCAGACCGTCGAGTTTCCTATTGCAGAATTTTTTCAACTGTGCGAGATCAAAAGCTAAATTGTACAGGTCGTTACCAACCTCTTGCTCAATGCGCTTGATGCCATGCCCGCTCGCGGACAGGTCGTCATGCATCTATATCCTGCTCCACGCTGGCTCTGTGAAATCCATGCTTCATGCGGATATTGCCTCTCGATCGCTGATACCGGAAGTGGTATTGCACCGCAAGATCGAGCGCGGATTTATCAGCCTTTCTTCACCACAAAGCGGGAACGAGGAACGGGCCTCGGATTATGGGTAAGCGTGGGTATCCTCGACCGCATCGGTGGTTCGATACGTGTTTGAAGCACACGCCGGCTTGGTCGTTCGGGCACATGTTTCTCAGTCTTCCTGCCCGTCGAGCAAGGCATCTTCACACCGCTTCGCCGCCATCGCGGGGCGTGTCGGAAGTTCAGAAGGCTCGGTGGGACCGATGAAATGTCCCACGAACAAGGCGATTTCTGTACTTCTGCAACAATTGCGAAGAGCGACAAGCTGTTTGGGGGTCTGTTCGAATGAAGATGCGTGAAGGATTGCGTTCCGTCCTCAGTGGCGAGTGTGGCCATCGTCCCGAGCCGAGTAAGAAATACTGGAATGCGCCGCCAACGCAAAGAACACTTTGGGGAGTTGGTGCAGCTGGACGGCAGCTTTCACCCGTGGCTGGAAGAGCGCGGGCCGAAAGGATGCCTGATCGACCTGGCCGACGACGCGACGAACCGGACCTGGGCGCAGTTGGGGGAGCAAGAGACGATTTGGGCGGTGGCCGATGTGCTGCGCGCCTGGATCGAAGAGCACGGAGTGCCGCTGGCGTTGTACGTGGACTGGAAGAATCTCTACAAGCGAGCGCCCACGCCGCGCGAACGGTTGCGTGGAGAAGAGCCGATGACACAGTTTGGGCGCATGTGCGCGAAGCTGGGGATCGAGCTGATCGCGACGAGTTCGCCGCAAGCGAAGGGGTGCATCGAGCGGATGCATGGTACGCATCAGGACCGGCTGGTGAAGAGGCTGCGGCGGAGAGAGATCGTCAGTCATGAAGCGGCGAACGTGTATCTGCGGAAAGAATATCTGCCGGAGCACAACGAACGGTTCACGCGCCGGGCAGCGCGGCCGGAAGACTATCACCGTCGAGCGCCGCGCGCGGCGGAGCTAGACCGGATATTCCGATTGGAGAGCGAGCGGGTGGTGAGCCAAGACGGAGTGGTGCGGTACGCGAATCGCTACTTCCAGCTCCCTGCACGGAGCGGGGCGCAAACAGCGGCACAAAGCAAGGTGCTGGTGTGCGAGGGACGGAGGGGGAATCTGTCGATATAGTATCGCGGGCAGGCGCTGGGTTGGAAGGAGATCGAGGCGCCTGCGAAGCCAGAGATTGCGGATGGCACGGGATCTTGTGTTCGCATGGCGCAAAGGAAACAGAAGTGGGTGCCAGCGGGAAATCATCCGTGGCGGGAGGCGATCCGCCGGACCGCGCAGCGGAAGGCGGCGCGAGGAAGGGCGGCGGTGTCCTTGACTTCGCCCTCTGCTTCACCCTAAGCGCTGCGCCCTTCGGGCTCCGCAGGGCTCCGCTCCAGGCGAAGCCAAGGACACCAAACAAAAAACCAACTCACAAAAAGGGGACACTTCTAACGAGCTAAGCAAGGGGACATTTCTAACGAGGTTTGACAAAATTTGGCTGGAACATTGCATTCGCACCCGGCTGGGTGTAGGTTATCGGCCGGACGGGAAGTCAAAATGGGAATCTCGGATAAGTGGGATTACCTGGAGGTCAAAACGGAAATTCCAGTTACAAACAGACAAGATGAATCTCATCGCTCGCATGCGATAAGACAAGGAGGTGCCTTCATGTCAGTGAATAATCGTTGCTCCATCGTGTATGAAATCTTGGCAGTGACGATGGCGGTGCTCTTCCTTGCCATGTCGTTGTCCGCTCAGCTCGCTCCGCCGCGCACTCTCGATGAACTTAAGCAGGAAACGCAGAGGCGCGTCGATGAGAATCTGGCTCCATGCGGGGGGATGAAGTCGGAGGATGCGCGCGAGGCGCTGGGACCTCTATACCTTGCTGCAATCCGGTGGCTCGCCAAAGCAAGCGTGGGTCAATCCCAATGGCGGGCATACAGGACGCTCGGCCGATTGGCCCAATTCCCGAATCTCCGCTGAAATCATTCTGCCTTGGATTAAGGCTCGGCTTGAATCCCCGATAAAGGAACAAAACGCTCCGACCGCCAGCTCGGGGAGCTGAGATCAGGGGGTAAATCATGAAGCGATCGACCTCGAATTCTATTCCACAATCCTCATCGGCGCCGTCGTGCTATCCGTTGCTTTCGCTGATGGAATGCCGTCTACCAACCTCTAATTCGGGCGTGCCTGACTCCAAAGTCCGCCCGAAGATATCTGCTGGTTTTATGGACATAGAAAGGTCTAAATGGAGGAAATTATGGCTGGATCGAAAAAAGAGCAGAACCAGACAAGTTCGTTGGTCGAACGCCGCGAGTTTCTAGGGACAGCTGCAACTCTAGCGGGTACCTCCTTATTTGGGGCGGCAGCCGCCTCACCGTTGTTGGGGCAATCAGCGACAGAAGTGCTGCCTCCCGTTCCTGCCGAAACATCGCCAACATCAGAGATGACCCCGAGTGTAACGCACGAATCAAAACGTTTTCAGGCGCAGCGGTGGCTACTGGATGCAGTGATCAAAACGGTAGGCGTCGAATGGGATCAGGGCCGCCTGCGTGGGTTGCCCCAGGACGATGCCGCCGGCATACGAGCTCGCGTGCACAAGTTCGACGACATCACGCGCGAGTTTGCCCGGTCGGCAGTGCGCCGGGAAAAGGCCGCACGAAAATATGAACAAGAGAGACGCAAAGTTGCCGCACGGGAGAACTATTTCTGGGCGGCGTTGCTCTATGCGCATGCACAATGGCCGATCTTCGAAGTCACCCGCGAAAATTTGGCGCTCAACCAACGAAGGAACGCCTGCTATGCTAAATACATAGAGTTCGCGGATCACAAAATTCGCCGCGTTGAGATTCCCTTTGGGGCGAGCGGCAAATCGCTGCCGGGATATCTCCACCTACCGCCAAACCAGTCAGGCCGGGTTCCTTGCGTGTGGTCAATCTCTGGCCTGGACAGCACCAAGGAGACAGGAAGCGCACTATATGGTGACAAGCTCCGCGAAAGAGGCATCGCCACCCTTGCACTTGAGGGCCCGGGCCAAGGCGAATGCGCACTTCGAGGAATTCACGTCTCAGCGACAAATTGGATGGACGCTGGGCGCCTGGTATTGGACTGGCTGCGTTCGCAGAAAGAGATTGATCCAAATCGCATCGCACTGCGGGGCGTGAGCCGCGGTTCGTTCTGGAGCGCTCAGGTAGCCTCGGTCGATAGCCACATCGCTGGCACTGCCGCGCATGGATTGTCTTTCGAGCCGGGTTCACACACATCTTTCGGAATGTCCTCACCGACGTTCAAGCTCCGGTACATGTATTATGCTGGCCTCGATAATGAGGCGGAGTTTGACAAATTCGCCCAGACGCTCTCCCTGAAAGGGGTGGCTGAAAAAATCACCTGTCCTTACCTTGTCATTTGTGGGGAAGATGACCAACAGTGTCCGTTGGTCTATGGCTATGAGTTCCTGGAGTCGATTTCGGTGCCAAAGCAAATGCTAGTGTATGAAGGCGCAGACCACGGAGTCAGCGACGCTGCATCCACAACGAATGGGCCAGATTCGGCCACCTATACGGCCGACTGGCTGCAGGATCGGTTAGAAGGTAAGCCCATGGAGACCAAACACATGTGGGTGGATTCCTCGGGAGTGGTTCATGAATCTACTTTTGAGCAGACCCGTAGTGCGCTGTCGATCCCGTTCCTTCCCATGTGAGTCAGGGCACGGCCTGTTCTAATGGCGAACTCTTTTGATCGGGAGGGTGTAAAGAGAACTGTGTAAACGGTCAGGAGGATAGGAGAATGAAAATCCCATGGCCATCGGCAAGAAGTTGATCGAAGAGCTCGTACGCTTCGTTCGCATCTCTGGTGCCGCATCCTGGACGGCCACAGCCGTTTCTTGTTTCATTGGGATTTGCGGGAGTCGATGACGGAGGCCGACATCGAGATCATCCTGGAACGGGCCAAAGAGCGGTACCCCGGTGTTAAACCGCGGATCATTTCCGATAACGTACTAACTACGGAGTGCTACAAGGAGGTCAGAGCAAAGATCTCCCGTCCGTCTGAACAGCGCGATCGGCTACATCACGCTGAAGGACATGCTCACCGGCCATCAGCAGGAGATTCAGACCGGGCGGGATCGGAAGTTGGAGGCGGCGAGTCTGCGATAACGACCAATGATGCGAGCAGCGATTAATCTTGAAAGGCTACTAAAGCTCCGTTTAGTTGTTGCCAGATTTGGTGAGATGGATGTTGCAAAATGGTGGAATACTCGTGGTCAGCTGGGCGGGCTTGGCACTGCGGCGATCCGCCGAGTTTTTTCGCGAACACACTATTTTGCGCAGGCCCGCTCTGTCTGGGCAGTTGCGGCCCATCGGTGCGTCGAGATTTTCGATCCATTCGATAGCGTGACACTTTGGCGACTGTCCGAGACAATTGAGGAAGAATTCGAAGCGAGATGGATGCATTGGCTCGATCGGGCAAACGAATGGCAACCGTTTTTCCGCAGTCTAGAACATCTCGAAGGAAATGACCTCAGAATCGCGCTCCGCACATTCGGTGCGGTCACGGACCACGAATTAGGGAATCTCTGAATAAGTGCTCCATGTTTTGCGTGTAACGGATAAGGTGTGGGGAGCAGTGGGAGGATAGTGGCAATCATGAAGCAGAGGACACTGGCGATGGCGAACGGATTCGAGCGCTACAGCAAAAAGACGAGG
>DATLST010000328.1:0-7771 GCA_035534055.1 Candidatus Acidiferrales bacterium | reverse complement strand
CCAGGCGTGTAAGCAGTGCTCGCAGTGTTCGGTCCAGACTCCCAATCGTGATAATCATTGGCCGCGTGTTCGGCGATAGAACGCATGACATCAAGCCATTTCGTATTGCTGTCGATCGCGTACACGTACGAGAAGGCCTCGTAAACGTATGGCACTGTGGTGATCAGCGGCGTGCCTTCGGCGATGGTGCCTGTTCTCGTTTCCCAATTGAAAGGATATCCCCAGCAATAATTCGGATAGCCTGGACAGCGGGTTTGCTGCAGCACCTCGAGGAAGTGAACAGCTCGTCTGTAATACGGCTCCGATTGATAAAGCTGAGCAAGAAGAGCATAGCCCATCGCATAGTGAGCGTCTGCGATAGGGAAACGTTGCGGTTTCCAGAACAACGTCCGCAGTGAAGGAAAAAATGCCTCGCAGAACTCCATTGGCGCCACCGCGAGCGTTCCCAGCACAGGTCTGCGGTAATATAGAGCTTTGGCCGCTCGGCCAGCCTTGCTGGCGAAAAAGCTCTGATGATCGTAGGATGTCTCGCCGTAGCGATCCACCCAGTCGCTCAGCCTAACCGTTCCCGCGATAACCTTCTCAATCGACACTTGTTTCATGTAGCCCGTGCGGGGCCGTCTTGCCCTTGCATGACGCTGAAGTTATCAACGCGCCGAAATCTCGCGAGAGACTTGAAAATTGTTCTGAGCTTTTGCATCTGCTCTTTGCGATGGAACGCCATTAGCTCGGGGCTAACGGGACGTGGTGTGCGGCGAAGAAACGCCCAACAGTAACCCGATCCCAACGCCAAGCCGTCGAGGAGATAGGGACGGTTCTTCATGCGATAAATGACTCGAAAAAATTCCCAAAGTGGATGGCCGCCCAGGTAGTAGTCTTTCTCGCCGTAAGAGAATGTTGCAGAAAAAACACTGCGTTCGGCCATACCCAGATGCCTGTGGTGGAAGAATGATTTTTCTCGAAATGACTTAGTCCCCCAGCCCTTCATGCGGGCGGTAGTAACTGCGATCCAATCGACTCCACCAGCTGGATTTGGTACAAATCCGCCGATTTCTTCAAAGCACAACTTTCGAAACAACTGGCAGCCCCCGGCAACATGGCGGTGTCCCTCGAAGCTCTGCCGCTCGGAACTATATCCCTCCTCCTTGAAAACGGTTCCCGCAACACCAAGCTGTGTGTCCTCCCTGAACTTTCCCAAAATAAATTCGAGATAATCTCCTTCGAAGGAAACATCAGCATCGAGATTGCCCACGATCTCGCAGTCCAAGTTTTTTACTTTTTCAAAGCCTGCGTTGAAAGCTTGGACCTTGGTGGCGAAGCTTCGATCTCGTCGTTGCGGCATCTGAACCATTTCGATCCAAGGATGTTGAGAAAGATACCGGCTTACGATGGCGGGGGTATTGTCGGTCGACCCGTCGTCAACGATCACCCATTTTACCGGAAGTACTGTCTGATGAACCACGGACTCGATCGTCTTCTCGATAAATGCTTCTTCGTTACGGGCGGGAGTGATTAGAACGTAGGACGGCAGTAAGCTGCGTGGGCCCGTGACGTTTGGTACTTCTGGCGTCTGCTGTTCTCTCATATGCCGGACACAGCCCCCTGCGCGATTTCTTTTTCTTGACGGACGCTCACCTTGCTGAGGCTCGCTTCGCGCTCTATTTTCTGCCGATTCGACGACTGGATGGCACTGAGGAGATCGGAATGCACCAGGTGCGTCAGAATTTCGATGTTTGGCATAACGCAATGGCCGCCTACAACTCCCGGAAAATATTTCGCCGGCGGAAGATATTTGATCTCTTCGTAGAACGAAACGACCTCATCGTAATTCGGCCCCAGTTGATCGCAGTAACGCTCGACCTCTTGGGCCCAAGCAATAATCACGCCGAAGTAAGTCGTCTCGGTGAGCTTCGCGAGTTCCGTCGCCTCGGGAGAAGAGAGAATGCGCGTCTTCATGCCCAGCGACTCGAAGTGCTCGGCCGCCTGCTGGCCCGAGGCCCGGTCGATTGCTCCCACGAATTTCGTATAGTGGAGGACGTCGCTGAGCATCTTCGCGTGTTTGCCTCGCACAGGACTGTTCACAACCGCAGATCGGGTTCGGTTGGCAATCGCCCGGGTGGTTCCGACCGCCACGGTGCTGTCAATGATCGTTAAGGCTGGTTGGAACATCTCGATGTACCGCGCCGCCTCACCGATGAAGTCATCGATTCCAAATGGAATACAGACATGCATGACGTCCACATGATCGATCGTTTCTGCTGGAGGCTCGACATCGACTCCGAAGGTTTCATAGTGCTTGGAGGCGAGGTCGAACAGCGGTCGCCCCACCTCCCCGAGTCCTACGACAACGACTTTTTTAATTTTGTCCACGTGCATCTCTCCTTCGAAGCGTGCGCTCAGATGCAGCGCATCTGGCAACTCAATTAGTGATTCAGAGAGCCTCAGCGATTAAGCATCATTGCACGATGTGACGAGCAGAATCTTGCACGGAGGCAACGGCCCGCTTGAGAATCGCAGTTGTGCTGAAACCCTCAAGCAACGGAATCAAAGCCACCCGCCCGCCCCAAGTCTTCATTTCATGCGCGCCAACGACTTCTTCTTCCGAATAATCCGTTCCCTTTACAAGGACATTTGGACGTATTGCTCGGATCAGATTGACCGGCGTCTCTTCATCGAAGAGCACAACGGCGTCGACAAAGGGAAGCGCACTGACCAGGTTTATGCGAGCATCCTCAGAGATAATGGGGCGGCCCGCGCCTCTGAGAGCACGAACCGATCTATCGGTATTCAGCGCGACAACCAGACAGTCACCTTCCTGCTTTGCTTGCCGGAGCAACTCCAAATGTCCAACGTGAAGGAGGTCGAAGCACCCATTGGTGAAAGCAATTCGGCGGCCCGCAATACGCCATTGCGCCACGCGCTTCAGGAGCGTTTCCGGTGAGCAGATCTTATCCGCGCGACTTGTCTCGCCGACCGTTGCGAGGGCAGCCTGCAATTCTTCCGAGGAAACCGGCACGGTTCCGAGTTTCGCAATCACAGTTCCAGCGGCCAAATTCGCAAGCCGAATGGCATCGTGGAGATGCAGACCAGCAGCGATACCTGCGGCAATCGTTGCGATCACCGTGTCGCCCGCACCTGACACATCGAAAACTTCGCGAGCCAAAGCGGGAAAACGGCGCATACCCTCAGAAGTGAGGAGCGCGATTCCCATCTCGCTCAAGGTCACAACGAAAGCGCCTACTCCCAAATCCGAGCGCAGGCGCTCGCCCTTTTGCAGCAACAACTCCAAATTCTCACAGTCGGTGGAAACGGCGGCGCCGAGCTCTGACCGGTTCGGACAAATTACATCGCATCCGGCATATTTTTCGTAGTGCAGGCCTTTCGGATCGACGAGAACGGGTATTCCGAGGTCGCGAGCGCGGCCAATAAGTGCCTGGCAGACAGAGTCGCTCAGCAACCCCTTCCCGTAATCGGATAGAATGATGGCCGAACAACCGGGTATCTGTGCCTCCGCCGCAGAAAGAAATTTGTTCTTCAGCTCCCACTCGATTTCTCCCGGTTTCTCCACGTCCAGGCGAAGCATTTGCTGGCGGCCTCCCAGAATGCGCGTCTTGCAGATCGTTGGTCGACCCGAAACCGAAAGAACGGCTCTGCTCTCGATGCCGGAGTTTTCGAGCATCCTCAGTAGCTCCCGACCGTCTTCGTCCACTCCCAACACTCCTGCCAAGGACACTGCGCAGCCCAGTGACCTGAGATTGGCGGCAACGTTTGCGGCCCCGCCTGCGCAGCTAGTTCGGTGGTCGATGCGGACCACAGGCACCGGAGCCTCGGGCGAAATTCTGTCCACCGCGCCCCAAAGGTACCGGTCCAACATGAGATCGCCAATAACCAATAGGCGGCGATGATGAAACCCGCTTTGAACAGTCTCAAGAACTAGATTAGCGTTCGTAAACATTTCTTTATTCTTCGGCGTTCGCGTGAACGCCGGGTTCCACTCCGTTCCAAGACTTCTCGACAACAGGTAACACAGCCCGAGAATTCGATGGCACTGATGAGAGTCGCGTCTGCACTGGGGTCAAAACCGCCCCTCTCTGCTCCCCCGAGTCGCGCCACTGGATCTTCTTATCTAAGAGCTTGGCGACAACTCCTATGAGCCGCTGTCTTTCCTGGCTCCACGTGTGTTCCGCGAGAATTTTTTGTCCGCGCTTCACGATCTCGGCCATTTCGGAAGGATGAGAGGACGCGTATGAGATTTTCCGTGCGAGATCTTCTACGTCACCGAGCTCAAACATTATTAGAGAAGAATCATCGAAGTAGTCGCAAATACCGCCTGCGCGTGGCGCAATGACAGGTTTGCCCAACGCAAGATATTCGAATATACGCGTCGGCGTGTTGATTTCCGTGAATCTGCTTCTGAGATTCGGAATGATCCCCACATCGCATTCGTCTATGGCTGCAGCCAGCTGCTCCGGAAGCCGGGGCCCCAGATACTGAACTGCCTTTTCCAGCTTTTTCGCTCGAACTGACTCCATCACTTCAGCCAGGAACGGGGTGTACCAGCCATAAATCCGGAGCTCGGCATTGGGAATCGTTTCACGCACGCGCGCGAGCGCATCGACAGCGAGGCCCAGGCCATTTCGTTCCACAATCGATCCGTGGTACATGATCACGAAGCGATCCTTCTCTGCCTCGACAGGTCGGACGGGGGCATTTTGCGGACGCAACCGAAAAATCCGCTCGTCCGGGGAATTCATTACCACGCTGATCTTCTGTGACTGGCAACTGCGCGAACTGAACAGCTTCGCGCATGCCGAATTGACCGTGATCGCGGCATCAGAAAGGCCGATGCTTAGTTTTTCAAGCCGCCGCAGCAGGCGGACACCAAACGCATTCTCTTGAACCCCGAAAATCGTCGTCATTAGCTCTGGCATTGGATCGTGAAGATCGAGAATGATTTTGGCTCCAAGCGCCTTAGGAACGAGCGCGCTTAAGACCAGGACATCCGGCATATTGTGGACGTACACCAGGTCATAACCGCTCACCACGGAACGCCAGCCAAGAACGACCGCAGCAACGAGCAGAAAAGCGGAGTATTCGAATATGTAGGAAATTCCAGAGCCACGCGAATGCCTAATTGGGATCCGAAAGATATTGATGCCATTCACGATTTCATGCCGGGCATCTTGCTTGTCAAGTGTGAGGCAAATCAAGTCAACTCGGGCCCCTACGCTCACCAATGCTTCTGCCGCACGCCGCGGACGCGGGTCTTTCGGATAATGGGACAACATAACCATACCCACCCGTTTTCCATCAAGACGTGAATGGTTTGGGTCGCCCAGGTTATGCCGATCCGCCACTTGATACTGGTAGGATCGCGGAGGTGCCGGCTTGTCCACAGCAGCAGGCCACCAACTACTCGCAGGCTGAATTGCGGGTTGTAACCTAGTGCCTTCCTTCGGCACATGCTGTATCACGCCGCGCACGTACGTTGCTATCTCTTGCGGCAAAGCAAACCAGGCCGTTTGACCATGGCGGCGACGGACATACTGCAGCAGTCCTTCATAAAGACGCGCATCGTATTCGCGTGCACCGCGCTTCCCATCGAAGTTGATGTAATCGGGATGCACGTTGACCAATGCTAACCCGCCATATTGGGCCACCCAGTCAAGCTTGCGCGTCCATGTCTCAAGGGTCTTTTCCTGCAAGAGAATGAACAGTGTCGAATCTTGCGGCAAAGTATACGGAAGTTCGACATACCCAGAACCATTTTCACGGGCTACCCAAAAAGGGAAAATTGTATTGACGCCATCAGGTTGTGGCTCAAAAGGATCCGTATCAAACGTAGACGCATCGTAAAGGACATCCAGGTCGTGAACCCAATCCAGATTGTGACGCATGAATCCGGAGCGAAATCCTACGGCCCCCCACTCGGCAAGATACTGGTTGATTCGGCGCGATGAGTCTTTGAAGGTCTGGCGGGAATAATAGAGCCTGCCGTCGTGCCGCAGGTCATGCACGCCAATTTCGAATCCATGTCCTGTAAGGAAATCGCGCAAGGATTTTGGCGTCTCGTACTCCCCTTCGGGGACGAAATTAAATGAGGAGCGCACGCCCAGACTCATCTCCATCTCAGCTACCTGGCCGCACCGACCCAGTCCGACTTTGCCTTCGACATCATGCGTGAGAACGAATGCGAACTTCTTGCCGTCCGGCCAACCTGCCCACCACTCGGGGGTACGGCTCGCCAACTCATTGATGGGCCAGGAGCTTGAATGCAGTCGCATGGACTGTTTTGCAGCAAAGCGGCGCGCGGCCATGCGTACCGACGCAGGTAAGGCCGGTCTCAGTGCGTAATACGCCTTAAGAAAAAGATTTCGAATCATCAATCTCCAATTTCGAAGTCTGATTTCACAAGATTTCGCGGCGCCGCGTTTTTCTCGGTTCGGCAGCGGCGTTAAGACGCACGGCTTTTTTGTGCCGTATCGACGAGCAGTTCAACTGTGCGCGGCTGCGCTCATCTGACGGCGAGTCGAATGGGTGGAAACAAATTCGGCAATTACTTCCGTTACCCTCTCTTGCTGTTCGCGCTTCAGTCCGCCATACATCGGAAGCGAGAGGATTTGCTCTGCGGCTGCTTCCGTGACGGGGAAATCGCCGCGATTCCATCCGCCGGAGGCGTAGGCAGCTTGAAGATGGAGTGGAATAGGATAGTGGATGCCGGTTCCTATGCCGGCCTCGGAGAGCCGCTGCTGAAGGGCTTCCCTATATGCGGTGCGAAGTACATACAGGTGATACACGGCCTTTGATGACGTGGGCTCGTAGGGAGCGCTGATTTCGCCCCTGAGCGGCGCCAGCAACTCATTGTAGATCCGGGCACAACTCTGCCGTTGTTCATTCCACTTCGACAGGTGTTGCAGTTTTACTCGAAGAATTCCAGCTTGAATCGAGTCCAGCCGGCCGTTGTAGCCTTCGACGTCGTGGTAATACTTTTTTGACTGGCCGTGATCGCGCAGCATGCGGATTTTTCGCGCGATCTCGGCATCGTTTGTCGTGACTGCGCCGCCTTCGCCGCAAGCTCCGAGATTCTTACCTGGGTAAAAACTGAACGCGGCAGCGTGACCCATGGAACCGGCTTTGCACCAACGGTTTTGCTTGGCCGAAAAATATTCGGCGCCGTGAGCTTGGCACGCATCTTCAACAACGATTAAGTTGTAGCGGCGCGCAAGCTCAAGAATTGGATCCATATCGGCCATTTGCCCATAGAGATGGACGGGGACGACTGCGGAGATCGTCTTCTGTAGTCGTCGATGGAACGGTCTGCCCGTTTCGCGATCGAGGGAACATTCAGTCTCCAAGAACTCCTGAAGCTTCAACGGGTTCATGTTGTACGTGCGCTCGTCGATATCGACAAATTCCGGACGCGCGCCAGCCTGAGAGATTGCCTCAGTCGTTGCGATGAACGTGTTCGGCACGGTGATCACAATTTCCCCGGGCTGAACTCCCGCCGCCATCAGCGCAAATCGCAATGCATCGGTTCCGCTGCTAACTCCAATGCAGTGGCGCGCATCGCAGAAGGCCGCGAAGTTCGTCTCGAACTGCTCGACCATGGGCCCACCGATAAAGCCGGCCGTGTGTAGCGCCGAACGGACCACGCCGAGAAGGTCGTCCTCCAACTCTCGATGAAGTGTCACAAGATCGACGAACGGAATATGACTGCTGCTCATTTTTGCACCTCGATAGGATTTGTAATGTACCTGAGAATTTTTGCCGG
>DATLST010000327.1:0-3162 GCA_035534055.1 Candidatus Acidiferrales bacterium | reverse complement strand
CACCCAAGGCATTCTGGTCAGTATTCTTCACACTTGCCGCCAACAATTCCGCCCTGCTTTGCCCATTCTTCAAAGGCTGATCTGTTCGCCACAGCCCAAAGCTTTGGATTTAACTGCTCCGACGCGCTAAACAAATACCTTTGGAAAAAGGTTTAGGCAGTGCATCGCAATCGCACCCTTGCTGACGCAATCCCCGGACCAATTCCCTGAAATCCTGATCTGCTGCCATGCTCGTGAGAAAGAGGACCTTGCACTTAATCTCGCCGGAGATGCGTATGGCAGTTTCTACGCCTGAAAGAGCTGGCATGACCGGCTCGATGACTAGAAGCTGTGGATGGAAAGAGGCTGCCACCTTAATAGCACCAGAGGAGGATTGCTCTATCCGGGTCTCATAACCATCTTGTTGAAGCAAAGCACTAACGAGATCAGCGATTGACAATTCGTGGTCGACGATGAGGATTCTAGCGTTCGACATATATCACTCGCTACAAGGAAATTCCACGACGCCATAGCTTAACTCGTCCTTGATATTCAGATCTCAGCGCCGGACATTTGTTCAGCGCCTCTTCCATCATGTCAGCTGCCTCAATCAACCGGGCGCCGCTCTGGGCCAGTTGAACAGCTTCACTCGCCATGCGGCGTGCAATTTCTTCGTTTGCAGGGGAATGGCTCCCTAACACCTCCTTAGAGGTTTGGAATGAAGTGGTGCTGTGAGGCTCTCGCTCGGGGGATGCGGGCAGGGGAAGCGTCCAACCGTCAAGGTCCACAAGAAACTCCGCTGCGGTTTGATACCGGTTCTGAGGATCAACAGCTAATGCTTTCATCACGATCCGATCAAGACGGGCATCGCAAAGCGCATTGAGCCGACTGGGGCTCATTGGAAGGGTCCCGAATGTCTTCAAGGTGACGCCCGATGAATCGTCAGGGATTTCAAATGGAAGGCGATCTGTGAGTAAAAGGTAGAGCGTGGTTCCGGTTGCCCAAACGTCTCCAGCGCACGAGTCACTATTAAAATCCTCGAAAGCCTCCGGTGACTTAAAGCATCTCGTACCCCTGGCGCTCGCCATCAATGTTAAGGGATTGACACTCTTTGCGAGTCCGAAGTCGGAGACTCGCGCTCTCAGACCATCTTTGTCGTATCCGATTAGAATGTTTTGTGGCTTGATGTCGCGGTGGATGATCGGTGGGTCTTGCGAATGCGCTAGAACTAGCCCTCGACAGACCTGTTTCATAATCTCGACGACCGCAGGCACGGGAACGAATTGGTTGCCGTATGATCGCCAAAACTGGTCCAAACTGCCGCCCGCGACATATTCCATCGTAAAGAAACCGTAATTTCGCCCCTCATGGGCGAGGGCATTTGCGTCATAGACTCTAATGATGTTGGGATGGTTTATTCGAGTCAGAAGGACGGCCTCGCACAACATCGTCCTGACTTCTTCCAGAGAAAGTCCTGGTAGTTTCATGACTTTCATGGCGAGTCGCCCGAGTATGTTATGTTTTACACGATACACTTCGGCGAACGCACCTTCGCCGAGGTAGCGTTCGACTTCGTAGGTATCTCGAAGGGTTTGACCCTCCTGAAGTAACGCCAACGCCCCACCTCCTTTCGCCAGGATTACCGAAATCGCTATTTGCAAGCAAGGCTCTTCTACTGCGGGGAAAAGTCACTGTATCCCCGGCTTCGCTCATTTTCAAGGAGTCTCGCTCCTCACTGAGTGCAAAGATCAAACTGCTGCGGCACCGCTTCCGACCGGCAGAAGTACGCCGCAATGCTCCGCGAAGTCTTAGAATCCTTCGAGTAATTTACGGCCACCCCTGTGCTTCCTTACAGGCTAGTGGCGTGGTCTTCCCATTCGCTATTTCCACTTCCACCTGCCGCAGAAGCGCCACAATTTGCTCCGGCTTGTGTTTCTTCATCAGCATGTCCAGCTCTCCTTTAGAGTGATTCTCTCGCACTCCCGCTGGACTAAATCAACCCGGTCACGTCACCTTGGACGATATGCTGCATGTCTTTGCAGTCCATCTATTGCATTTAGTGAGGCACGTACCTCACTTCTCGGCTGTGGTGGACAAGGCCGCCGTCATCGGGGAGAATTTGTGACGAACGGAAATCACGAGTAGCGGAATCTGCTTTAGTTTTGCACCGCCTCAGCGCGCGAAGGAACTTCGACACGCGTATCACCGTCGACGAACGCATTCACAGCGGTTCCCTGGTTGATGGTGATGTCGTGTCCCTTCATCATCAGGAAGAGCGGAGCAGCGGGAAAGAAGACAATGCTCGTGGCTACGATCCCACCCGTGATCGCTCCGGCGTGATTGCCACCCTTCGCTTCTTTGCTTCCACGCAGCGGGATTTTCTCACCGTCAGCGGTAGAAGCGTACTGGAGAGCGATGTCGAGCTTGCCAGCGCGGCCCATGCGTCTCTTGTGGTGGGCATTCACGACGGTCCCCATGGCGACCGATCCTCTCGGAATCACTATGTGTCCATCGAGATCGACATCGTCGACAACTTCAAAGGAGATTCGGTCTCCATCGTTCGCGTCTGCGGATGAAATGGTTTCCGTGATCTTGAGCGGGACAGAGGTGCCGTCAATGAGAACGGCTTCGTGTTTTGGAACCTCAGGTGAGGGAGAAATTACGGAAGTCGCTGCGGGTGTAGGAGCAACTGCCACTGCAGGTGCTGGCTTCGCCGCCGGAACATGGCACGTCATCCCGTTGATCACTGTCTCATCGGATTCGATGAAAGTATTGCCTCCCGAAGAGAGCGGTCGGCACTGCATCTGAATCGTCGACGTCTGCTGCGCGCCAGCAACGCTGACCGCGAGTAGGGTCCCCAGAACTATCCCAAGCTTTTTCATTGTCGTCCTCCGCAACCACTGTGGCCGCGCGATTCGCGGGGAGCAATGTTACCAAGGCACTTATGTGCTTGGAGTGTACTGCCGCGTTACGTTCGCCATCACAACCGCGCGAATAGAGTATTTCAGAAACATGTGTTTGTGGGCACCGAGATTTGCATATTTGATTAGATAACGTCGTCGGCTCCCTCCCCGGCCGAGTAAACTTGGTTGCGGTAATTGACCAAGGCTCGGGAGGAAAGGAGCCGAGCGATGTTTATTATAGGCTGTGATTTTCATTCGCGCTTCCAGCAAATTTCCATGC
>DATLST010000326.1:0-7794 GCA_035534055.1 Candidatus Acidiferrales bacterium | reverse complement strand
GTCCGCCGGGCTTGGCTCGGGATTGCCACGAAAATTTCCGAGGTTTCCCCGAATTTGGGCGGTTCTGCACCGTCGGTTTCCCGGCGGGCACTCAAGTTATTCTCAAGTCCGCTGCGTATGCCATTCCGCCACGCCCGCACGATTTAAAAGGTAGCACAACGGCTAACCCGATCGGACTTTTAAGTCCCCCGCACCAGCGGCACACACGGTTCGGTAGGAAACCGCTTGTGTTCTCTCCGCCGCACCGTCCGGACCAGCAAGGAAAGTTCCCACCGTGGCCGTGTTAGCCCTGACCTGCTGCCCAAAATGTACGCCACACTTCCGGCGATCCCTCGCCTGCGAATGGGTTGAAGCGGATTCTGGCCGGTGATACGCTCGCAAGAGCAAAACGCTCGCCGAGCGGGGATTCACAGCCACCTGTCGTTCCATGAGCGCCACGGGAACAAAATTCGACCACGCGGCCCCCGTCAAAACCCAAACTCTCGCCATCGTGCGGCAGCTCCTGATCGAGCTGGGCGGTTCGCGAGGACTCGAAGAATTAGCTGCGCGCGGCGCAGCGGCGCATCTCGAGCGCGAACTGGAGCTCGGCAGCCTCGAACGGGTGGAGCTGATGCTGCGCCTGAGCGACTCTTATGGGGTGCGTTTGCCCGACCGCGTGGTTGCCGAAGCGGACACCGTTCAGGACTTGATCCACGCGCTCGTCGCCGCCGTTCCACGGGACGAAACTCGCGATGTCACCGGCATCGAATCCGAGCGGATGCCTTCGCGTGGCGTTTCCGATCCTCTCCCAACCGTTTCCGCGCCGCTTCCGGAGCTCGAGGCGCAAATCCAGCGAGCCACCACGCTCACCGAAGTTCTGCGATTGCGCGGGCTGGGCGAGCCCGTTCGAGCGCATATTCATCTCTATCAGGAAGACGAACAGCCGCGCACGATCTCCTTCGGCGAGCTCTACACCCGTGCCTCAGCCGTAGCCGCCGAGTTGCGGCTACGAGGCATCGAGCCCGGTCACGCGGTCGCGATCATGCTCCCCACCTGCGCGGAGTTTTTCTACACCTTCGCGGGCATCCTGCTCGCGGGCGGTATTCCGGTGCCCATCTACCCGCCGTTTCGCGCCGACCGCATCGCCGAATACGCCGCGCGTCAATCCGGCATCTTGCGCAACGCCGAAGCGCGCTTTCTGGTGACATTCCGAAAAGCCGAAGGGCTCGCTCGCCTTCTGCAGCCGGGCGTTCCCACGCTGCGCGAGGTCTTGAATGCGGAGCGGCTCGCAAGCGCCGCTGAATCGCCCGGTGCCACGCCGTCCGCGGAGTGGCGGCCCGTCCAGAATCTCTCGCATCATTCCCGCGCCGATGATATTGCATTCCTGCAATACACTTCGGGCTCCACGGGGGATCCCAAAGGCGTCACGCTCACGCACGCAAACCTGCTTGCCAACATCCGTTCCATCGTCGCGGGCGTCGATTTGAACCCGCGGGATGTCGCTGTTAGCTGGTTGCCTCTTTATCACGATATGGGACTGATCGGCGCCTGGTTTGTCCCGCTGTTTTCGGGCGTCCCGGTGGTTGTAATGTCGCCGCTCGCGTTTCTCAGCCGGCCGGAGCGCTGGCTCTGGGCGATTCACCGTCATCGCGGCACCATGAGCCCCGCGCCCAATTTCGCCTACGAATTGTGCGCGCGCAAAATCGCGGACAAGGATTTGCAAGGCCTCGACCTAAGCTCGTGGCGCGCGGCGATCAACGGCGCCGAACCGGTGCGCCCCGGCACGCTCGAACGATTCGTCGCGCGTTTCGCTCCCTATGGCTTTCGCCGCGAGTCGCTTTTGCCCGTGTATGGCCTCGCGGAGGCGTCGCTTGCCGTTTCCGTGCCCAAAATCGGATCGGGCTATAAGGTTGACCGCATCGAGCGCGATGCATTTGAATCCACGGGCCGCGCGGTTCCCGCGGCCTCCGGCGATTCCACCGCGCTCGAGTTCGTCTCTGCCGGAAATCCCCTCCCGGACGTCGAAGTGCGGATCGTGACGCCTGACGGCAACGCTGCGGGCGAGCGCGTCGAGGGCAAGCTCTGGTTTCGCGGCCCTTCGGCCACCAGCGGCTATTATCGCAATCCCCGCGCCACCGCAGAATTGCTTCGCGGCGGAGGATGGCTCGATTCCGGCGACCTCTCCTACTGGGCGGATGGCGAGCTCTATATCACCGGCCGCGCCAAGGACGTGATTATCAAGGCCGGCCACAATTTGTATCCACACGAAATCGAGGATGTTGCCGGCCGCGTCGAAGGCGTGCGCGCGGGATGCGTGGTCGCCTTCGGCGCTCCCGATGAGCGCACCGGAACGGAAAGGCTCATCGTCACCGCCGAAGTCCGCAATCTGGCCCGCGCCAGAAACATCGCCGCCGAGGTCTCTCGCTCCGTGAACGACGCGATTGGCGTACCGCCTGATCGCGTCGAAATTCTTCCGCCCCAGTCGATTCCCAAGACGTCCAGCGGCAAATTGCGCCGCGGCGAAACGCGAAGGCTTTTCCTGGAGGGAAGCCTTGGCAAGAAACTGGCGCCGCCGTGGGTGCAGGTGGCCAAGCTCGCGGCGCGAAGCGTTGTTCCTCGCGCGGGGGCATGGATCGCGCGTGCCGGATGGCGCGCGCTCGAATTCCTCTATGGCGTGTATGCGATTACCGCTTACGCGCTTGTGCTCATCCTCGTGTGGTGCGGCATTTTGCTGATTCCCGACGAAAGGCGCGCGGCGCGATTCCTCCATGCTGGAATGCGCTTCGCGCTCTATCTTTTGGGCATTCCCGTGCGCGTCGAGGGACGGGAAATTTTCGCTGACATGGCGCAATCGAAGCCGTGGATTTTCGCGCCGAACCATTCAAGCTACCTGGACATTGTCGTAAACATGGCGATCCTGCCCGCCGATGTGCGTTATGTGGTGAAGGGCGAGGCCCTGCGCATGCCGCTCTTTGGGACCCTGATTCGCCGCAGCGGCCAGTTTGCCTTCGACCGCGGCGACCCGAGGGCGCGTATTCGGCAGGCCGAGGAAGTGGACGCTGCGCTCAAGCGCGGCGAATCGGTGGTCATTTATCCCGAAGGCACTTTTACGGCAGTGGCCGGGATTCGTCCCTTCCAGCTCGGCGCGTTCAAAGCAGCCGTGGACACCCAGCGTCCCATTTGCCCGGTGGCCGTGCGCGGCGCCCGCCGGATTCTGCGCGACCGCACTTACCTCCCCAAGCCCGGCCGCATCACGGTGACGTTCGGTCCGCTGATCGCGCCCAACCCGGCTGAAGCGGACAACTGGGGCGAAATCGTCCGCCTGCGCGACGAAACGCGCAACGTTATCGCGCGCAACTCCGGCGAGCCTCTGCTGTAGCCCTCCAGCCACTCGCCGCGCTCCGCCGCGCCATTCACTACCCCTGTAACAAAAGCCGTTCTTCGCCTCCATTGGCGCACACGGTACTCGCAACTCGCGCGCGGCGAGCCTCCATGTCCTTTTCCGTGCTAGAATGGCTGTGCGTTTGTTGCTCCAGTAAAATCCTCCTAGGGACTCATCGGGGCTGCAAGACCGCGTGCAGCCTTATCTGTTTGATCGCAAGGATCATGACGACACCTATTCGCAATATCGCCATCATTGCCCACGTGGACCACGGGAAGACGACGCTTGTCGACGCCATGCTGCGCCAGAGCGGGATTTTCCGCGCCAACCAGCAAGTGGCCGAGCGCGTCATGGATTCGAACGATCTGGAGCGCGAACGCGGCATCACCATCCTGGCGAAAAATACCGCGCTCACCTATCACGACACGAAAATCAATATTGTGGATACGCCCGGCCACAGCGATTTCGGCGGCGAGGTCGAGCGCGCCCTCCGCATGGTCGATGGCGTGCTCCTTCTGGTGGACGCGAGCGAGGGTCCGCTGCCGCAAACGCGCTACGTCCTCCAAAAAGCGCTGGCCGCGAAATTGCCGCCAATCATCGTTCTCAACAAGATCGACCGCGTCGACGCCCGCCCCGCCGCGGTCCTCGACGAAATCTACGACCTTTTCATCGATCTCGACGCCACCGAAGACCAGCTCGATTTTCCCGTGCTCTACACCAACGCCCGCACCGGCGTGGCCCATGGCCAGCTGGGCGATTCCTCCACCAACCTGCAGCCCTTGTTCGAAAGCATCGTCGCTCACATTCCGCCGCCCGCCGGCGATCCCGAAGCGAATTTGCAAATCCAAGTGACCAACCTCGATTACAGCGAATACCTCGGCCGCATCGCCATCGCACGCGTCTTTCAAGGCACTCTCGCGCGCGGCGCGGAGGTCGGCATCGTCAAGCTTTCCGGCGCCCTGCAGCCCACCAAGATCACCAAGCTTTTCACTTTCCGCGGCCTCGAACGCGACGAAGCGGAACAAGTCTTGGCTGGCGATATCGTGGCCATCGCCGGCGTCGAAGGCATTCAGATTGGCGAAAGCATCACCGGCCTGGAGAATTCCGCGCCGCTCGCTCCGCTCACCATCGACGAACCAACGCTTACCATGCTCTTCACGGTGAACACGTCGCCCTTCGCCGGCCGTGAAGGTCAATTCGTCACTTCCCGCGACCTGCGCGCCCGGCTCGAACGGGAGTTGCTTACCAACGTCTCCTTGCGCGTCGAAGATGGCGGTTCCACCGACACCTTCCGTGTTCTCGCGCGCGGCGAATTGCAGCTCGCCATTCTCATTGAAACCATGCGCCGCGAGGGTTACGAATTGATGGTCGGCAAGCCGGAAATCGTGGTCCGTACCGAAAATGGCCGTCGTGTCGAGCCGCTCGAGTTGCTGGTCGTGGATTGCCCGGAATCTTTTATCGGCATCGTGATCGAGACGCTCGGCAGCCGCCGGGGCGAAATGGCCAAGATGGTCAATCACCATTCCGGCCGCGTGCGCATGGAATTCCGCATCCCCTCGCGCGGGCTCATCGGGCTGCGCGGCCAATTGCTCACCGATACCCGCGGAACGGCCCTGCTCCACTCGCTGCTCGAAGGATGGACGGATTATGTGGGCGACACGGCATCGCGCCCCACGGGAGCGCTGGTTGCCGACCGCGGCGGCGTCGCCACGGCCTATGCCATCTGGGGTTTGCAGGAGCGCGGCGAGCTGTTCATCGGCCCGGTCGTGGAAGTCTATGAAGGAATGATCGTCGGCGAGAATTCGCGCGACGCCGATATGGACGTGAACGTCACCAAGGAGAAAAAGCTCACGAACATGCGGTCTTCCAGCGCCGATGAAGCCATTCGGCTGATTCCGCCCCGCGAAATGACCCTCGAGAAGGCCATCGAATTCATCGCGGACGATGAATTCGTGGAAGTCACCCCAAAATCCATCCGTCTGCGCAAGAAAGTCCTCGACGCGAAAAAACGCCCCAAGCGATGGCAGGAAATTCGCGCCAGCGCCGAAGCGGCGTCCTAGCTCCTTTTGCTTCCCTGCGCCATTTCCGGCGCTCCACTCAAAATTGTTTTGAGCGTGCGAGGGAATTAAGGACCGGCTAGTTGCTGGCCGCTTGCGCGCTCGGCGATTTGGCAAGCTCCCGCACATACAAGACCATGTTGGCAATCTGATCGTCCGACAGTGTCCGGGCAAATCCCGGCATGCCGGAAAGGCGGATGCCGTTCTTGATGATCCAGAAAAGCTCCACGTCGGAGAACTGCTGCACCTGCGGAGAACCCAGGTCTAGCGCACGGGGATACATGGCGCTGCCAATGTCGGAAGGCGTTCGACCGTCCGTGCCGTGGCAGGCGGCGCATTCGCCGCCAAAATTCATTTGGCTGCCTGCGATTTTTTCTGGCGTAGCCGCGGGTAGTGTGAAGGAGTTTTTGCGCGCGTAACGGCCGATCAAAAAGCGTTTGCCCGCATTGGCCAGCCGCGTCTCGATCGGCCCAGGATTCGGCAGGGCGCTCAGATTGAATTCGAGCGCAAAAATTCCCAGGACAACGATCAGCAGAACGACGATTGCGATTCCGATCAGCAAGCACTTCCTCATGGTTGTGTGGGCGGAAAGCCCGCGGGGCCGAGGCCTTTTCGTGAAGGTCCAATTCCCGGCCCGCGAGTTTTCAACGCGTGGCTAGACGGCGGGACCTAGCTTCAAGGCCTGCCATTTGCCGTCCTTGTTGACTTCAATATGGCTGGCATTGATGGCTCCATTCACCAGGGATCCTTCGATCCGGATCTGCTGGCCCACATAAGGAGCGAGAAGCGTGGAGGGAGCGAGGATCGCGTAGAACTTCTTATCCTTTGTGAGCAACGCCCCCGGTGTGCCGCCCCTCAGGCAAATCGTGCCGCAATCTTTCATCGACCCGTGGTCGTTTCCCGTAAGTGAGTTGTCCTTTAGATAGCATTTGCTATCCACCAGAGTTCCTTGCCAGTTCGCTTGCTTTTGGGCCGCGGAAACATACACGGAAACTCCCATGAGCAGGCTCAGAAGAACCGCAAATCCAGCTTTTTTCATTTTCGTATTTCTCCTTTGGATGAACTGCACCACCACTGACCTAATCCGAGTGAACTTTTTCATTTCGAGTACAGCACTTCCTGCAAACGCGAATACAGCCGGGCGCTCACCTGCAGCGGCACCGGGAAGGGTTCGCAATCGTGAAGGATTTGCAGGGTCTGCCGCGTCGATTCCAGAATCGCGCGGCAGCGCCCGCAGCGCAGGATATGGCTCTCGAGGCCCGCTCGCAGGTCCGCCGCTCCGTCGCCATCCACGTAGCACGAGAGGTTGTCCACCACTTCGTTGCAATTGAGCTTTTTCATTTCTTATACCTCCCGCTTCCCTGCCGCCGAAAAGCGGACCGCCAGTGATTTTCCTAACCCCGCAGCCGAGCGCATGGCGCGCTCCGCCAAATTCGGCTTGCGCTCCAGCCGAGCCGCCAGCGCCTCGCGCACCATCAAGCGCGCCCGAAGCAGCCGCGATTTGAATGCGGGCACCGCCAGTCCCAGCACCCCTGCGGCCTCCTCGGTGCTCATCTCCTCGATATCCCTGAGCACAAGGGGCTCGCGGTACATCGAGGGCAGATTCTCTTGGCCTTCTCCACAAGCAGCCGCAATTCCTGCCCCCCCACTACGGCTTCGGGATTCGTATGCCAGCGCTCGATCCTGTGCGGGATCAGGTGTGCTTCCGTCACGGCGGGATCGTCGAGGGACAGGTTGTTCTTCCGGGTGTTTCGGCGTTGTAATGCTTCGTTGACGGCGATGCTCGTCAGCCAGGTCGTGAATCGCGCCTCGTTGCGGAATTGAGCCAGATGCCGGTAAGCCTTCACAAAAGTATCCTGCATGGCTTCCTCGGCATCTTCGTTGCAGCCGGTCACCGCCAGCGTCACGCGGAATACGCGCCGCTCGTGCCTGCGCACCAGAGTGGCGAACGCCGGCCCGTCCCCTGCGAGTACCCGGCGTACAAGCTCCGCGTCGTCCGCCTCGGGGACAAGCCCCGCGCCATCGTGAGTCCAGATCGTCATGTCAGGCTGGCCTTCGCGTGCTTGTATCTCCTCAATGACTCTCCGGTCGCGGCACAATACCCCGCTAACATATGCGATTGGTGTTTTCGGAAGAAAGATTCAAAACATTTATTCCGCCGCAGCCCCTATTCGGGCGCCTGTGCCCCCACGTGCCGGGCGCACGGCTCGCTAAGCTCTTGTCCCTTGTAACGAATCTTTTAGATAGAACGCCTGAAGGCAAAACCGGAAAGAGATTCCAGAAATGCCCGGCCAAACGCGCCGAGATCAGCGATGGCGCCATCGTTTGCCTGGATGAATGCAGGGCGGTCAACCCCGGTTCGACTCTAAAAACTGC
>DATLST010000325.1:0-6342 GCA_035534055.1 Candidatus Acidiferrales bacterium | reverse complement strand
AGCGCCGCTTTCGACGCCCACCAAGCGGAATGCCAGCAGCGAGTTAATGAGTCGAATAGAGGTTTCTTGACCGCACATCCAGTTGGGACCAGTGTTAGGAGGATTGCACCTCCACCAGTTCTGTATCCAGAGCCGCAAAGCTGCGAGATAACGAGCATCCCCGCTTATGCACCAGCTTCGTGCGAAGACCAGTGCCCAAGTGAATCGAGACATCTCCCAGATGATTTTTATGTCTCCCACTTCGGTGTGGAAGTCCGCAATCTTGCTCCAATGGCACGCGGACTGTGGGTGTCGTCGATCTTGAAATGGGTTGAGGAACCAATTTGGCGGACACCCAACTGTCTGGACGTGTGCCGAAAAGTAGTTAGCCTTCCCCGCGAGCAACTCGTCGGCTTCCGCCAAGACCGCTCGATCAGCCCATGGTACACGCGGGTCAACCGCAGCGCGTGAAGAGTCAACAATTTCAAGCTTGAGGGGGACTGCCTTGCTTTGCGGCAGCAACCATTGATAAATCCCGGCTCGCTTGAAAGTACGATAGATCGCTACTCGCGCTATATTGGTGACGCCGAGCCGCAGCGCGGTGGAGAAGTAGATCTTCAGCGGCCGCACTAGATGGAACTCAAGATGATTCGCAGTTCTAGAGCAGTTCCAAACAATTGCTTCATCAGTTCCTTCAAACTTTCAGATCTCCAGCGATCGAGAAGGCATTTAGGAAGAGGTGTCGCAAAATCATGCCTCGGCTGTTTCTCACCCGTTTGAGAGGCTCTCCGCGACCTCTATTGCAACCCGGGAAACTTCAAAGATTTCCTCTGCCGGAATCGGCGAGGGTCCCCCCAACTCGACAGCAGTAAGAAAGGCTCGCACGCAAGCGCCATGTCCCTTGTCCTGTCTCCAGGTTCGGAAGCTCCGGAACCCTGGACAGCCAAAGCCGCGCAGCACGCGGAAGTTTTCCAACTGAAGAATCCGTCCTGAGGCAAACGCTTCCACGCGCTCCTTCGGAAAGGAACGATGTCCGTTGGCATAGTACTGAATGGAGGCAATCGACCCATCCTCAAACTCAAGTGAAATATGCACAGTATCCGGACTAGGCGTGCTCTCTCTCCTACGTCGCATTGCACTGGTGCTTGTCCCGACAATCCGCGCACCTACGAGGAAGCGTGCTAGGTCAATGAAGTGACAGGCCTCCCCAATGATCCGTCCTCCACCAACCTGTGCATCCTGGGTCCAATGCTCCGACGGAACGACACCCGCGTTCATCAACAGGTTCAATGACATGGGGCCCGCCGTTCCCCGCAGCATCTCCCGCATGCGTTGCACGTGAGGGGAAAATCTGCGATTGAATCCGACAAGAATGATGGGCGCAGTGCCGCGCGCCGCGGACTCGGCGTAGGCCGTCTCGACCTCGGCAAGCTGTTCCCGATTCAAGGCCAGGGGCTTTTCCACGTACACATGCCGCCCGCTTCGCAAAGCTTCTGACGAAAGCCGTGCATGGCTATCGTGCTGCGTGGCGATAACCACTGTATTGATTTCGTTCTGCGCAAACAGCTCCGCGGTGCTTGCGGATGCCTTGGTGAAACCGAATTTCTTACCGTAGTGCACCGCATTCAAACCACTTGTCGTCACAATGGTATGCAGCCTCGCCCCGGCTTTTGCCAGCGCAGGAATTAATACCCGCGCGCCGTAGTTGCCGGCTCCAATGCAACCAACCACAGGGCTGGCGGCTGCACCAAGAGGCCTTGCGCCTTGGAGCACAACCGTTTGACAGTCTGTTTCCGTGTTCGACTCCGCCGGATACAGCAACAGGATGCCCAGCGAGGGTTCATTATTGGTCAGGACGGAATAGGCTTCGTCCGCGCGTTCGATAGGGAAGCGATGTGTAACAAGGGGCGTCACGTTCAGGGCACTGGATGCCATCAGATCCAGCACCGCTTCAAAGTTGCGCTGCTCGGTCCAGCGCACGAAACCGATGGGGTAGTCTTGACCCTTTAACTCGTAGCTTGCGTCATAGCGGCCAGGACCATATGAACAAGACACCTGGAACGTAATTTCCTTCTCATAGAAGTCCTGTCGGGAGAGCTCGAGTCCTGTAACTCCCACCAGCACAATCCTGCCGCGCCTTCGGCACATCTTGGCGGCCTGTAAAACTGGCTGGGAACTTGGTGTCGATGCAGTGATGATTACGGCGTCCACACCCCGGCCACGAGAGAAGTCCATGGCCTGCACCACAAGGTCGTCACCTGCGGATGCATCAGCGGTATATACTCCGAACTTACGTCCCATCTCGAGCCGCTGCGCATCGTGGTCGATGCCCATAACCCGACAACCATGTGCTTGCAGCATTTGCGCCGTTAATAGCCCGATCAGCCCCAAACCGGTCACCACGACCGTTTCACCAAGAGTCGGTTGCGCTAGGCGCAAACCTTGGAGCCCGATCGCTCCCAACACTGTAAAGACGGCCGATTCGTCTTTGACATTGTCGGGGATGAGTGCACACAGGTTTTTCGGCGCACTCACGATCTCAGCATGGCTGCCATTAGAAACTACGCGATCCCCCGGTTTGAATTGGGTAACCCCTTTGCCCACCTCGATCACGCTACCGACGTTGCAGTAGCCCAGTGCCAGCGGTTGGTCAAGCTTGCTGCGGACCGCATCTATCGCGGCGATCAGGCCGTCCGTACGCATTTTGGCGAAAACCATCTTGACTTTGTCGGGCTGCCGCCGTGCCTTGTCGAACATCGAAGCTCGACCGAAGTCGATCAGCATTCGCTCAGTGCCTGCGGAGATAAGACTGTGCCGCGTACGGATCAGTACATGACCATCCCGCAGGGACG
Organism: Candidatus Acidiferrales bacterium; assembly: GCA_035534055.1. Lineage (GTDB taxonomy): Bacteria > Acidobacteriota > Terriglobia > Acidiferrales > UBA7541 > Palsa-295. The sequence goes on along the minus strand of DATLST010000325.1, from coordinate 3,511 downwards.
GGACTGGTGCGTCAACCACCTCTGTCGAGCCGGTGCCGATATTTAGAAGCAATTGTTGCATCAAATCTCAGAAGCCATAGCCTGACGAACGCGAGGCACCAAGGCATCCTTCTCTGACCGGCTGGGGTAATTGATCAAAACCGCCCTAAAGCTGCCCTTAAACACAAACAAACTACCTGCGGCTGCGCCAATGGTTCCAAACAATTCAATCAGAGCTGCAATATCCTTGAGCGATCCAGCGCCCCCCAGAACAGTGATTGGAAGGGTGGTGGCCTCGCGCACTAGTCTAGCGAGATGAAGGTCATAGCCCGTCATGAGCCCGTCGCGATCAATCGAATTAATAACCACCTCTCCGGCGCCCAGATGCTCAGCCGCCTTGGCAAACTCGACAGGGCTGAGGCCAGTGGCCTTTCTACCATTATGAATAAAGAGCTCATAGGGCCCTGGGGAATCGACCCTCTTCACGTCCATGACCACTACAATGCTTTGACTGCCGACAACCGCGGCAGCCTTCGCAATGAGATCGGGGTTCCCAATCACCGCAGAACTAATCGCGACCTTTTCAACACCCAAGCTGATGATTTCTTCGACTTGCTCGACGGTCTTGATACCTCCGCCATAGCACAGCGGCATCCGGCATTCGGCTGCGAGATTCTTGATGAGCCCGTAATTGGGCTCCTTCTGATGTACGGAAGCATCGATATCGACCACGATGATTTCGTCAACTTCCTTCTCGTTGAAGATCTTCACAGCGTTGATCGGATCGCCCACATACTTCGGATTGCTGAAGTTCATGGTCTTGATCAGACCGCCGTTCTTGATCAGAAGACAAGGTGTAATTCGTGGGCGCAACATCCTTACAACTCGGCAAAATTCTTCAGGAGTTGGATGCCCCATTGATGACTTTTTTCGGGGTGAAACTGCACGCCATAAATATTACCGGCGCGAATACTTGATGCAAAGGCGCCGCCGTAGTCCGTAACGGCAAGGACCATGTTCTGGTCTTTGGGCGCAAAATAATAAGAATGCAGAAAGTAAAATCTGCCCATCGCCCCGATGTCCCTGAACAAGCCCTCGTTGCTGCCGGGTTCGACGTCGTTCCATCCCATATGGGGTAAGTACGTGCGATGGGATGGCGGCGTACCGTTAAATTTCTTCACTTCGGCATCAATCCATCCGAGCCCTTCGAGCGAACCCTCATCGCTTCGTCTAGCCATCATTTGCATACCTACGCAAATTCCCAGTACAGGCCTACCTTTGGACATCACCAGGTCGTCCAGCACCGGTCGCATCCCAGAGTTATCCAGGCGAGCCATCGCCCAGTCAAACGCACCGACTCCTGGAAGAATGACCCTTTCCGCCCGGGACAGCTCCTCTGCCGTACTGACGATGCGCGCTGGTATGTTCAAGCGCTTATAGATGTTGGCGATTGCTTGAACGTTACCAATACCATAATTGAATATTGAAATCACCTCTTCACTGCTGCTTTTTCCAGCCCCATCAGCTGCATAACACGAGCGCCCAGCAGAAACAGATACAGCTGATTCTTGTAGTCCCTGTAAGACTTGGTCGGTGCGTCCATGTACCCCTGGAGTTCGGCGACGGAAATTCCAAGCTTTGTGGAGACATATTCAAAATCCTGGGCAATTGTTTTTTCGTCGTAAGGCAGCTGCGCGAGGTCTGCCAGGGCCTCATGCCGCGTCATTTGGCCGGTCAGGATCAAACTCGAATACTGAACTCTTCGGGTATCGAAGCCAAATTTCTCCGGGAGCCAATATCCCTCGTAGAACTTCGTAAATCTGGATTCAAAGTGCTTGCGCGGATACTCCTGCCATCCGAACTTGTCGCCGAGGAACCGCATCGCATCCTTTTTTATGTAAGGCAAATAGTCCAGTGGTTTAACCACTTCGATTCCCTTGAAATACCTCAAATAAACCTTGTGCCTCAGAATGCCGGAAAGTGGAAAATTAACGAGCGGTGCTTGCCCAAATTTCCCATGAATATCCCGGATCTGCCACATGTCGGTTCCGTAATAAAAATAGTCCAGAGGATTCCTGACGCATTCGGTCGAAATATTCGCGCCGGTGAGTATGTACTTAACCCCGTGCCTTTCAGCAAATTTATACATCGTCGCGAAAAACGCATGATCTTGCGGCAAATCGATATGGGGAACGCCCGACTTGAAGAAGGCGAGCTGAAGGTCGCGCATCTCCTTCCAATCGATCACTTCCGTGAATAATTCCAGATGCAGTTTGTCAATTAACTTTTCAATATTGCTAACGGCGATCTGCGAGTTCCACCCGCCGTCAACGTGGAAAACCAGGGGACGCAGGTTGAGCCGTTCTTTTGCGAGATACGTCAGGTACGAGCTGTCCGCTCCGCCGCTGATGCCGATAATGCAGTCAAAATCCTTCCGGGCCCCGGCCCTCTTGATTTGATCGACCTTCTTCATGAGGACCTTCATTCCGGCTTCATTGGGCTGCCATTTCGGAAGAACACGCTTGTAAAAATTGCTGCAGTGATCGCACATTCCTTCGCCGTCAAACTCGATCTTCGGATCGGAAGTGTCCATCACGCAATGTATACACACTTGATACGGTTTCACGGCAACTCCCGGCTCACAGTAAACGGCGTCATTACCTCAAAACAGAGGATTCGCTCACCGCTCCGTAGGAATCCAAAAACACGACGGTTCAATCAAATATTCTGACGTGTTGTCGGTAAATCTTTTGCGCACTGCGCGCGGTTTCCCAAGCTTTTCTGCCGGTAATTGCGCCAATGGCCCCGTGGCAGCGATGCAGGACTTTAATGGAGGGCTCGTAGTAAACGCTCAAACCGTCGTCGCTGAGTTGTTTGCTGAGAAAGTACTCCTCGTGCATCAGGAACGTCGGCGCCCACAATTCTTCGAAATGACGGAAGAACACCGGGCCGAGCACGTAGCACGCCCCATAACCCTGGTATATTTCCTGCGCAACATCGTGATGGTTCTCGTCTGGCCTGTCGGTGAAGCTCCGGCTCAGCTTCGCTATCCCCCGGATGGCGATACCTAAGTAATAGTTTGCATAATACAGGTCGTAGATAAACTCACGAAACTTCCCGATCTTGCCGATGACATGCGGATTTTGATGTACGCCATCCAGCGTTGTAATGTCGGGTGAAACGACCGCATACTTCTCAAAAGTAGACAAGTTCCTGCGTATCGAGTCAGCAAAATCGGCGGGGAACACCACGTCGTTATTTCCGACAACCATGATATTGATATCCGGTTGACTGGATCTCAGGTGTCTGATGCCTAGATTCAGCCCTCTGAAATAGCCCTCGTTTTCCTTGCTCAGTATCAATTCGACTTCCTGAAACTCCGTCGCGAGGCTTTTCAGCGCTTCGACGTTTTCTTCGTCGGAATTGTTGTCAACCACCACAACTCGAAACTGATTCCCGTCGTTCTTCAATAGAGAGCGCACTGCTTCACGCGTGTAGGAAGAGTTTTTGTAGTTCGTGCACACAAAACCAA
>DATLST010000324.1:0-25184 GCA_035534055.1 Candidatus Acidiferrales bacterium | reverse complement strand
CCTGTGTACTTGCGTGGATTTTCGTTTGGGCCGTGTTTTGATTTTCTCGGTCGCAATCGAATTAGGGGTTCGTCATTCATCGGACACCATTCCCTTGAGAGTGTCTCTGTTCTTGCTCGAGATCCCTTCCGCAGCAGCACGGACCAGTTTTTCGTAACGCAACCTAGCGCGAACGCGCGCCGCGGGAAGCGCATCTTCCGGGGGTTCGACCACACAAGTGATGACATATTTCAGGAACACGTCGGTTAGAGCGACCTGCGCGTGCGCGAGCGTCTGAAGTCCCTGCACCTGCTTCGCCAGGTTCGTGAGCGTGGTTGCCACGCGCGCCTCAAACTGCGTCGTAGCTTCGGTGTTAGCGCCCTGCCGAATTTCGTGCTCGCAAGCGGCAATGAGGAACGCTTGCTCGGAACGGAAGCCACGTTCTTTGACAGCGGCGCGAACTTGCTCCCGGAGTTCGGCGGAAGGGTATCGAAAACTTCGCGGAAAGAGTTCTCTACTCACAAAATATCTCCTTTCAAGAGTGGTACCAAAGTGGTACCAGAATCTGTCCGAAGTGGTACCACGCATAAAGTAAGAAAAGTAAGTAGTTAAGCCAGAAAGACACCACGAAGTGACTACAACCCTTTATGTTCCAATACCTGTGCCTTTCGCCGATAACCCGCCTGCATTTCATGCACGCTGCTCCTACTGCTGCTGAAGAATGTCGAATAGTGATGACAAGTGTTGGCCCACGTTGAGAAGTGCTTCCGTCTGTGGGCAAATGATGACTAATGAAGGCATTTGCAGGCCTCGGTTGACTTCGGATTCTTTCGTGCTTTACATCTGCCCTTCATGGTGCTATATGTACAGCAGGCTTACACAACATGTCAACGCAAAACAATTACCGCCGCTGTTTAGAACATCTAGCCGCAGCTCCCCCGAAAAGAAAAGCCGCTCTCATTCGGTCTCTTCTTCCCGGAATAGAAGCGGCGGTGAACTCTGGGCAAACTCTTAAATACATTTGGGAGGCCTTAGAAACCGAAGGCTTGCAGGTGAGCTACCACACTTTCCACATGGCGGTATGGCGCGCCAAAAGAAAACGAACCGCGACCAGCGACTGGGGAAAACAGGACAAGACTTCTGAACCGCAAGGACTGGGGGAGGCGGGAATGCAAGCAGTTGAAGAGCGAGACCCCCTAGCCAATCTAAAACGATTGGAAGAAAACAGGCCAGGTTTTCAGTGGCCAGGCACGCAGAAGTTGGAAAGGTTAGTGCACGGCAGGGAGGACTCGAATGACAAAAACAAACGGTAATGGTAGCGGCGCAACGTCGATTCACATCTCACTGCAAGGCAAGGGTGGAGTCGGAAAGAGTCTGATCTCCGCGATCCTGTCGCAGTATCTCTTGTCGAAAGGACACGATGTGGTTGGTATTGACGCGGACCCGGTGAATCAAACCCTGTCGGAATATCGTGGATTGGCGGTGAGCCGACTAAACCTTTTGAAAGATGGGAGCGTGGACCAGCGTGAATTCGATCTGCTCATGGAACGATTTTTGACAGAGAGCGGCACGTTCGTTGTGGATACGGGCGCATCGACGTTTATTCCCCTGTGGCACTACATCCTGGAGAATCAGGCGCTCGATTACTTGCGGGAGAAAGGAAAGCGCGTGTTCATCCATTCGGTGATTACCGGAGGTCAATCGCTGAACGATACGCTAGGCGGGTTCGAGCAGCTCGCGGAAACGACGCGGGAGAAGAATCTAATCGTCTGGCTGAACGAGTATTTTGGCGCAGTGTTGCAGGATGGATCACCATTCCGGGAGATGGCCGTGTGTAAGAAGCATGCAGGCAAAGTGCATGGCTCCGTGGCGATCGTGCGGCGCACCGCGGACACGTTTGGCCGGGATGTGGAAGAGATGATTTGCCAGAAGATGACTTTTGACGAAGCGCTGAATGGGAACGGTTTCACGATCATGGCGAAGCAGCGACTGCGAGTGGTGCAGCGTGACCTCTTCGACCAATTGGATGCAATTCCATTCGTGTAATGAAGGAGCCCGCCTGTGAGCGGGGAAATCTTCATGGTAAAGAGTCCGATGAAGACGGAAGTTGCGCTGAACTTGAGCCGCATAACTGCGGAAGTTGCAGCGCGCCACGGAATGCTGGTTATGCCTGATGACCCTGCGATGCTTTTGGTGACGATGAATGAAGTGGTGTTGCAGCAGGTGATCGGGAGTATCGAAGCCCGCACGGAAGAAATGGTCGCCGGCATAGAAGTAGGCCTTCGTTCGGCGCAACACGAAGCGTTGGGAATCGTTGAAAAAGAAGCGCGGAAAGCTGGGATTGCGGTGCGTGAGGAGATTCAAAAGGATATTGACGCTGGGCGGTTACACGCGAGAGAGTTGATTGTGGAACTAAACCGTGCTTACTCGCGATCTGCGGTGCGCCGCTGGGTTGCAGTAGGCGTGATTGCTGCAAGCGGCCTGCTGGTGTTGGGTATTGGCTTGGGAGTGCTGCTTGTCCGGGTGCTGAAATGAGATCATTTCTCGCAATGCTGTTCTATGTCGATTATAAATGCGACACGCAACCGGGATTTCGGAAAACGTTTTTGGTCTTTACGCTTATCTTCGTTTTCCTCTTGTGGTCGCCGTGGCGACCTCTGCTTTGTCCCGTGTTCGGTGTTTGTCCTGCTCCAGTTGTTCGAGCTGATACTGCTACCCAGCCAAAGCCTCTACGGGGTCAGGCTATGAGACCGTACGAGAAAATACGGCCCTCGATTCTGCGCGACCTAGGGGGCTACAGGAGTTCCTTACCAATTCTTTCCCAAGGAAATGGGAATCCGCCGCAAGAGAGTGGAAGCGAACCAGGCACCCGGTGAGTACTCCTAAGAAGCAAATACGGAATGAAGACAAACAAATGAAATACCGGTAGAGCGGTAGAGATCGAATGTATGAGAATAGCGTAGTTTCAAGAAGTTACAAGGAATGTGGGGGGAGTCTAAAGTAATGAAAGGAAAGGAAGAGAAATTTAATTGTTCCCCAATTGTTCCCTCTTTTTCCCATCAACTATCGTGACGAAACCCGGCAGTTTGCGGCCTCTGATTGAAGTTCGGCTTCCGGCTAACAAATCAAACGGCGCGGATGGCAAGCCGAAGACTCACTCTCCGGGTGATACAGGAAAAGGGGACCGATCAAAAATGCAAGATCATACTCGGTTTTTTGCGGATTTAGGGGAGCAGGTTACTACCGACCTCACGGTCCCAAACCTTCCTAAGCGGCGGCAGGTTTCTTAAGCAGGCTCAACATGAATAGAGCCGCCGAGATGATGACGACAACCGGTCCTGGACTGAATTGGGGCAGCAGGTAATGAGTCACCGCCAAACCCGCTCCGACCGCCACCACGCTGGCAAGGCAAGAAACGACCAGGAAGTGCGACAGATCACTTGTAAGCCGCCGACCCGTGGTTGCAGGAATGATGATCAACGATCCCGCGAGGAGCGCGCCCAGGAAACGCAGGCCCACAAGAACCGACAGGCTGAATACCAGGAGAAAATAGAGGTTTAGTCTTTCAAGCTTCACGCCAGTTGCTGCGGCCAATTCGGGTGCGAACAGGCCTAAGATCAGTTCGTCCTTAAATCGGAAGACAACCAGAATAACAACGAGGACCGCGCCTACTCCAACCAAGAACGCCGTGAGCGAAAGATCCTCGAACCGCCCGAATAGCGCCTCCACAAGGTCCTCTTTTGGAGTCAAAATGGCGCCGATGGCGACTGACCCTGCGAATACCACGCCGATCATGGCCTCAGTCGCGAGGCCTGTTTTCTTTTGAAGTTGCCAGATCAACAGAGTGCCCAAAAGCAAGGTCGCCGCTCCGCCAATCAGCGGATTAAACCTGTAAAGAAAAGCTAGGCCTAGTCCAGGAAGCGCCACGTGCGAGACCACATCGCTGGCCAATAGCATCCGTTTCATGAGCGCAAAGCTACCGACCAGGCCAGCGGCAACAGCGAAGAGAAGGGCCAGCACGACCGCGTAGATTTCCCCTGAATGAAACATCTGCTGATCCTCTACTGATCGTGATGATGCTCGTAGAATTTCACTGGCGCTGAATAAACGGCTTCGAGAGTTTCCGGTGTCAAGATTTCTCTGGGTGGACCAAAACAGGGCTTTCCTTTGCTGAGGCACAGAACTTTTGTTGCGAACTGATACACGACACTGAGATCATGCGAGACCAGAAGAATAGTTAAATGACGCTCGCGCTGTAGGTCTCGCAGCAATTCATAGATATGCTCCTCCGCTAGTTCGTCGAGACTGGCGGTCGGTTCGTCGAACAGTAGTACATTTGGATCTCCCAACAGAGCGAACGCGATCAGAGCCTTTTGGAACTCTCCCCCGGAGAGTATGCCGACGCTGGTGTCGAGTAGTTCTGGAGTAAGGCCTACCCTATCTGCGATCAACCGAACATTCTGAACGGGGAGTTTTAGCAGTCGGGCCTTTGCCGCCAGAATGTCGTTTACATGTAAAGGCAGGTGCCGGTCTGCCGCAATTTTTTGGGGGACATAGCCCAATTTGGCGTCCGGTGACCAGCGAATGACACCTTCGTAGGGCAGCAAATTGAGCAAGGCCCGGAGAAGGACAGTCTTGCCAGCACCGTTTGGCCCTATGATCGCCAAGTTATCACCGGGATCGACCGCGAAGTTCAGATGCTGAATGACCGTGCGATTTCCAAACCTAATTGTGAGATCCCGCACTGAGAGTATCGGCGTCATGTTTACATTCGGCTCGGTTTGGAGCGCAGACAGGCGGTTGCATTATGGCATCGCGATCAGTGGATCACCAGCAAGTGTGGCAAGAACGAGATGGTAAAACGCGATACGGATAACATTGAAGAGACAGGGAAATGCTTTCAAGTGTGAGTCATCCAAACCGTGTCTTCAAAAAGACCTCGGGGCCAGCCACCAACAATGGGCTACGCGAGCGAAATGCCTCTGCGAACTGCACGCCGACAAGACTTCCGACGTAACGATCCTCCGCATTGTACTTGTCTAGCAGGGTCGCTTGGCTCCCACTGAACACGGATTCGTAACTGCGAAGCGCTGCCAATTTCAAGTCATATACATCGCTAACGTCGACAGCGAAATCGAACCGATCCCAGGCTGGCTCCATCCGGCAATGTCCGAAGAAGAACCGCTCAACCTCATGTGGTTCGGTGTCCTTCAAGCACTCTCCCCCGGAGATTTCGTCCCATTTCGGGAGCCGGGCGTAGAACACTCCATGCGTGACAATTTCCGTTACGGCTTTGTGATCTGGATGAACGCCTCCGCCAGCAGTCGTGAACACCATGTGCGGCCGATTTTCTCGTAGTATCCGGGCAACCTGTAACCTGGCTTCGACCGTATCGCTGATCAATCGATCCTGCAGCGTCAGTATCGTACGCTCGACTCCGAGAATCTCCGCTGCCTTGACTGCCTGTTTGTGACGTTCTCCCCGTGCGGCATGCCGCGCCGGTTCACCCTCGCACAGGTCCACGAAAAGCACCGAATAGTCCTTCCGCACCAGGTTGACCGCCGTGCCGCCCATGACGGCCTCGAGGTCGTCGGGATGTGCGCCGAATGCAATCACGTCAAAAGTTGGTTTCAATGAAGACCCCATAACTAGAATTGACCCAGTCGTTCAGGAGCAACCGATACGTGCGTACGATTCGAGACCGGCCGGGCAAGCCGTCCTATGGAGCCGGCTGCGGGGCCACACTATTTAATGCGCGTCCGAGTTTCTCATTCACCTCCCGCGCCAGTCCTCCTATTTCAAGGCGGGCTTGTCGCCTCTGACGGCAAGGAATGCAGCGCCGATCTGCCCCAAAAAAGAGAAGGCGTGATCGTGTTCACCTACGGTTTGCGCCGCGAGATTGAAGGGCGGGTAATATACGCACGCGCGAGCGGTGTCAATCTGAAAGCCAGCCTGCTGAAGCAAACGTTGCAGTTCACCAACAGTCCAGAAATGGACATCTCTCCACCTTGAGGAGCCAAGCCACCCCCGCACCCTACGTGACAGCGCCCAAGAGCTGTATCTGCCGAGTTCACCGATGACGAACCACCCGCCCGGACGCAATACGCGGCTGACTTCCTTTACGACCTGCAGAGGATCTCTGATGAAGCAAAGGATGGTGACGGCAAGAACGATGTCAAATGTGCCCGCCTCGTATGGAAGCGATTCGGCAGAAGCTTGGCACCATTCGACGGATGCACCACACGCTGTCGCCCGGCGTCGAGCAGAGTCAAGCATCGCGTCCGAAATGTCGACGCCGGTCACACGGGCACCCTTTTGGAAGGCTGCAATGGAGTAGATGCCGTCGCCGCAGCCGAGATCAAGCAGGCATTTGCCCCCTAGGTCTCCAGAGAGTTGGAAAATAGCATCTTCCTCGATGCGCTCAGTGAGGGCACCGAGGTAGGATTCTCTCCAACGCGCGTACTCTTCTGGGTCGATCACATCAAGAGCTGCGCGATGAGCAGCGTTGTTAGCGGTTACCATTTGTTTTTCTTACTGTTTCACTGATTGTTCTATTGCTGACAAATCTACTCTGATGAAACCTCACGAGGGCTATTATGCCGGTTCTTTTTTATACTAAAGATGCAAGGAGCTAACTATATCTACCTCGTGAGAGCTGTTTCCGTTTCTTATTTGACCGTCTGCAATTTGGTAGATTCGGTCGAAGCCTTCCACCATTCGCTTATCATGCGTGACGACAATGACGGCTGTATTCTTCTCCCGACTCAGGCGGCGAAGCAACGCCATCACGCTCTTGCCTCTCTCGGTATCGAGGGCTGCCGTGGGCTCGTCAGCAAGCAAGACCGCCGGGTCGTTAGCGAGAGCACGTGCGATTGCCACCCGCTGTTGTTCGCCGCCCGAGATTTCAGTCGGATAATGGTGCCAGCGGTGTGCGATTTCAAGGTAGTTGAGCAACCACATTGCCTTTTCGAGCGATTCCCGCCGACCCAGCTTGTTGAGCGCCAAGATGAGTTCTACATTTTCCAAGACTGTGAGAAACGGGATCAAATTGTAGGCCTGAAAGATTACTCCCATCTTGTGTCGGCGCATGGCGCGAACGTCGACACCTGTCCAGCCATTGTCGTAAATGCGGATGCCATCGATTTCGATCAGACCCTCAGTGGGCTCATTGATGCAACAAATGCAAGTTAGCAGAGTTGTCTTCCCCGATCCGCTTGGACCCAGCACGGCCACAAGCTCGCCTCTGTCGACACTCAGATCAATATGGGAAAGGGCGACGGTAGCTGTGTCGCCGCGACGGTAAATCTTGGAGACGTTTTCGACATGCACCGCTTCCACTGGTTTAGCCTCCGCCGCCACCTAATGCCGTTGACGGATCAACCTTCAATGCGCGCCAAATTCCGAGCATGCTTGAAAGAATGCACACGAGCACAACGACCAAGAGAAGTACAGCCATATCCATCGGCTGCAACATGACCGTCCGCGGATACAAAGTATAGGTCTGCGATATTAAGAGGTACCCGAAAGCGAACCCAAGAATTCCCATCGCTAACGATTGCTGAAGGATAAGATTGACAATCGTGCGATCGGGAGCACCAATGATTTTCAACGTCGCGATTTCACGCAATTTATCCATGGTCAGAGTGTAAACGATCAGCGCGATGATGACGGCGGATACCAGCATCAGAATGATTCGGAAGAGCCAGAGTTGCTTCCTCGACTTTTCTATCATGCCGCGCAGGAGTAGATCGCTTTCCTGCCCCGAAGAGAAGACTTGATAGTGGTTCCAGCGCTCAATATGCGTAGCTACCTCATTGGGCCGGGCCGCCGGATTCAACTCCGCGACCACCGCATTGACGAAATGGACGTTTTCCCCGGCCAAGATGGCCTGCCGGGTTGCGCGCGCACCGAAGAGCGAAGACATTCTGCTAAGTGAAGCATAGGTAGAAGCCAGCCGTTGTCGGTTGTTGCGGATGGCATCGTTGTCGAGTTGGAATTGAACGGTTTGAGCGTCGAGAAGGGACAAATAACAAACAGGGTCTCCTGAGGGTGACACCATGTTTCTCGTGAGGCCAACAACCGTGTAGTCTTCCACACCGAGATGGATGCTATCGCCTAGAGAATATCCAGACTTCTGGTCCACGACGATCTCATAGTGCTCTTTCAAAATAGGCCGTCCAGCGACAAGGCTTGTTGGTCCGCCGAGATCGCCAAGCCGATAGCCAATCAACATCAGGCGCACCGGCTTGTTATGATGAGGGATCTGCACATACTGATAAGAAAGCGGTGATGCTCGCCGCACACCTGGAACGGCGGCGATGGCATACTGTAGATCTTCGGGCAGCCGCGAATTTTCGGCAAAGGGACCGCGCGTGTCCTGCTCCACGACCCATAGTTGGGCAGGTACTGCACTAATGACTCGTATCGCATCTGTTACCAATCCACGGTATATCCCGCTCATTGCCATGACGACAGTCAACAGCATCCCCAGCCCCGTGCAGGTCAGCAAAAAGCGCATCAAGTGCCGCCGAATATCGCGAATGGCTAAGTTCATTGGGTTACCGATTCTCGCCTGCCGAAGAGGGGGCGAACTTGGTTCGAACCCGTTTGCCGGGCAGAAGCGCTTGGCCATAAGCTTCGGGGTGAATAACAACGAAATCTGACGGGGAGATGCCATTCAGAATTTCGGCGTAGCCTCGCTTGTCTACAATATCGACCGAAACAGCCCGGCGTTCGAGATGGTGATTGTCCACGACCCACACGCTTGCCCCTTGCGTTCCCGGGATTACAGCGCTGACCGGCAATACCTTAGCCTCAAGATGCTCGGCCTTTTGGATGTACACCTCTGCAGTTTCCTGAAGGCGGACTGTGGGATCGGGCTTCGCGAAGGACACGTCCACCTGCAATTCTTCCGTGACCGGATCGGCCTGCTGCCCGACGCGCGCGACAAATCCCGCGATTTTCTGATGCGATCGGGACCGAAGGACAATTTGCGCTGGCTGGCCCGGCCGCAACCCGTTGATTTCTTTCTCGTCAATGTAGGCGGTCACCCAGACGACCTTTGACCCCGCCAGGGTGAAAATCGATTCCCCTGGAACGACCGTACTGCCTTCTTCTAAATCTCGGCTCACCACGTAACCATCCATCGGACTGGTCACGATTGTGTATTGCAAGCTCGCATGTTGAAATCCCACTCCTGCCTGAGCCGCCGACACAAATTGTTGGGCCGCCTTCACTCCAGCGTCGGCCGCCGCAACTCCTTGGTCGAGGGAACGCTGGGTTTCTTCTGAGTTCTTCAGATCTTCCTGTGCTTGCACATATGTTGTTTCCGCGTCGTCCAGCGCCTGTTTGGACCACACGGCGCTGTCATAGAGCCCCTTCGCCCGGTCATAGTTGACCTTTGCAAGATTCAACCCTGCACGACTTCTCGAAATGGCGCTCCGGCCCGCCCGCGCACGCGCCTCAGCGGCGAGGTGCTCCGCGCGTGCGGATGACAGTGCCGCTTCGGCGGCCTGTACCTGGCTTTCTGCCTGCGTCACTTGGCTGCGATAGTCCTCATTCTCCAATTGCGCCAGTACTTGCCCCTTCTTTACGGAGTCTCCCTGATCCACGTAGACTTTGTGTATCACTCCGTTTATTTTGGCGCTGGCGCTGACGGGCACTTTGGCTTGAACATAGCCGACCCCGACCGCCTCATCATAAATGGTCATCGTGATGGGCTTGGTGACTTGAACGGTTGGCGGCAGAAGCACGAGCACGACCGTAACAGCGAGAATTCCACCCGCCAAGTACAGCCATGCACGAGAAAGTTTTCGCAGGGTTGGACCGGGCGTGGCTCGGGAGCCGGTCAGCTTCGGGGAAGCAGCCCGATCCTTCTCGGTTATGTTCTGGACTTCTTGCTCTTTCGTCTCTGTCGAAATCATGTGCGACCCTTACTTTCAGGCTAACTCTGACGCCGCTTTGCCATTCGAACAGTGATGCTCATCACACGAGGGTGTGATCTTGACGGACAAACTGAACCGGTTTTTAAGAACCTGACCACCACAGTGGTCAGTCTTCTTGCCCTTTCGTCTCTGTCGAAATCGTTTTCGTTTTCCCCATACTTCAGTCGCACTGCCCGCTCGCCGGACCACACGTGAGTGCAAAGGTTTCGGATTCGAGTTGCAGCGTCACATGCGGGATGTCGAAATGTTCGTGCAATTCGTTTGTTGCGGCGTGCAATAGGCTATCGGCATCTCTACTCTCATTCTTGAGAACCAGATGTGCGGATAGCGCCACCTCCGATGTACCCATCGCCCAGACATGCAAGTCATGCACGGCCCGCACGCCTGGCAACTCCAGCAGACGCTGACGCACCGCTGACAAATCGATATGTTCGGGCACGCCGTCGAACAGCAAGTGTAGCGATTGCCGGAACAACGACGACGTGCCGACAACGATCACCACCGCGATTGCGAGACTCGCTACAGGGTCGATCCATGTCCAGCGCTTCCAGAGGTACAGCCCGCCAGCCAGCACCACACCAAGCGACACCAGGGCATCTGCCGCCATGTGCAGAAAAGCACCACGGATATTCAAGTCTTCTTTGCGACCGGCCATGAACATCGCAGCCGTAAGTGCGTTCATGACCACGCCGATACCAGCGACCGCCATCACCGTTGTTGCCTCGACCGGCGTGGGAGAGTGGAGCCGTCGCACGGCTTCCCATGCAAGCGCGCCCATGGCGACGAGCAGGAGCAATGCGTTGGCGAAGCTGGCCAGGATTGAGCCACGTCGCCAACCATACGTATGGCGGTCGTTGGGGCGCAATCGGCCAGCAGCCAGGCCAGCCCAGGCGAGCCCGAGACCACCCACATCGCTCAGGTTATGGCCAGCATCGGCCAGCAGGGCGAGCGAGCCCGCCCGCCAACCATAGAATGCCTCGATTAGCACGAAGCCAATGTTGAGCGCGATGCCGATGGCAAACGCGCGGCCAAAAGTGGCCGGGGCGTGACTGTGGTCGCGCGAAGTGCTCAACGCAGGCGCTCTTTCGGATGATATTTCTTTAAACACTGAATGAATCCATATGCACCCGCTCGCGCGCAATGCCAAAACGGTCTAGCTGATGGCCGAGCATGCGCAACATGGGCGCTGGCCCGGCGGCATAGATGTCACGGCCGTCGAGTAGTCCTTGGTTCTGGATGAGCACGTCGGTCGCCGTACCCGACGTGAACGAGAGCCGGTCACGGGACGGCAGAGCTGGCGTGCCTTCCTCTGCAGCGAGGACGATGCGCAGGAGCGGTGCCTGATCCTGTACGGGACGCAACTCGTCCTGGGCGTAGAAATCCTGCGCGAGCTTCATGCCCCACACCAAGACCATGTCGCGTTGTGGCTGAGAACGGATCTGCTGGCGCAGCAAAGCTAGAATCGGCGCAAAACCCGTCCCGCCGGCGACGAACAACAAAGGTGTATCGGGCCGGGAGCGCATCGTAAACTGGCCGAGTGGGCCGCGTGCCTTGAGCCGGTCGCCGACTTTCATGCCGGAGAACGCCCAGGTTGTGAAACGCCCGCTCTCGACACGGTGAATGTGGAGCTCAACGCTACCATCGCCTTCCGGCGCATTCGCGATTGAGTAGGCGCGCGACATGTACGACGACTCCGGCTGCCACAATTCAAGATACTGGCCGGGCGTGAACTCGCAGAAGCACTCGCCCGTCACGGTCGGTTTGAGCCTGACCCGCAACACATTGGCAGCGGCTTGCTCAATCGCTGCGACCTCCAGGATCACGATCCGGTCCGGATGCGGGATGGACACCTGCGCGGCGAGCAGATCGTGTCGTGCCAGCAGGTCGTCCTCGACCGCGTGGCGTACCGTCTCTAGCCCTTCCATCGCCAGCACCGTTTCGATGGGCGGGAAGGCGATAGCATGCGCCGGGCAGGTGTTGGCGCAGGTGGTGCAGCCGACCATGCAGTTGAGCGGATCGATGACGACCGGTTTCTTGCGCTCGAAATCGAAGCGGTAGACCAAGCGGCTGCACCCGGTGACACAGGTGCCGCAACCGATGCAGGCGTCTTCGAGGATGGTTGGATTCCAGTGGATCTGCTCGCGTGGCACTCCATGCCATGGCTTGGTGAATTGCGGATTGGGCATGACGATTCCTTTCAGTGGCTCAAAAAAAGCTCAGCCAGAACGTCGGAGTACGCCTGACAGCTCAGTGCCGGGGGCGACCGTATTGAAAACGGTGCCGTACTTTTTGACGTTGTTGTGCAACAACTCGAGGCGGTGATCCGCTTCGTCCGTATCCACGATGATTTCGTAGTCGATGCGCTCCATGCGCGGTGGTGTGTCCTGACGTAAACCATTTATCCGAATCTCGACCCCGCGTAGCTGAAACTTCAGAATGGGCATTACACGCTCGATGCCCTTGATCATGCAGGCTGACAGTGCCGCGAGAAGCAGTTCGGCGGGGTTGAATGCGTCAGGGCGGCCTCGAAGATCTGTATCTAATGTAATCTTTGCGTCCTTGCACTGCGCCAAACTGCCATGCGCATCAACGCGGCGTGCGGTGACTTGGTACGTCAACTTGCGCGGAGTTTCGTTCATACGATATGTCCTCGTCCTTGTTTTGGAGAGACTGTCAACCAGCTTCCGTCCCTCGGAGGCTGTTTCGCTGCGGTCTACTCACTGACAGCGGCATAGTTCCCGTGGACATCCGGTAACAGCCATCCAAGTCACAGCATTCCAAACACCTTCCCAGCAATCGGCCTGTTGTGCGCCATCTCGACAACAGAAGGAAAATTTCTTTCCGTAGCATTCCGGTGCGCGGTTCGTGCGTTACCTCCCTAGGACGTGCTGGATTCTAACTTTGCCAGCGCAATCTTGAATGCATCCCGGTGGCCCATCTCATCATGGCGGACTTCCTCAAAACGAGTGGCCGCAGCTGTGTCTCCAGCGACCGCCGCTTTCTGAGCGAACTCAAGGTACATGGAATCAATCTCGTAGGACTCGCCTTTGATCGCATCTTTCAAGTTGTCAGCATCAGTGCCAACCAACCCCGCGAGTTGCGCTTCTTCAGCGAAGTGCTCAAAACGCTCGGTCTCCGCCGTCTTCTCGAACAAATCCGCAAGTTCTTTGTTGCCACCCTTACGGGCGTGCTCCGCATAGAGCAGATACTTCACAAAGGCGAATGCTTCGCCGTGCATCGCAGTAGAGAGATTGTCCAATGTCTTCGGGTCGAGACTTCCATGAGTCTCTGTGGTCTTCTTAGCCGTTGCTGTCGCCTTCTGGTTGCCAACTCCGGTATTCATATTCGTGCTCCTTTTAGCCTCACCTTGTAATGAGTTCAAATATCCTGGGGACATTTAACCACCTCTTTAGCCTAACAAGTTCATCCGGAGCTGACTGTGACAGGAATCACGAGATGTAAACCGCGGCAGTATTGTCTCCGACTGATTGCGCATTCCACAGCAGTGCTCCTCATCGAGCAATCGAAGCATTTCGAGCCGTAACCTCCTTCATCGGCCCATCGGTGTCACCAAAACCGGGTAGTCAGAGTGTCGTCCCCATCAAGCTTCCGGTTTAGGACAAGCTGTCACCGTCTCGAACCGGTCGCCGAAGTAGTGCCGGTTCATCCACAGGGCGACGTTGACTAGCGAGATCAGGACAGGTACCTCCACGAGCGGTCCGATCACAGCAGCGAAGGCTGCCCCGCTGTTGATTCCGAACGTCGCGATGGCCACAGCAATCGCCAGTTCAAAGTTGTTCGACGCCGCCGTAAAGGAGAGCGTCGTGGATTCAGCATAGGTTGCACCCACTCGCGCGCTCATCCAGAAAGAAACGAAAAACATCACGACGAAGTAAATGGTCAGAGGGATAGCGATTCGAACGACGTCGAGTGGCAATCGAACAATCATTTCCCCTTTAAGCGAGAACATCACCACAATGGTGAATAGAAGGGCGATGAGTGTAATCGGGCTGATCTTTGGGATAAAGCGGCTGTGATACCATTCCTTGCCCTTCGTGCGCGTGAGCACGAACCGTGTTAAAAAACCTGCGAGGAACGGAATGCCAAGATAAACGAAAACGCTCCAGGCGATGTCGCGAATGGAGATGTTCACCCGGATTGCCGTCATCCCTAACCACCGCGGCAACACGGAGAGGAAGAAGTACGCGTAGACGGAGAAGAACAGAACTTGAAAAATCGAGTTGAACGCCACAAGGCCGGCAGCGTACTCACGATCTCCCCGAGCCAGGTCGTTCCAAACGATTACCATGGCAATACACCGCGCAAGCCCGATCAGTATCAGTCCCGTCATGTACTCTGGCTTGTCGCGGAGAAAAAGAATTGCCAGAGCGAACATGAGCAGCGGCCCGACGACCCAATTTTGAATCAGCGAGAGGACCAACACCTTCCGGTGGCTGAATACCCGTCCCATCTCTTCATACTTCACCTTGGAGAGTGGCGGGTACATCATGAGGATGAGTCCGATTGCGATGGGGATGGAGGTCGTTCCCACGCTAAAACGGTTTAGAAAGGGAACGATTCCTGACACCAGGTAACCCGCCGCGACACCACTAATCATCGCCGCGAAGATCCATACCGTCAGAAATCGGTCCAGGAAAGAAAGCCGGGGAGCACTTTGCGCATTTGCCATCTTGTTTTAGCTAATCCCCCTTACCATTCAATCTGGCTTACAACATCTCCTCCAATACGGGTTCCGCGAGCCATCTGATCCTGCAGTTCAGACCCCACAGGAGTCTCAGTTTTTCTGGGAATTCGTCGCCCGAGTCAGAGACTTGGGTCTGGCGCTTGCATTGGACGTAATTTGCTCCGATGATCGAAACTTACGTGATCGCGAGACCGCTGTCCCCCTTCGTGTCAGGTCCGGCTTCCATTCGCTGAGTGTGCAGGAACCCGCCTCGGTTGCTTGTTTGAGCCGCTTCCGGTCTGTCCCCAGCTGTGCTTCGTCCCTATAAGCATCCTGCAGAAATTCGAATAGACGCTTCTTCATCCCTTGCTTCGAGTCAGCGAGCCGGTAGAAGATTCGGTAGCCGTCCCGGCGATCCAAGACAAGGCCCGAGTTTTTCAGATACGAAAGATGACGAGAAACGTTCGGCTGTGACGCTTCCAAGACATGCTGAATATCGCAGACGCACAACTCACCATGCAGCAGGAGGTTCAAGATTCGCAGCCGGTTTGTATCAGAGAGTGCCTTGAAGTATTGTTCCAGTTCTTTCATGTGCCCCTTCCTCTTCAGGTTAATACTGCTACTTCTGCAATTTGTCGCAACCGCTCGCTCCCAACGGGAGCCAGAATCTGCCAGGGAATCAGCGCTACGCGCCCGACTAAAATATCGAGCACCTCGGCAAGGTCCCAGATCAAAGCTTGCGTTCGCTGACAAGCACTAATCCGTTGTTTCCAATTAATGTCCTCAATTCCGGCAAGAATTCCTGGATGTCCTGCTGTTCGGTCGAAGTGACCTCAAAGGTCATGAAAGACGGCGTTCGCTCCATAGCGCCTTTCACCGTGGGCACGCTCAGCTGCAAATTCACAATGTCGTACGGTCGGCCTTGAATCAGTTCACCCAGTTTCACCAGGAAGCGCTTCTCGCCGAACTCCCCTGCGATCTCTATGCGCACCTCGGTTGTGAGTTTCGATATAGCTTCCTCGGCCGCTGCGCGAGCCTTGGCGGCGTCGGCTTTCGCCGTCTTCTCTTTAGCTTCTTGCCTTACGACCTTAAAAATCTTGTGTTCGCGCTCGGTCTTCCAAATCAGATCGCGCCCAGGGAAACTGATGGCCTCGACGGGGCAAACGACACCGCAGGTACTGCACCCAACCATGCACTTATAGGCGTTCGCCACCACGGCCTTGTTGTCCTGCATCTCATAAACTCCCCGGCCACAGGTGACGTAGCATAGAGTGCAGCCGATACAGGTGTCATGGTCCACAGAAGGAAACCAGGGAATATCATTTCGAGGGATGCCATGCCAGGTATTCTGAATATCGGCCATAGAGTCACTCCTTTCGTTGTCGAATGATTTGTTGCAAGCTGCCCGAATCAGAGCTGACCCTGAGATTCCAACGAATAGCCAAAACTATTTTATGTTGGCACCTTTCCACATCGTGGCTCCGCGTTCTCAGCGGCCGCAGCCAACCTGGGTCTGGATAAGGTCTCGAAGCAGGATCGGGCCAACCGGTGCCTCGACTTTCCACGGAACCAGGGCAAGACGCGAAGCGAACCGAACTCGGACCTCTTCGATATACGGAAGCTCGCGCAAACCTCGTTCGACAAGGACGGGGTCGCGAAAGCCATTGTTGACGAAACTCTGGTTGATCACCCAGGCAAACGGCGTGATGCCCGCGCGGACCAAGTCGTCCTGAAGCTTGCCTGCTTCATGCACCGGCGTAGCCTCGGGAAGCGTAACCAGCAGGACTTTCGTGAACCCCGGATCGCGCAGCCGAGGTAGCAAATTCCTTACAGAGTCGGGCATGTCGCTCATTGAGCGCAACACGTCACGGTGGTAGGCTTCGGCCGCATCGAGCAAGAGGAGCGTGTGGCCCGTAGGGGCCGTATCCAAAACAACAAAACCTTGCTTTCCCCCAGCGACAGTTTCCGCGAACGCCCGAAAGACGGCGATCTCTTCCGTACAGGGCGAGCGCAGGTCCTCTTCGAGTAGTGCTTGGCCCTGCTGGTCGAGTTGCGGAGCGGACTTCGCCATGATCTCCTGGGTATAACGGCGGGTCTCCAATGCCGGGTCTATCCGGCTAACCTGGAGGCCCGGAACTCCGGCGTCCACCGTTGCGGCGATGTGAGCGGCAGGATCGGTTGTGCTGAGATGCACCTTATGGCCTCGATGGGCCAGCTCGACCGCGACCGCCGCAGCTATGGTCGTCTTGCCCACTCCGCCTTTGCCCATAGTCATGACAACACCCCAGCCCATCTTTTCGATTTCGTCTATGAGCGAAACCAAAGGTCCCGGCAGCTTAGTGGCTCCAACTTGCACAGGATCTACGTGAGCGGTTAACGGGGAGTCCGATTCGAAAACGCGTCCGAGATTGGATATGCCCACGGGAGCAAACGGGAGCAGTGGAATCTCTAACCTCGGCAGAGCAGCGAGCCGTTCCGGCATATTGTTCATTGCCTCACGCCCTCGATGCTGCAGAGCAAGAGCGCCAGAGTCGGTTGCGTCGGACGCCACGAAGACTGCGTTGAGGAAGAGGTACTGATTCGTCAGTCCGATCTCAGCGAGTTCCGTTCGTGTCCGGTCCGCCTCGGCCAGTGCGGATGACTCCGGCCGGCTGACGAGCACTAGCGTAGTACTCGCGGGATCGGAAAGGGTCCGCAGGCTCGATTCGTACAACGCTTGTTGAGCCTGTAACCCCGAGAGAGGTCCGAGGCAAGACGTTCCGCTCGTGTTTTCAGCAATGAACCCAGTCCATGCCGCGGGTAGTTTCAGAAGTCGCAGGGTGTGCCCTGTCGGGGCTGTGTCGAAGATGATGTGATCGAATTCGGAGGTGGCGTCTTTGTCGCCAAGCAGTTTCGTGAATTCGTCGAAGGCGGCGATTTCTATTGTACAAGCGCCGGAAAGCTGTTCTTCCATACTAGTGACCGCAGCTTCTGGCAGCACACCACGGTAAGGTCCAACCACCCGTTCACGGTAGGCATGGGCCGCAGCCTCCGGATCGATATTGAGGGCCGACAGCCCTACGGCGCCTGGGACCGCCCTCGGTTCCGATGAGAGTTGAACACCGAGGACCTCATCGAGGTTCGAGGCCGGGTCCGTGCTCACCAAGAGCACGCGCTTGCCGCTTCGCGCAAGCGTCACAGCTGTAGCGCAGGAGAGTGACGTCTTGCCGACACCACCCTTACCCGTGAAGAACAAAATCCGGGTGGCTTGATTGAGGAAATCCGATGCGTCTCTCATCCGCAGCAGCTTTCCGATTTAGTGGACGGAGCGGTCGTAGCCGGTGTGCAGCAACTCGACTGCGTCACGGGCAGCCCCGTCGGCGTTTTGTCGCGCTGCAACAATCGGTTTGCAAGAGCAAGTACTGAACGCACAGGATTCTCCTTGACCGCCTGCGCAGTATCAACGGCGCGAGACATGTCCTCAACAGAGACCCCAAGTTTGCGCGCCTTGTCGAAGTGGAACTTAAAACAGGGCTCGCAATTTGACGCAATCGACGCGCCGATCGCGACCAGCTCGGCCACTGATTCGGTAAACAGGCTGGGTGCTTCCTCATTCGAGAGGCCAGCGAAGGTTGCAAGTTCTTTCCGCGTTGGATAAGAGCCGCGGCTTACGATGGCGCCATTCACCAAGATGAGCGGGAGGCAATCGTTGCCGTATTGGGCCAGAGCCGTCTTGACCGTCTCACTGGCGGCGAAAGCTTGTGGCTGCTGGGCCAAGTTAAACCGTTCGACGGCGATTCCCTCCTTTGCTAGCCATTGCAGATCGGCCGCGAAGCGGGGAAGCACGGGATTCGGAGCCGGCCCACAAACGCCCGTCGAGCAGCACATGGCAGGATCAAAGACTTGTAGTTTGGACATACCGTTTCTCCTTAATTGTATATTCGCATACATGCATAGACTTATGCTAATCTTTTCGCGCCGCCTTACTGTAACCGGCAGCAAGAGTGCCCCGCGCTCTCGTGGAATTCAGGAACGACGCGAAGACGCCACAGAGAAAGGTGACCATCATGCAAGGGCGCTACAACGTTCTCTTCTTATGCACGGGAAACTCCGCTCGGTCCATCATGGCCGAAGCGATACTCAACCGTAAAGGAAGCCCCACTTTTACTGCCTATAGTGCGGGAAGCCACGCCACGGGGCGTGTTCACCCACAGGCACTGCGACAACTTGAGCTGGCTAAGCTGCCCACCGATGGGGCTCGCAGCAAAAATTGGGACGAATTCGCCAAGCCCGACGCCCCTCACTTGGATTTCGTGTTCACAGTCTGTGACAACGCGGCCAAAGAAGTTTGCCCGATCTGGCCGGGCCAACCGATGACCGCGCACTGGGGCATACCGGACCCTGCCGCAGTAACCGGCACACCCGAGCAGATCGAGAAGGCTTTCCGCGAGGCTTTCATGATTCTTGATCGAAGAATCAGTCTTCTCCTGTGCTTGCCCCTGTCTAGTCTCGACGAATTGGCCATCAAGAAGAAAATCGACGAGATCGGTCAACAATAACGGGTTCGCCTAATTCCCGAATTGCTTCACACGCTCTCGGCAATTAAGCCACGAGCGCAACAAGCATTCGCCGATGGGCAGTTGTCCGACCGTTTCTTAGATTTCTGCAAATGTTTGGAGCGACGTTTTCTCTGGGGCTAATCGTTCACAGCGTCATGACACCACTGGCACCCACTGCCGTAGTAGTCACTGGAATGTCCGCTGGAGTCAGTCTGTCGCTTCTCCAAGTGTGGAAACGCGGGGGTAAGATCATCCCAAGGGGCTACGCCTTCTTCGTGATAGACGCGCAGGGAGAGAAGCCGCCTGCTTCAGTTGATTCGTCTCGCAGTACTTCAACGTTCGGCGTTAGGAAAAGATTCGTCAGTTTGCCAGATGCGAGTAGGTAGTCTGCATACCATTCCGGCCATTCGCGTATCGGGCCGTTGGGATGTGCCTCGTTCTGTTTGTTTGCCGCATCTGCATCCCGGAGCAATTGCGCGAGCCGTTGTGCTGTTTCCCGAGTGTATCCGTTCATTGTTTTCTCCTTTCACGCCCCCAACCAATGGTGCAAGTCTAAGAACTGATCGCCGCGAATACAATGCGTATTGACGAGTTGCAATTTAGACCGGGATTCCCGTTTTGCGTCTCACTGAAGCGGGACACTTATACAAGTCCCGAAAAGTCGGATTCATTCGACTGCATCCCGTGACACAGGTGCCGCACCCAACGCAGGCATTCTCATCCACCGTCGGATGCCACTCAATTTGTTCACGAGGGATACCCTGCCAGGCTCTTAGAACTTGCGGGTTGGCATTTGAATGTCCCTTCACACCCGCCGCTGAAAATTACATTTAAAAGGCTATCAACGAAAGCTTCCAGAGCGCAGTGATCTCCATCGTCTTCATTTGTGATCTTTATCACTGAGCACAAAAACGCTTCCATGTATTTTACGTTATCCGACTGACTGTTCTGTCGCTGAGATGGCTATGAATCCTAAGACGACCGCCGGAACGAAGGCGACACACCCCGTTCAATACAGTGACGCCCGCGCCGGAGCGTACGGGTACGTTCCGGCGGGCTGCGGAGACTAGAGCCTCTCCAGCCCCAAACCAAAGTGTTGTCGAGTGGTGGAGTGACAGTGAAACTTCAGCGGAAAGAGAATGAGGCATTGATTGTATGAGCGAAGATTTTGTTCAGATCGCCGACGAAGTCATCGCAGGTATTGGCATGCTCCGACAGGGCGCGCCGGATGCGATGAAAGCCTTTACTACGCTCTCGGTGGCGGCGACGGCTACACACGCCATCGACACCAAGATGAAAGAGCTCATGGCGCTTGCCATCGGTATTGCCGTTCACTGTGACGGTTGTGTAGCCTACCACACGAAGATGGCGCACCAGCACCGAGCGACCCGGCAGGAGATCATTGAGACTGTCGCATTGGCAGTGTATATGGGCGGCGGGCCCGCGGCCGTTTACGGAGCGGACGCGGTACGCGCGTTCGATCAGTTTGCGATGCTGCCCTCGCCCTAATCAAAAAGCAACCGATCCAACAGATCGCGAAGGTAATTCCTTCCCTTCAGATCATACTGCTATCTGATCCGTCGAACAGATGCGTTCTCACAGGTTAACTATGACCCAGAAACTGAATAAGTATAGTTCCAGAATCACGCAACCCAAATCGCAAGGCGCCTCCCAAGCGATGCTCTATGCCGCTGGACTCCGCGACCAGGACATGAACAAGCCCCAGGTGGGAATTTCCAGCATGTGGTTCGATGGGAATCCGTGCAACATGCATCTTCTTGGACTTGCTGAGAAGGTGAAAGAGGGCGTCGGTGCGGCGGGGCTCGTCGGCCTGCGATTTAATACGATTGGCGTGAGTGATGGGATTTCGATGGGCACGAACGGTATGAGTTATTCGTTGCAGTCGCGAGACCTGATCGCCGATTCGATCGAAACCGTGATGTCGGCTCAGTGGTACGACGCTAACATCTCCATACCCGGTTGTGACAAGAACATGCCGGGATGCGTCATCGCGATGGGCAGACTCAACCGGCCCGCTTTAATGATCTACGGCGGCACCATCCGGGCCGGGCACTACGAGGGAAGGAAACTCGACATCGTTTCTGCGTTTCAGAGTTATGGAGAGTATATCGCCGGTCACATAGACGAATCCGCACGACGGGAAATTGTGCGCCACTCCTGCCCTGGCCCGGGAGCATGCGGAGGGATGTACACAGCGAATACAATGGCCTCGGCCATCGAGGCTTTGGGCATGTCGCTCCCCTATAGCTCCTCGACGCCAGCTGAGCATCCGCTCAAGCTGGAAGAGTGCCTTCGTTCCGGAGCGGCCGTCCGGAACCTCCTGGAACTAGATCTCAAGCCGCGCGACATTATGACTCGCGCGGCGTTCGAGAACGCCATGACTGTCGTAACAGCGCTCGGTGGCTCGACCAACGCGGTCCTGCACTTAATTGCAATAGCACGCTCAGTCGACGTGCCACTTACCCTTGACGATTTCCAGAACATCAGTAATCGCGTGCCGCTGCTCGCCGACTTCAAGCCGAGCGGTGCTTATGTGATGGAGGATCTCCAGGAAGTTGGCGGCATTCCGGCGGTGATGAAGATGCTGCTCGAAGCAGATCTACTTGATGGTGATTGTGTCACGGTCACCGGCAAGACCCTGGGCGACAACCTCAAAGATCTGCCGAGCTTGAGGCCCGCACAACCTATCGTCAGGCCGCTATCGAATCCAATTAAACCGACCGGACACATCCAGATCCTGAAGGGAAATCTCGCGCCCGAAGGGGCGGTCGCCAAGATCACAGGAAAGGAGGGCCTGTGCTTTTCCGGTCCCGCCAAACCGTACAACTCCGAAGAGGAGATGCTGCAGGCACTCGAAAGGAAAGAGATTCAGAAAGGTGATGTCATTGTAATCCGCTACGAGGGACCAAAAGGCGGTCCCGGCATGCCAGAAATGCTAACCCCGACCTCGGCGATCATGGGCGCGGGTTTGGGAAAATACGTCGCATTGATCACGGATGGCCGATTCTCCGGCGGCTCGCATGGATTCATTGTGGGGCACGTTACACCGGAGGCACAAGAGGGCGGACCAATCGCCATGATTCGGGCCGGTGATCGGATCACGATTGACGCCGAGCGAAATCTGTTGACGGTCGACCTTTCGAACAAGGAATTGGCGTCACGCCGCGCAAGTTGGCGCATGCCTCAGTACAAAGCGCAACGCGGCACGCTTGCCAAGTACATTCGTCTTGTGAAGAACGCAAGCTTGGGCTGCGTGACTGATGAAGCATAGCGTTTCGGAAAACGTATCTATCACTTCAACTGACCCGATGCCTGTCCTATCCGGTCAATGCAAACAGACCACATCCAAGCATGCCTGGATGTTCCCAAAGCATTGAAGACCCACCCGTTGCTGGTGTTTGCAATCTTGATAGACACAAACACACGCGACATTTCGGATTTGCTCCGAAATGTCGTAGCCGGACTAACGAATATCTGTTCTCCCGATATTCCCTTTCCTGTTTATAAGTCGTTGTCAATTTGAGAGATCTTCGCAGAGGCGGTGGTCCTTTCACCCACCGCCCTGAAAAACCCGCAGGGGGCTGAAACCTTCTAAACGCCAAGAATGAACAGGTGCTCCACTAACTGCAACTATTTGTTTTGGCCTTCCTGGTGAAAACCTTCGATTGGACCGTCCGCTTCTCCTGTCAAGGGCATTGCGCCCCGCTCCGATAACCGAGCGGCTCGCGGGAAATGATTTCCGTAGTTCCGAGTGGATGATGCCCTCTTAGAACGTATGACAACGCCTCGTGGTTGCCCCTCTGACATCGGGGACCAGTTGGCATTGAGACGTTGCAGATTTCAGGATTTGGCAGGAAAGAAATTTGGGACTGTGGCTGGGTCTACACCTGGAATCCGTCGTCCCGGAAGTGCTGGAATCGGAGTGCGGCCGTAGCGTTCATTCCATTTGGCCCATGAGCTTCGGTCAAAAATTCCGGGTGCGGGGTCGTCCAGTGCCGCTTTGAAATCAGCGTCGCTGAAGTACTTCCCAAGAATTTCAATATCCTCTTCCGAAGCGTATGTCATCGCATAGGTGAGAAAGCGCAATGGGAATTCGAGCGCTTCTTCTGGAGTTCCAAACCAGAAGATGCGCTTCGCAACAGCCAGAAGTTCGTGAGAGTAAGTCATCAATCTTCACACTGTGAAGTCAAGTCGCGCTTCCCAATAAGCACGGGCAACTCATCTAATTTTACGCCTATGGCTGCGGTTCGCAATGTATTTTGCATCGAGGCGGGGAGTTTGGGCAGATCCCCGTCCGCGTCGTTCTGGGCTCAAATTGGTCGCCATAGATGGCCTTGGCGGCAGCAAGAGCCTTCGGCAAGCTAATGCCATTTTCCAGTAACGCTGCAATATCGAGATAGTCCTTTCCTTCTGCGCGCCTCTGCACAACGGCCATTTTGCATCCCGCAACGTCCAGCAAGGAAGCGACTAGGACATCGTTGTCATTTGCGGTATCCGGGCTGGAAACGCGGGCGAGTCCTAACCCTCCGAAAAATGAAACTGAAACGGGACCGTTACGATCTACGACGACTGTGAGTGTGTTTTCGCTGAGCAAGGTGACCTTGCCGTCGCGAAAATAAGGTATACGGTCTAATAGGTCCTGCGGCTCAAAAGTCGCATTCGTAAAGAAATCGAAATCTTCCGAGACGCGATGCCCGAGTCTGAGAGCAAGAGCGGTTCCGCCGTACAGCACAAAATGCCTTGGCGTGGCCTTCAATTCCTTCCAGAGCGCCCGCTGCGATGCAGGAAGAATGTTGAGTTTTGGAGAGAAAGTCATTAGCCTCTGTAATTGTCTCCGATTCGTTCCCGAGCCTTCTTGATCGTCCGATCAATATACTCTTCTTGGCGTTTTCTATCTCCTTTGTGCGTAAGATCACGCGAGGCGAGGATGTTGCGCGCTTCGTTCTCCGATACGCCGTGGGCCAAAGCGTAGACGGCATAAGCAAGATCCACGCGCGTCTGGTCGCCGGCGTAGATCGGCTTCGCGCGGAAGTCTTCGATGCTTTTGAGATTCGAAAGGCACAGGCTCCGGCGCCGTAAAGAGGCGGGAGGCGGAAGCTTGGATTTCTCTGCTTCATATAGACCTTTGAGTTCGGCGAGAAATGCTATCGCTTTTGAATACACCGCTCCCGTGGCCTCATGCAGCCGGACATACGGAAAGGTTCCATCCGTCCTTCGATGCTTGTCTTTGCGGTTCGTAAACCCCGCGAGTCTTCCATAGTGCCGCCAATCCGCCGAAGCAAGGTCACCGCCAAAGCGCACCGCCAGCAATCGTGCTGCAAACGTAGAAAGAGGTTTCGGCAGAATCTGTCCGTGGTCTAGCCATGCTTGAAAGTTCCCCGGAGAAGTTTCCAGAACAACCGCTGGCGCAAAGCCTTCCGATTTCAAACGCTCGATGACCTGAATACTGGCGTCGTCGATTAGCGAAAGACTATGTTCGCCGGCTGGCCGGATGTAGATGTTCCTGCCTTCGGCATTTTTCAAGCGCAACCAAGAAACGGAGCGAAGCAACGTGCCCATGTCCCACACACGCGGGAGCATCGCTCCGTGTGCGGCATTCGGATCAAAGAGGCCAACTTCGAAAGCCTTTGCGCACATGGCGCGGCTTTGCTTCTCGACGGCTTCCGGTGTGCTGATCGTTGTCATTTGCTTTTTCGACTTGACAAGCGCACGACTCGGGCGTAATAACGTACCCCCAGTCATTAACACTCTGTATGTATAGTACCATTGGTTGGCATATAGCAGGGTAAGTTTAGATCGAATGATCGGGCGCATTAGGAACACTGAATGCAAGAACTTCAGCAAGTGACCGAACGCCGCAATGAAAAGCTGGTCCGTGAACTCGGGCCGCTCGTCGCTTCCTGCCTTGAAGATCATCGCACCGAAGATATCTTGCTGAACGCCGATGGCCGGGTGTGGGTGAAGCGCACGCATCAGGATTTTGAGGTTGCGGGCTCGATGCTTCCAGCGCAAGCCTTG
>DATLST010000323.1:0-8390 GCA_035534055.1 Candidatus Acidiferrales bacterium | reverse complement strand
TGAACGATTCAAGGACGATCCTCAAGATCACGGTTGGGCATTGCGCACGGCTAAGGCCATCTGCCTCCTGGAATTCATTCGTGACCTGCCTCGCACAGAAGCCAATTTAGCCGCTGTCCTGGTAGATGAAGTAGGCAAGGCAACGCCACTGGGGGAGGTTCAGGCCGCCGTTAAACGGTTGAATACCGCCCAGTTCATTCGCAATACCGAGGAAGGCTGGAAGCTCCAGACCGCTCAAGAAAAGAACTGGGAAACCGAACGCAGGGGACATCTCGAACCGAAACCCCGTGATCGGAATGAACTGACACGTACCGCACTCCAGCAAATTTTTGATGAGCCGGAATTCAAAACCTTCCGCTCTCAGAACCGCTCATTCCGCATAGGCATCAGCGTCGATGGCGCAGGTATTGGCGATGAGGGCGAACTTCCGCTGACCCTGTGCGTGGCCGAGGATGCCGACGAACTTACCAAGCGTATTGAGGACATTCGCACCGAAAGTCAGCAGAAGTCCCACGAGAACGATATCTACTGGCTATTTTGCTTGACGCCCGAAATCGACGAGTTGGTCGGCCAGCTTCACGCCTCTAGAAAGATGGTAGACAAGTACAACCAACTCAGCGCCCAGCAAAAGATCAGCCCTGACGAAGCAACGTCTCTTCAGGATGAGAAGAACTCCAAGAACGGCTTCGAAACCCGCTTGCGGGACAAGCTGACCGAGGCGATGGAACGTGGAACGGGTATGTTCCGGGGCGTGCAGAAAGATGCGTCCGCCTTGGGCAAGAGCCTCGGCGAAATCTTAAAGAAACTCTTCGGGCAGGTTGTTCCTGACTTGTATCCGAAGTTGCAAATGGGTTCTCGGCCACTGAAGGGTGACGAGGCCGAACACATCCTCAAGGCGGCTGACCTCAAGGCACTGCCCAACGTTTTCTACGTCGGCGATCACGGACTGGGGCTGGTCATCAAGGATGGCCAAAAGAACATCGTCAACTCGAACGCCGATGTTGCGAAGGAAGTTCTCGACTATCTGAAGAGCGAACACAGTTACGGTAACAAAGACAGTCGCATGGGCAAGGCCTTGGAAAAGAGATTTGGCGGCACGCCGTACGGTTGGGAACGTGACATGCTGCGGCTGATCCTCGCCACGTTATTCCGGGCGGGTGAGGTCGAAGTTACATACCAGGGCAACCGCTTCCACAACTACCAAGACCCAGCCTCGCGTATGCCCTTCACCAGCAATCCGGCATTCCGGTCGTCTCTGTTCTCGCCTCGACAATCGGTCGGCCTTAAGACTCTTACGCAAGCTGTCCAGCAGCTTGAAGACCTGACCGGAGAAGAAGTCGATGTGGAAGAAGGAGCCATCGCCACGGCGTTCAAGAAAGTCGCCGCCGAGGAACTGGAAAAGCTCTATCCGCTCAAGGCCACTGCTGAAGCGCACCGCCTCCCGATCCGGTCGATGCTGTCCGATTACCAGCAGACATTGATGGGAATTCAATCGTCCGCTTCCGACGACTGCGTTCGCATTCTCACTGAGAATGGCAAGGACTTCGGGGAAACCCGAGATAAGGTGCGGAAGCTCCGTGAGTCGCTGAATGCGGAGGCCATTGGCGTTCTGCGGCAGGCCCGGCAAGCAACGGATCAAGTGTGGCAACGGCTTGCCGCTCACAACGCCTCGCCGGAACTCGCATCCACGGTTGAGAAACTGAAACATCAATTGGATTCCGAGACGTTCATTGATTCGTGGGATGACATCGCCTCCGGTACCAAAGCGGTGATGAACGCTTATCGCGATGCTTATTGCGAACTATTCGACCGGCGAAAGAATTCCTACGAGTCGGCCATCGGTGAGATTAAGAACCGCACCGAATGGGGACCGCTAGTGGCCAACAATTCCAGTATGGCCGCTGTTCTGTTGTCTCCGCTACAGGGTCGGGTTGGGACCGATGAAGACAAGGAATCGGTGAAACGCGGCACGTCGCTCGGCCAGTCCAGCCTCACTGAAATGGAATCGGACCTTGCCGCCGTAGATGGGCTGAAATCGTCAGGCTTGGTCAAGCTACAAGAACTGTCCATTGGCGGCGAGAAGAAAGCACCCGTGCGAAAGGTTCGAGTTTCGGAGTTCTTCAACCGCCCCATTCAGACGCAGGAAGAACTCGACAAAGCTCTCAATCTGATACGCGATTCACTTCAGAAGTACATCGACGAAGGCGCAATCATCATTCTGGAGTGAACAATGCTCAGCCCCCGCCAAATCTTTGAGGACAACGTTCGCCCTGCGGACCTGCTGCTGAAAGTATTTCGTCTCCTAGAACATGATGCCCTCAATACCGAGGAGGACCTACTCCGTTCGCTGCGACAACTTGCAAACGCGGAGAAGGATGAATCCATACTCGTCATCTCCAACGGAATATTCCTAGGACTGATCCGAGAATTGGCGGAAATTTCGCCTGCGTCGATCAAGCGCAGTGCCTTGTGCAATTTGTTGCGACAAGCAGTTGTTACCGCTAGCACGGCGATGGAAACCTACCTGCCGAGTCTGTTGCGGAACAATCTCCCGGAAGTCATCCGGCTTAGAGGGCGAGACTTTGTGCCCAAGACGGATGAGGACATCAAGAACCAATTCAAAAGTCTCACCTTTGCCCTTGATGAAGTTGCTCGCATTCTGGTTGATCCTGACCCGTTGTTCGTTGCGAACAAACTGATCAGCAGCCTCAGTTTCAATTATCTCAGCGGCAAAAGAGGAATCCATGTCACGGGCGTTTTGCTCGCCCTTGACAATCCGTGGGAGCAAATCGCTCAACAACTAGGCCGTGAGGAAGATGATCTGAAGAAAACTCTCGATGCCACGGTGAAACGTCGCAATGATATCGTGCATCGGGCCGACCGCTCCCAGGATGATCCTGCCGGACCTGCACAAGACATCGGCTTCCCTTGGTCTAAGCACGCGGTGGAAACGATTCGAGTCGTTTGCCTCGCACTGGACGATCTCGTGGCAAATCGGCTCAAGGAACTGAAGCAACAGGCGGCGGCGTCCCAGCCGCAGGTATCGGCGTAATCATGAATCAAGAGATTCGCAATAAGCTCCGCAACGTCGTGACGCAGTGCCGCAGGCTGCTCGAAGAGTCCGTTTCACAGGACCTTGAGGGAAAGTTCGGCATATTCGCTAAGAGGGATCAAGTCACCGCTGATCCGAACGCGAAGATGACTCATCTTTCCGAAGAAGAGCGGATGGCTCGTAAGGATATTCTCGATCACCTCGGCCACATCAAGGCCCGCGGCTTCAAACCGAAAGAAGCACTCGACCAGTTGGTGCGGGAAATTGCCTTTACGCATCTAAACCGGCTTTGCGCCTACAAGATGATGGAGGCAAGGGAGGTCTACGTCGGCGGCCAGAAATTCCGTGAAGCAGTAAGCCGGGGCGTCAATTCCAACGGAGTGAAGTTCTATCTCGCCGATCATCCGGAGGACGAGCGCCTGTTTAACACGGGACATCAGGATATTGCCTACCGGCATTTTCTGGACTGGCTGGGCGGGTTGCTGTCCGACGAAATAGGCGTGTTGTTCAATCCGAACGACCCGGCCAATCGCCTCTATCCTCGACAGAAGACGCTCGATGAAGTGCTGGAATTGCTGAATGGCGGCGGGATCAAACCCGAGGAAACTGAGTTGCGGGAGGAATGGCCAAAGATTTGGTCGCAGGACGAAACTATTGGCTGGGTGTACCAGTATTTCACCCCCAAGGAATTAAGGGACCAAGCCCGCAAGGATAGTCCCGCTCCTCGCAATTCCTACGAACTGGCCTTTCTGAATCAGTTTTTTACACCCCGCTACGTAGTGGGGTTTTTAACAGACAACACACTTGGTCGAATTTGGCACGAAATGCGAAAGGGCGACACCAAGCTCAGGGACCAATGCCAACAAATGGTCCGGCGTCAAACTGAGATTTTCCTGAAAGAAGGCGAACAGCAGCCCAAGGATACTTCACATGGACGTGATGATCTATCGCAAGAAGAACTGCTCAAAGTCCCTGTCCACATCCTACACCGTCCCAAAAAAGACCCACGGGAACTCAAGATTCTCGACCCGGCATGCGGGAGCGGCCACTTTCTTCTTCATTGCTTCGACCTACTTCTGACCATATACGATGAGGCGTATGCCGATCCTGAACTCGGGCCTGCCTTCAAGAAGGACTACCCAAAACTGGAAGATTTGCGGCGGGATGTTCCCCGGTTGATCCTCGCCAACAACGTACACGGAATCGACATCGACCTGCGATGTGCCCAAATTGCGGCCCTTGCTCTTTGGCTTCGTTGCCATCGGGCTTATCAAGAAATGGGGTTGAAGAAAGACCGGCCCAAGATCACCCGCTCCAATTTCGTCTGTGCCGAACCGATGCCCGGGGAAGAGCAGATGCTCACGGAGTTCGTTGGCCAACTGGAGCCGAAGCTGCTTGCGCAACTGGTCGAGGTGGTTTTTGACAAAATGAAGCTCGCCGGCGAAGCTGGTTCACTCCTCAAGATCGATCAGGAAATTAGGGGTACCGTAGCCGCAGCCAAGAAGCAATGGGTTCAGGAGACGACCAGAGCTACGGATCGCAAAGGCCAACCTCTTTTGTTCACCCAAGCAATGATGGACCGTCTCGCCGGAAAGCCGGAACAGGCTTCGATGTTCGATCTCTCGGACATCACAGACAACCAGTTCTTCGAGCAGGCGGAAGTGAGAGTTATTGACGCACTTCGTCAGTACGCAGAAAAAGCGCATAACGGCCAGAAGCTTCAGCGTAGGCTCTTTGCCGAGGATGCAGTGCGCGGCTTTGCCTTCGTGGACCTCTGCCTAAAGCGGTATGACGTATTGCTAATGAATCCACCATTCGGTGACGCTAGCATTCCCAGCAAGTCCTATATCGACGATACTTATCCCCTATCAAAAATTGAGGTTCATACAGCATTCCTCCAGCGGATGCTTGAGCTAAGCCAAGGAAATGGATGTGTGGGTGTAATTTGCTCACGCACATTCCTTACGATCTCTTCTGCCCAAGGGCTTCGTGAGAAAGTGCTGCTACCGCAATCTTCAATTTCTTCTTTGGCTGATCTGGGAAACGGTGTCCTTGACACCGCTGCCGTCGAGACATGTGCCATTACATTCTCTCGATGCCCTGTTCAGCAGAGTGTGTTCTTTCGATTGCTTGATGTCGATGCCAATGACAAATCCCTAGCACTCAACTCCTGCATTTCGTCGGTAGCAACTTCGTTAGAAAATCAAAACGTATATTCGCTGCGTCAATCCAGCTTCGGATCGCTTCCGGGGTCACCATTTGCGTATTGGATAAAAGAATGGGCGTTAGACCTGTTCCGAACTAACCGTTCACTTGCGGAGAGCGGCTACAAAGTCGCTATAGGATGCCAAACCGGAGACAATGAGCGATTTTTGCGCCTGCGCTGGGAGGTCGCCCCAACCCAGATTGGAAAAGATAAAACCTGGATTCAATATAGCAAAGGCGGAGACTACTCGCCATTTTTCTACGACTTCTATTTGTTGCTGAATTGGCGAGACGAGGGAAAAGAAATCAAGGAAGCGGAAGTGGCAAAGGGAAGATCGATTGGAAGAAGCATCACCGGGGTAGAGTTTCACTTTCGACATGGTTTGACTTACCCACTTGTAACAAACAAAGGGTTAAGCGTACGACCGATGCCGTCAGGTGGCATCTGCGATAACGGGGGCCCCGGCATTTATGCAGATACTGAGTGCGAACTCTGGTACGCGCTGGCGATCTTGAACTCCTCCATATTCGAGTATCTGGTGCGCTGCTTTACCAGTAGTCGCCATTGGCAAGCTGGCTATTTGAGTGCCTCCCCATTCCCCAGCGGGAGTGCCAAAGAAAAGGAAGTGTTGGCAAACCTCAGTCGGGCGGCTTTCGAATTAAGAAGAGCTATCGAGTCTCGAAACGAGGAGCATAGCGCGTATTATGCTATTTCGACCGAAGCGCTTCGCAGTGACTTCCAACAATATCGTGCTGTGGCATCGACATTCGCTGAATCCCGGCTGGAGCTTGATCGTAGAGTATCCGTGGAGTATGGGGTTACGGAGGAAGTATGGAAACAATGCCACGCAAGTCAACCGGAACGAGGGCCGGGAATCGAAATTGGAAACATACTCAGTCTCGACTTCAGCCAGTTTGCCAGCCAAGAAATAAGTAGAAGAGTCAGTTATTTTGTTGGGGCAATGTTCGGCCGGTGGGACATTCGTTTTGTTTGCAACGATGGCCTTGAACGAGTCGTGCCTGGCCCATTTCGAATGCTTCCTGCTTGCTCGCCCGGAATGCTACAAGGAGCGGACAGCCTACCGCTGACAGGGACCCCTGATGGATATCCGGTCAGCATCAGCAGAGGCGGCATTCTCACCGATGATCCCGAGCATTCCGACGACATAGTGCGTCGGGTGCGGGATGTCATCGAGGCCATCTGGAAGGATCAGGCCGATAGCATCGACAAAGAAGCCTGTGAAATCCTTGGTGTTAGCGAACTGCGGGAGTACTTCCGCAAATCGGGCAGCGGCGGCTTCTGGGAAGATCACGTTTCCCGGTATTCCAAGAGTCGTCGCAAAGCACCGATCTATTGGCTGCTCCAGTCCTCAAAGAAAAACTATGCGATCTGGCTTTACTACCAACGACTGGACAAAGACCTACTGTTCAAAACGCTGGTGAATTACGTCGAACCGAAGATTCGACTAGAAACGAGCCGTCTAAGCACGCTGCGCACACATAAGACCTCGGCGGGGGATTCGGGCAAAGAAGCCAAACGGCTGGCTAAGGACACAGAACGACAGGAAGACTTCCTCTCTGAACTGCGGGACTTCGAGGATAAATTGCGTCGGGTAGCGAACCTGCATCTTGAACCGGACCTCAACGATGGCGTTGTCCTGAACATTGCTCCTCTCCACGAACTCGTGCCGTGGAACGAGGCGCAGAGCTATTGGGAAGAACTGCTCAAAGGTGGGTACGAGTGGTCCTCGATCGGCAAGCAACTTCGGCAGAAAGGGCTGGTGCAGTAATGGCCGTCGTCACCGAATCTCTCATTCAACTCATCGCCAAGCAGGTCGATGATAAGGGGCTGGTGGTCTGGTATGACCCGGAGCGAGCATACGGTGCTGTAGCTGCGGATCTCCACTTGCCCCACACGACCGTGGCCCGTTACAACGGCAGCTTTTTCCGGTTGCGAAAAGAGATCGATCATCTTCTCGACGACAGCAAACCACCTCGTCTGGTCGTTTACGTGCCAATTGAACGAACCGAGACAAATAGTGCCCTCATCGAACTCGATTGTGCCGGGGTTATCATGCAACCCCGCCAACAACCACCTGCTTGCAATACCCGGCTATCCGTCGTGGCTCGGAATTCCCTGAAACTCATTCTGGGCGAGGATCAAATTGCAGAAATCGAACGGCAGGTAGAGTCGGGCAAGCTGTCGCTGGCCGATCTGAATTCTCTCGCTGACAAAGGTAAAGACATATCGACGGGCGTCCTGACGCTAATCTTTGGCTCGGCCAACCCGCAAGAAGTCGCCTTGGCATTCCTCAATAACAGTCAGTGCGACGAGGAAATCGGCAAGAAAGAATCCGAGAAGGAACTGCGGCACCTGCTACAAGTTAGCTTTGACATCGAACTCCCCGCTGCCGAATCCCTGTCGAATTGGCGGGTTAAGTTGGGACGGCATGTCTTGCTCACGGATTTGTTCGCCGCCCTCAAGAAGCAAGTGCCATCGTCGCTCTCTTCGGTCCCAGTGGCCACCAGCGCGGGTGGTGTTGATGCCAGCGTACGATTGGCGCGCACATGGCGAAACAGCCGGGACGTACGGGACAGCTATGTGGCCATTGCCAACAAAGTCGAAAAGGAACTTGGCCTCGACCACCTTGAGCTGCCCGTAAAACCACTCAAGGAAAATGAAACCTTCTTGTGCGTCGAGCGAGCGTTGCTAGTGAATGTGGAAAGCGAACTGCTCAAGATGGCGAGCCCGGATCTCTTACAACTGGCTGAGTGTCGCCTTTCCCGATTCTGGGCCGACATGATTCCGCCGATCCAAGCTCAATGGGCGCTAATCTGTTCCGCTGCCGAGGTCTTGATCGAAGCCAACCGGGTTGGCAAGGAACTCAAGACGGCTTCGACTACAGTTCCCGCTCTGGTCAAAGCTTACGCCGATGGTGATGAGCCCTGGTGCTTGCTCGACACGCATCACCGTCACATGGAGAGTCGCAAGTATAACTTTGAGTTCGCTGCCAGCGACCAGCATCACGGGCTGGAAAAGCTCATCACGAAAGCTGAGCAACGCTACACCGAAGTCGGCTCAGAACTGGCGAAGCAGTTCATCACCTATTTCCAGAAAGCCAAGCATCCGATC
>DATLST010000322.1:0-8813 GCA_035534055.1 Candidatus Acidiferrales bacterium | reverse complement strand
GTCTTCTGCCGTCCGTTTTTGTTGAGATAAACGACCACTTTCTTATTGGCCACGACGTTCACATCGCCGGACCAGATCGTCTTTCCCTGATGCGTCACGGTGAGGTGATGCGTGCCAGGTGGGAGAAGCAAATTTTGGTGCCAGATGAAATCGTTGTCGAATTCGTCCACATGCCCAACGAAGTAGTCGGGTTTAGTACCGTTTGAAAGCACGGCGGCACGTGAATCGCCTTCAAACTGGACGTCGCCAAAGGGACCGGCCACATTCCCGCCATAGGCTTGGAGAGTTACCTCGAGTGGGGTCGATTTTCCAGCTTCGATGTTGACGTCTCGCGACTCCATCTTATAGCCGTAGTTCACCACCACGACCGTATGCTTTCCGGCGCTGAGCGAAATCGATTGGTTGCCATCGCGAATGGCTTGTCCGTCTACGAATACATATGCCTGCTTGGGGGTGACCTTAACCTTTAGCTTCCCGTCCTGTGCGAAACCGGCCGTTGCACACAGCGTAATGGCCACAACGAGGGTGAGGAGGTATCCGAGTCGTCGCATCTGCATCTCTCTCTCCTGATATCGTAGGCGTATTAAGAACGACAAGCTCTTTCGCGCCCTGACGAAAGAACCGAGGCTGGACCAAGTAAAAATATACGGCTAAGCCTCCTTCTGTCAATGAGATTCAAATGAAAAGCGAAAGGTTGCGCGCAGAAGTTAACCCTCGCTGCAGCGCCCATAGTCAACTTTGCCACAGTGCAATTATATTATACTGAGGCAATGTTCAACGACTCAGTGCTCGACCACTTTCGCAATCCTCGCAACGCGGGAGATCTACCCGACGCCACGGCTACAGTGGACGTCACGAATCCAGTCTGTGGCGACATTATGCGGCTATCGGTGCGTGTGGAAAACGGACAGATAACAGCCGCACGTTTTAAGACGCAGGGATGTGTGGCGGCGATTGCGTCCAGTTCAGTACTCACAGAACTATTGGCGGGAAAACCGATTGCCGAGGTGCGCAAAATCACGCCGCAGCAGATTTCCGATGTTCTAGGCGGCTTACCTCCCGCGACGTTTCACGCTGCCCAGCTCTGTTGTGACGCGATGTCCGCGCTTCTTCGCACGCTGCGCAACCGCTAGCTTCGGCGTCCTTTCATTTCTTAGCGTCACTCTCCAGTGCTTTTCGGAGCGTTGCGGGATCATTCAAATTCAGGATCACGCCTTCTTCCTCCGTCGGGACCTCAAGCAGGCCCTGCGCGTGCGCCCAAACCACTTGCCTCGCGCCGATTTCAGGAGAAGCGGCCAGCAATTCCTCATAGAGGGGAGCGCGAAAAATTACGGGATGACCGCGGCGCCCATGGTAAGTTGGAAGCACAATGGATTTTCCGCTCGAATCGAACTCGTGAATGAGCTTGGAGACCAGTTCCACGGAAACGAGGGGATGGTCCACCGGACAGAGAATCAATCCCTCGGTTGCGCCGGGGGGAAGGCTCCGGACTGCCGTTTGAATCGATGAGAGCTGTCCCTTCGGCCAATCCGAGTTCACCACGATCCAAGCGCCATCGACCGCCAGTTTGTCGCGAACGGCGTCCGCACCCGCTCCGAGCACCACGCGGATAATGCCTACTCGCGGGTGCCGCGTGACTTCCACCAAATGCTCTACAAAAGTGCGGCCCCGGAATTGGACGAGCGCTTTCGGTGCGCCCATACGGCGGGATTCACCGGCTGCAAGGATGGCCACGGCGAGCATCGCCGCTTAGTCGTGGTGCAGAGCAGGGACTTGCGAGAGGTTTACGGACTTATGCGGGAGGTTTTGTGCTGCATTGCGGCGGACGGCAATCAATTCCGCGGTGATGCTCACTGCGATTTCTTCCGGCGCCAGAGCGCCGATTTCCAGTCCCACGGGCGCGTGAACCTTTTCGAACTGGTCGAGCGCGTAGCCCTCTTTTTCGAGTGCTTTGTATGTGGAGATCACCTTGCGTTTGCTGCCAATCATTCCGATGTAGCGGGCGTCGGTTTTGACGGCCCAGGCCAGCACGCGCATATCGTCCTTATGCCCGCGGGTCACAATCACGAGAAAGGTCGACGAATTCGGATGGATCTTTTCGAACGCGTCTTCGTAGGAGGTGAATATCTCCGCGGCCATGGGGAACCGCTCTTTATTGGCGTAGGTCTCGCGGTCGTCCACAACTCCAATGGCGAATCCCGCCGGGTGCGCCACGCGTGCCAAGGCCGCGCATACATGGCCGCCGCCAAATAGATAGAGCATCGGCGGTGGCAGCAGGGGCTCGACGAAAATCTCCAACGTGCCTCCGCAGATTAATCCGGCGTCATAGGCGGCATCATGGTTTAGATTGAAGGTCATCTTGCGGGGCTGCTCGTTCTGGATCACTTCCTTGGCCGCAGCCCATACCTCCGCTTCGACGCAACCGCCTCCCACCGTGCCGGAAATGGACCCATCTTCGCGAACGAGCATGCGTGAACTCTCATAGCTCGGGATCGACCCATTCGTATGCACGATCGTGGCTAGCGCGCCCCGCTGGCCAGCCTGCCGCATCCGCACGATTTCTTCGAATAGATCCATAGGTAATGATATTTTGAGTTTACGTCGCTCACAAAGCAGTGTCAACGTGCCATGCATAGCTCAGAACCTTGAGAACAAGACATTTGATGGAGATATTCGTTGCGGCCCATCGGCCCGTTCTGGACACGTTCCTGTGTGAATGCTAAGTTTCTACGTCGTCATTCTGGATTCTGAATTGGAGCCGGAAACGAACTCATGAAAGCGGTTGTCTTTTCCGGGCACGGTGGGCCGAACGTCCTGCACTACACCGATCTTCCCGAACCAACCATAGGCGCGAAAGAAGTGCTCGTTCGCGTGCGAGCATGCGCACTGAACCATCTCGACATTTGGATCCGGCGCGGTCTGCCGGGCGTGGCCATTGCGCTGCCGCATGTTCTCGGCAGCGACATAGCCGGAGAAGTCGCCAAAACCGGCGAAGGGGTTTCCACCGTTCGCGCGGGCGACCGGGTCTTGCTCGCGCCGGGAATTTCCTGCGGCGCCTGCGTGCACTGTCTCGAGGGGCGGGACAATCTCTGCCGGCAATACACACTTTTTGGATATTTGGTGGACGGCGGCTACGCCCAATTTGTAAAAGCGCCGGTGGTGAACGTTATCCCGATCCCCGCGCGTTTGACCTTTGAACAAGCCGCCGCAGTCCCGCTCGTGTTTCTGACCGCGTGGCACATGCTAATCACGCGAGCCCGCCTCCAGCCGGCGGAAGAAGTACTGATCCTTGGCGGAGGAAGCGGGGTGGGAAGCGCGGCGATCCAGATCGCCAAATGCACCGGGGCGCGGGTGATCGCCACGGCCGGGTCCGAGGCGAAGCTTGCCAAAGCGAAGGAGCTTGGCGCCGATGAAGTGGTGCTCCATTCCGGGGGGGATTTCGGCAATGAAGTGAAGCGGTTGACGAACCGGCGCGGCGTCGATGTCGTACTGGAGCACGTCGGCAGGGTGACCTGGGAGCAGAGCCTTCGAAGCCTTGCGGTGGGAGGGCGTCTCGTCACCTGCGGCGCTACCACCGGTTTCGAAGGCGCGGTCGATATCCGCTATCTGTTCAGCCGCAACCTCTCGATCATCGGGACGTACATGGGCGGAAAGGGAGAACTTTTTGCAGTTCTCGACCTTGTTGACCGGGGACTGTTGAAGCCAGTGATCGACCGCGTGATGCCGCTCGAACAGGCCACTCAGGCGCACGAGCGCCTCGAGAACCGAGAACATTTCGGAAAGATCGTACTGCAAATTCCGTAAACTATTCTTATCGGCTCTTATCGGTTCTTATCAGGGCCTATCTTTTTGCCAAGGGGAGACAATGCAGAAGCGCAATCTAGGGAAGTCGGGCTTGCAAGTTTCGCTCATCGGGCTTGGGTGCAATAACTTTGGCGGCATCACCGATTTAGAGGGAGCACGCAAGGTGGTTCACAAGACCCTCGACGCAGGCATCACTCTGCTCGATACGGCGGATTACTACGGCAAGCGCGGCGGGTCGGAGACGATGCTCGGCCAGATTTTGGGCGAGCGGCGCAAGGACATTATCCTCGCGACAAAGTTCGGGATGCCCATGGATGAGGCGGAGGCGCTCAAGGGCGCTTCGCGTCGTTATATTTTCCTGGCGGTTGAAGCGAGTCTTCGGCGGCTGAAGACCGATTGGATCGACCTCTACCAAGTTCATTTTCCTGACCCGCTCACACCCATCGAAGAGACACTGCGTGCTTTGGATGATCTGGTCCGACAGGGAAAAGTGCGCTATATCGGAGTATCCAATCATCCAGCTTGGAAGGTGGCGGAGGCACAATGGACATCCCGGGAACTGGGACTCAACGCATTCGTTGCCTGCCAGGACGAATATAGTTTGCTGGTACGCGAGCCCGAGCGCGACCTGCTGCCGATGATGCGCCAGTATGGACTTGGCCTGCTACCGTATTTTCCCCTGGCGGCGGGCTTGCTCTCCGGGAAATACAAGCGGGAAAAGCTGCCGGAAGGTTCGCGTCTGGCGGTGGTGCCGTATGCGAAGCGGTTCCTGACCGAATCGAACTGGCGGACCGTGGGACACCTGGAGGATTTCTGCAAGCGGCGTGGCCATTCGCTCCTCGAATTGGCGTTTAGCTGGCTCGCAGCCAATCCGCTTGTATCGAGCGTGATTGCAGGAGCCACGCGGCCCGAGCAGGTGGAGCAGAATGTGAACGCGGTGAGCTGGCCGCTCACTCCAGAGGATCTCGCGGAAATCGACCGTATCACCGGCAAGACCGAAAGCGGATCAGGATCGTAAGCAATCCGTATTCCGATGTAGCAGTTGAGAGAGTTTGTGATGCTATCCAACAATGACCTGGAGCCGCGCACAGGATTTCGGAATTACCTGATCGTTTCCAGTGTGCTTATTGTCCTGGTGCTGCTCTATGTAGGCTGGATTTTTTATTCGCGCGCCCGGCAGGATCGTGCGATTGAGGAAAAGGCAGCCGCTCAGCAGCGCGAGCAGGATCGTAAGACCTTTGAAGGCATGGGCGGGAATCGCTTCGCAATTCTGGGTTTCTATGCGAATCCGGGGACCATCCGGCGGGGCGACTCGGTGGATCTCTGCTATAGCGTTTCGAATGCGAAGTCGGTGACCCTGGAGCCGCAGTCGAACGCGGTCTGGCCTGCCTTCAGCCATTGCGTGCAGGTCACGCCGCGCAAGACTACTGCCTACACGCTCACGGCAAAAGATGCGGCAGGGAACACGAAGACCGCTACCGTGCGGGTTGAGGTCCGGTGACCAGCGCCCTAAGCCGATTCCGCACAGCCTTTGCAAACCGCGGCCGGAAGATGCAAAATGTAGCTATAAGGAGCTGCGAGGTCCATGGCTATCGAACTCTCGAAAGGCGTCACGCTGGAAAAGCCGGGCGAAGACGAGAACTTTCTGAAGGACGAAGGGATTCTGTTCGCATCCCTCGATAAGGTGGTCAACTGGGCACGTCGCAGTTCGATCTGGCCCATGTCGTTCGGCTTGGCCTGCTGCGCGATTGAGATGATGTCGATGGCGGCTTCGCGCTACGACGTGGCCCGCTTTGGTGCGGAGGTATTTCGAGGCTCACCACGACAATCAGACCTGATGATCATTGCAGGCCGCGTGTCGCAGAAAATGGCTCCGGTGATCAAGCAGCTCTACGCACAGATGCCAGAGCCCAAGTGGGCAATTTCCATGGGGGCTTGCGCGACTTCCGGCGGAGTCTTCAACAATTACGCCATTGTGCAAGGTGTGAACCAGGTGATCCCCATCGACGTGTACGTCCCCGGGTGCCCGCCCCGTCCCGAGGCGCTGGTCTATTCAATCCTGCAGCTTCAGAAGAAGATCGACAGCACGCGCGGCAGCTTTAAGCGTTCCCTGAATCTTTCGAATAGCTGATCTGCCATCGCGCCCGGCGGCGTTTCCAATTCAACTTTCTGCGGCAACGGCCTTGCTGCCCAATACCGTTGCCGTTCCGCCGTCGAATTCGACCACACTGCCCGGAGCATTGTGTTCGCGGCGCAGGTATCCCATGCCGATAGCCGCGGCCGCCGCCGGCGAAAAAGCCGCACTGGTTACGTAGCCGACCTCCGTGCCACCCGCGCGCAATTTTGTTCCAGGCGGAGGCGGCTCAGCGGCTGAGAATTGCAGTCCCACTCGCTTGCGGTTCACGTGCCCGCGTGACCGCACGCGCTCAACGATTTCTTGGCCCGTATAACATCCCTTCGAGAAACTGATGTGCGTGTTTTCGAGCGCTGCCTCGTGCGGAATCATTGAATCGTTAAAATCCACCGGAAACCAGGGAATGCCAGCCTCGAGCCGCAGCACGTTCAGCGTCTTCATGCCTATGGGAAGGCCGTGATGGGCATGCAATCTGGCGTGCAGATTTTTCCAGAGCAGGACGACATGTTCACGAGGAACAATGAACTGCGCCCCGGGTTCGCCGAAGTGGGAACGCCGGATCATGTGAGAGGGAACTCCGTAGATGGCGATTTCGGTGATCGTGAATTCGGGCATGTTGCCGAGAGCCAGGGCTGTTGCTTCGGCGACGAATGCTGGAGCGCGAGGCCCTTCGACCGCGAAGGTTCCGAGCTGATCGGTGAGATCGTCGAGCTGCACTTGCGATCCCAGGATGTATTTTTTGAGAGTGGCGAAGGTGCGTTCGCGCACCGAGGCGTGCGACAGGAGAAGCAATTTATTTTGCAGCGCGTAAACTTCCAGTTCCGCAAGAACATGCCCTTGTGGGTTCAGGAGCAGCGCGATCGTTCCACGTCCTTCGCTCAGGTCTTTAATGTTGTTTGATGTGATGGCATGCAGGTAGCGCACGCGGTCACGTCCCGTAAGCGCAAAAATCGCGTGCCAGTTCGTATCGAATAGGACGG
The DNA here is from genome assembly GCA_035534055.1 of Candidatus Acidiferrales bacterium. GTDB lineage: Bacteria > Acidobacteriota > Terriglobia > Acidiferrales > UBA7541 > Palsa-295. The sequence continues at coordinate 1,895 of DATLST010000322.1, read as the reverse complement.
CGCCTTCGTGCGCTGCGCGATATTCCCGCGCAAAATCCGAAAAGATGGACGGCAGAACACAACCGGCAAATTCCTCCAGTTGCGCGCCCGTTGCGCGGTGCTCTTGGATGAGCGGCGTTTCCATTCCAGCCTGTGGCGTGTCCATTATGGATTCCCCGTGAAGCGGTTCACACTCGATAATCTTAACAGATGCGGGCGAAGCCAGTTCAGCCGCTCTCGGAGCGGAACTGCGGTTATGAGGAGCTGTGCTGCTATACTTCTCGTTTCATGCCCGAGAATCTCATCCACGAAGTAATTCCGGTCGGTTTGCTGCAATGCAACTGCTCGATTCTTGGAGACCCGGTCTCGCGCGAAGCGATTGTGGTGGATCCTGGCGATGATGTGGAGCGCATCCTCGAGATTCTCCGGCGATTCGATCTGAAAGTGCGCGCCATCGTGGGCACTCACACGCACATCGATCATGTGGGTGGCCTGGCACAACTGCATTCGTCGACTAAGGCTCCCGTCTTGATTCACGAGGCGGACCTCGATCTCTATCGGCATCTCGATCTGCAGGCCCAGTGGCTGGGCGTTCCCACTCCCGCGGTCACCCGGATCGAAGATTTCGTAAAGGAAGGGGACACGCTGCGCTGGGGGAAGTTTGCGGCGCACATTCTGCATACGCCGGGTCACACACCGGGGAGTATAAGTCTGGTCGTCGAGCCTGCCGCTGCCGAGCAAACTGCGAGTGCAATGGAGTTGCCGCGAGCCGGAAGCGATGCGGCGCCCGCACATCTTTACCGGCCCAATGCCGAACGATTGATAGCAGGAGACACGCTGTTTCACGGCAGCATCGGTCGCACGGACCTATGGGGCGGCTCCCATCCGCAAATTTTAAATTCAATCCGCGAAAAACTCCTGCCGCTTCCCGATGATCTGGTCGTATATCCAGGCCATGGCGACATCACGACCATCGGTTTCGAGCGGGCTAATAATCCATTCCTGCGCTGAACTGAATGCCGAGACGGGCAACGATTTTTATTATCGCTAACCACCAATCGAAGCTTCGACGCGCAGTCGAGCACATCCGCAAGCTTGTCCAATCCCATACCTTCCATTTTTGAGTGCATACCGCTGGGGTGAGATTAATTTTTGCATTGCGAATCTTTCCGCCGGTACACACTTGATTTTCGATCGACAAGACATTAACGCTTGACATCAGCGACGCAGTTCCGTAAGCTCGGCTCCTGTCTGTAGTCCTTCCAGCTGGCCTGGGAGTACCTGCTCTTTGACAATCGGATGATACATGCCAGAACCCGTTTGGTTTTTGCTCTTCGTTTCGGGTGTACCGAGGCGATGGGCGATTGAGAAGTCCCGCTCCTTTCGGGGAGTGGGATAAAACCGAGCGATTTAACAGTTCGTTCCGATCGTGACAGCTTCTAGTTGTCACGGTCGTAACATCAGGTTTCAAACGAGAGTTTGATCCTGGCTCAGAGCGAACGCTGGCGGCGTGCTTAACACATGCAAGTCGAACGCGCAGTTTTCTGTAGCAATACAGGAAGCGGGCGCGTGGCGAACGGGTGCGTAACACGTGGATAACCTTCCATCAGGTGGGGAATAACCCCGCGAAAGCGGGGCTAATACCGCATAACATGACGACGGCACATGCTGTTGTCCTCAAAGCCGCAAGGCGCCAGATGAGGGATCCGCGGCCGATTAGCTAGTTGGCGAGGTAATGGCTCACCAAGGCAATGATCGGTAGCCGGACTGAGAGGTTGGCCGGCCACACTGGAACTGAGACACGGTCCAGACTCCTACGGGAGGCAGCAGTGGGGAATCTTGCGCAATGGGCGAAAGCCTGACGCAGCAACGCCGCGTGGGGGATGAAGCTTCTCGGAGTGTAAACCCCTTTCGAC
>DATLST010000321.1:0-9851 GCA_035534055.1 Candidatus Acidiferrales bacterium | reverse complement strand
CCTGCCGCAACAGCCGCAAGGCCTGAAACCTTCGTCGTTCCAGGGCATCGAAATCACGGTTCACTCCAGCAGGGTTTCCCATACCAGGTTAGATGCACGATACCCGACAAATGTCGCTATATTATGCGATATTCAATAGATCCCGTCGACTACACTGGTACCTGGATTTGAACCGATGGGAAAAAGATAAAAGACGAAAGGACGTGGACACGGTGACGAGAATCAGTGCGCAGGTGATCCCGGGACATGGAAAGACGAGCGAGACCGAACAGGAACATTTTGCGAAAACTCTCGACCATCTAAAGACGATAGTCGTCGAAGGAAAAGAGCATGTGCCATCGCGTTTGGAGTCGCCTCTGCGGTAAAGGCTGATCGCGTTCTCGCTCAGGTTGCGCCAACCTTTTGGGGAATGACGATTCATGCGCATATCGACAGGGCGCAGATGCTGGCTGCGAAACTCTTCGACACGCAAAACAATGCGATGACAATCGAGCATCTACTGGCACAAGCGCAGCAACACGTGAACGCGTTCAAGAAGCCGGATGAGGTTCAAGCAATCATCGGGGACGCACGCGAAAAGATACGGAGCCTGGACCCACGCATAAAGGGGCTTCGGCAAAAGAGAAGCAGAATCCTGGCGCATTCGGACCCGACCATCATCACTGATCCAGTGTCTTTGGAGAAGGCAGCGAAGGTTAGTTTCATTGACTTGCATAAGATTTTCAGCGTTGCTGAGGATATTATAGGACTGGTTTTCAACGCGTTCTGCGGTGTAGGGCCGTCACTAACGATGATCCCCGGCGCCGGGGGATTACCGGAAACTCATCGAACTGGTCGCAACACGTGCACCGGGGGGAAAGTAAATGTGGGAATCGAAAACAAACCGAAGCGCGGCAGAGACGTAAACGGCAATTGTTGACACAACAAGCCGGGATTTAAACCGACGTCTTAATCCCGAACTGCGCCGCGTTCACGCCGGCAATCGTCCAGGGGTATGCCGGTATTCGGATCCGTTTCGAAAATCCTTTGGTAGTTCGCATATAGATTCTCCGACGGCGGGAAATCCATTCCGTTATCCACCGTCGTACCGCCAGAACTGGCCAGGGCGCGAATCGATCGGGTACGGGAGTCGACTTTCTCCGCGCGGAGGTCGACGGCCACTGCTGGCCCACGACCATAACATTCGACGCTGCGAAGGACGCACCATTCTGCGCGTAGTTATCGAGCCATTTCCGCTCGGAACTTGCGCCGTCACTCTGACGTCGCCCAGGTAATTCGTGTTGTAGGAGCCGGCCGTGGGATCCACTACTGAGTCAGTGCCGAGGGAGTCGCGCGATTTCCGCCAGACCGGCGATCTCAAGCACAGAGTGCAGGCCATTATTGGGCCTACGTTCATCGACGGTTCGCTCAGTTCGCACCGCCGCCCGCAGCGGCTGAATAGACGGGCAGCGTAACGTGCTCGCCAAATGCCGCCTTCAGACCCTCGATAGCGCAATTCTCATCCTGGCCGCCCTCGACGCCGCTGACGCCCACGGCCCCGATCATTTGTCCGTCGACAACGATGGGGATGCCACCGGAGACCTCGAAGAAATTAAAAAGGGCAGTAGTACGCAGCAAGCCGCCCGGATTGTTCTTGAGTTGGGCCGCACCGATGGAGGTGGGCTGGCGAGTCTTCAGCGCCGTTTGCGCTTTCAACAGCGCGGTGCGGATATCGTTTGGGAGCTGGCCGTCCATGCGCTCCATATGTACCATCTCACCAGCATTGTCGACGACGTAAAGGGACATCGTTGCGCCCTTCGATGCCGCCCAATCACGACAGGCACGGCCGATCTTCTTCGCTGTCGCGAGTGAGATCTGATCGCCGTCAAAAACTTTAGTCGCAGCCTCGCCCCCGACTACAAATTCCGCTGGCAGGCTCGGCTTGGGCGGCATTGCTGTGACAAAGCGTGGAACCGGTGCGTTGCCCCGATTGGGGTTTCGGCGTGGCGGAAGGTCTTCCAGTAGCGGCGGGACTGATGGTCCGATTACTTCGACCAGCGCCTTATGGGCACAAATCTCGTCGCTCCACACAGGTGGGTTTGGCCGGTAACCCCCAGCTCCGACGACGCCGATCAACTGCCCGTTGACGACGATTGGAAGGGCGCCAGCAACCGGATAGATGCCGAGTTGTATGTCCTGAAATTCCTCGGTCGGATCCTGGATCACACGATTCATGTAACTCTTGCTCGGTTCTTGTCCCAGCAGCGCGGTGCGCGCCTTCATCTCGGCCGTCACGATATTGAGATAGCCCTGACCGTCCATGCGATCCATGTAGACGCGGTTGCCGTTATGATCGAGCACGATGATGGTATGCTCCCCGCCGCCTTGGGCTGTGACGGCGCTCTCACATGCATCCACAATGCGCTCCGCAGTGGCCAAATTGATTGTGGTAAAGTCATGGATCTTTTCTGCGGCTTTGCCACTGACGACAAATTGTTCCGGGACGTTTTGAGCGCGCGCCACACCGCTAATCGCGATTGCGCCAACTGCCGCCAATCCCAACGCGACGATATGAAGTTTCATGTCATCTTCCCCCTGGCCTGCCGCGAAAGTTTGCTCCAGCACGGGCGTTGTGTCAATTCAAGGCGGGACCGTAGACTCACGATTGTGACGACATACTAAATGCTAACCTTCCGGGAAGAGCATGAACCTTGAAAGGGAGGATGATGAATCGCCCGGCGGGACAATGTACCAGTTACGGCCAATCGTTTTTGCAAGTGTGCTATGCGCTCACGTAGAGGCCCTATCCGTCTTCATGCGAGGATTTTAGCTCCACTCTATTCCGACCTTGGTGGCATAGAGGGCTTCGTCTGCATCGCGCAATAGTTGATCGCCGGAGAGCCGGCAACGATGCCCTCGATACCGGTTTGGACAGACCTTGCGTTCGTGATGGTTATTCCGCGGTCGGATGCTCGTCTACGGCTTACCCATCGTCGGCGACATCCTGGATGCTGCTGCTTTGCCGTCGTTCATCGTTTTTGCCTTCGTCTTTCGCGTCCGCGTAGCAGAACGGATAATTGCGGTAACGGCCGCGCGCGGGTTGCGGTTCTTGTGCCGGCTGCAAACAACCGCATCGAAGGTGGGTTTTCTTCGCGTCGACGACGCCGATTTTGACCATGCCGTGCGTGGGACATAAAACCCAAGAGCCGGTGATGGCTAAGCCTCGATCCGGTGGCGCCCACATACACGTTGTATTTTGCGTGAGTCATTCTTTTGCGCTCGCATCGTCCGTCGTTTCGATCAACGCGACTAATCGCGCTTTCGCGGTCGACAGTTCCAAAGCGGCCGAATCGCCGCTACCGTCCAGTCTGGCCGTGCTGGCCGCCCTTCGGTGCGGTCGAGAACTTCGCGGATTGCCCGTAAGTCGCTGCCGAGCGCGCGGATCATAAGACGAAACGATATTGCATCCCCGAAAGTCGTGCCCTTTTTGCAGCGTCCGCTCAGAAGCCACGGCAGCGTTACGGGGACGGACGATGGGCGATCTCGGAACTGTTTACACAGGATGGAATTCCTACTCACTTAGGTCTCCCTCACGGCTAGGAGCGCTATTTTTATCCAGCTTGTGCAAAACATGATAAAAGAAGGGGCATGGATGCCATTATCGCAACCGAAACCCACCAATGGCTTGGCTTATCGCTCGAATCGTGGCTGACTATATCAGCCATTGTAATCGGCCCATTTTTGGCTTTGCTCGCGCAGCGAGGGCTTGACGACCTGAGAGAAAAGCATAATCGAAAGCTTCATGTTTTTCGTGAACTGATGATTACGCGCTCACAAAGAGTCTCTCCACGGCACGTCGAGGCTCTAAATGCAGTTCCGTTGGAATTTGGAAACAAAGGGAAAGACAAGAAAGTTATCGTGTCATGGCAGGCGTACTTAGATCATCTAAATACCGATTCTTCCAAGGATCTCAATGCCTGGTTGGCCACCGGCACTAACCGTCTAATTAATTTGCTGTATAACATGGCGAGCCGCGTAGGATTCAAGTTTGAGAAAATTAGGATTAGCCATGAGATATATCTGCCACAGTTATACAACACGATCGAAGCAGAACAGACTGCATTACGGCAACAACTTTTGGAGGTGCTCAACGGTACCGGGAGGCGAAAAATCCCAATAGCAGTGTTCGAGACCAAGTTTCCCGACCTGGTGGATCAGCATATTCCACAAATGCCAATCGCACCGAAAGAAAAGGAACGATAATTATACAGGGAGATCGGCTCTCTTCGTCAGCTTCAATGCGATCCCCACCGCTTGCTTTTCTTTTGGAAGGCTACCAGTACCTCGAATCACATCGCCTTCAATTCTTCCAGCAATGTCCAGTTCAAAATCGCCGACAACCCCGAGAACACTTGGTATGTCCGGCAAGAAATTTCGGACTGATACGTGCGCTGTCAGCAAATTGTCTTCCGTTTGATATGTCCCCAAATACGTATAGCCGGTGTCGCCGACGAAGACTCGACCTTTAATAAATACCGCGACGCCGCCCCCGTTCCCCTTCATCCCGTCATATTGAACAATCCAGAAACCTTCAACCAAAGCTTTTCTCCTTAAGCACCATCTGAGCTGGAAATTCTAGCACTAGCGCGCGTTGCACGAGCAACTTGAAATCCGCAATCGGTGCAGCGATCAACAAGTCTAGATACTGACCACGTTCGGAAATATATGGCTGATTTGCAGTGTTCGGCGGCGTGCTTGTGCTGAAAAGCCAAGTATTTTCTTTTCGCGCGGCAAATGCCGAGGATCGCTATACCCTATGTTTTATCGCGCCGCGTAACAAGCGTGCCCGCGCCGAATTTGCGCCCTGCTTATCGTCGACCACTCCGTGGTAGAATCCGCGCGGAAGCAACCGTTTCCCAACGAATCGTGACATGCAGGAGGGCTATGACGGAAGCGATTTCGTGGAAGGACTGGGCTTTGGCGATCCTTTTAGGCTTGATCGTGGCGGGAAACATGGCCGGAGGCACAATGTTCGTTGTGCCGAATTCAGCTGAGAGTATAGGCTACGACTTGTTTTCGTTGGCCCTTTGGGGCGCTTTTTTCTGGTCGCTCACACCGTTCTTAAGGAAAGCTTTCGGCAAAAAAACTTTGTGAACTACTCGCGCAAGAATCCCCCTCTGTTGTAGTGCATCAGTCGCGCCGTTCGTGCAGCATCCCCTCAGAACCTGCGGCACCGTTGCAAACTTCGGATTACGGATTCATCCCCTCGCAAAACCAGACAGCGGCTCGTATCTTGACAGTCGATCGACGCTAAAAACCGTACAGCCTCGCGGGATTTTCGACCAGTATGGTTTTGCGCAGTTCCGGGTTGGGAGCCCATTCGGGAAGCAGATTGAAAATGCGGCCATCGTCGATCTGCCACAACGGAGTAATCTCCGTGGCTTTGCGGCCTTTGATCTGTGCCGGATGAGGCCAGTCGGTGCCCCACAGGATGCGTTGCGGGTTCGCCGCGATCAGCGCCTTGGCCAATGGCGCAACATCCGGGTAGTCCGGAGCTTCGGTGGAAGCGCGATAGGCCGCCGAGATTTTGACATACGTGTTGCCCGAGCGCAGCAGATCGAGCAGCGTGGCGAAGCCTGGCTGCTGGACCCCGAGCGCCGCCTGAGCGCCACCAAAGTGGTCGAAGGAAACGGGTACCGGAGAGGCCTGCACCTGATCCTTGAGCGCCTCGATCACCGACAGCCTGGTGTAGACCTCAATGTGCCATTTGCTGCCTTTGATTTTGTCAACCGCCGCCTGCAGACGTCGACGGGAGGCCGAAGGATCGGTTTGGCCGACGGTCTCCAGGTTAATCCGGATGGCTCGGATGCCGGCGTGGTCCATGTCTGCCAATGCCGCGTCGGTTATGTTGTCGTCGACCATGACCGCGCCGCGGGAGTTTGGCGAGAGCTGCTTGATCGCATCAATCGTGCAGGAATTGTCGGTGCCGTAGACAGTGGGTTGCACGACAACGATTCGGCTGATATGCAGGGCTTTGTGAAGCGCTCGCGTCTCGGCGATGGATGCCGTCTCCGGCGTGTACACACGCGTTGGAGCAAACGGGAACCGCCGCGGATCTCCAAAGATGTGCGTGTGGCAGTCGCACGCGTCCGCGGGCACCGCGAAATTAACCGTCGTGCTCGGCTGGGAAGCGTGCGCAAAAACCGTTGTAACAGGCCGAACGAGCGCCGCTACTCCAGCAGCCCCCGCGGCAATGAGAATTCCGCGTCTTGATAGCATGCAATTCTCCGATGGGTTTGGCCGGCGCTGTACACCTTTGCTCTCGCGCCTGCGGAGGGATGGTACAACACCCGAAGGAAGATGGCAGCAAAACGATATGGAAGGTTGCCAGTTTCCGCGAGATGTCTTTCATCTGAACTTCATCCTCACTCATTATCGTTTAGCTCGCGCGGCGGTTGGCCAAGCTATCCGCCGCAGCTCTGGTGAGAAGGAGCGTTTCCATGAAGTTGCCTTGTTTGCGCCGCATCCTGCTGTTTTCGTCTCTCCTGCTAGTTGGAGGCCTCGCCATGGCACGCATGCCCGAGGTTAACTACCACCTGCTCAATAAATATACTTTCGGCCCTGCCGCTGTGAGCACACAGGAGTATTTTGATTATATCTTCGTGGATTCCTCCGCCCGCCGCGTTTATCTGGCGCGCGGGACGGAAGTCACGGTCATGAATGCCGACAATGGTACCGTCGTGGGCAACATTACCGGATTGAAACGCGACCATGGGATCGCCGTAGCCAGTGAGTTCGGACGCGGTTTTATCAGTGATGGGGACCAGGGCAAAGTGATTATTTTCGATCTAAAGACTCTGAAGATTATCGGCGAGGCAACAGCACAGCCCGATACAGATTGCGTTATTTACGATTCCTCCTCCAAGCGGATATTCGCCATGAACGGCGATAGCCACAGCTCCACGGTGATCGATGCCAAGACTGGAACGGTGGTGAAGAATATTGACCTGGGGGGCGGCCCAGAGTTCGCCGTGGCCGACGGCAAAGGAACCGTTTATAACAATATCGAAGACAAAAATGAGATCATCGCCATCGATTCCCACACGCTGACGATCAAGTCGCGCTGGCCCCTTGCACCCGCTGGCGGCCCTACTGGGCTAGCCATGGACCGGCAGCACCGGCGCCTCTTCAGCGCGGGCCGGAATCCACAGGTGCTCGTGATTCTCGATGCGGACGATGGGAAAGTGGTTCAATCTTTTCCGATCTCGGCAGGTATCGATGCCGTTGCGTATGACCCTGAAACAGGCCTGATATATGTCTCCACCCTCGCGGGAAAGGTTCACATATTCCACGAAGACTCGCCCGATAAATTCAGCACGGTTGAGACCGTAGATACCGAATACGGCGCCAAGACGATGGGTCTCGATACCAAAACGCATGAGTTTTTCGTGGACACAGCAGACTTTGGCCCTCCTCCGGCACCTACTGCGGAGCGGCCGCGTCCGCGACGGCCAGCAATTCTTGGAACGTTTCGAGTCCTCGTTTACGGGCGGTAATCGCGAGGAATTTTTCGGGAATCCGAACGACCGCGGATGGCCGCATACCTAGCGGTGCTGGCGTCCAGGCATGCGCGATGTCGATCGCATGGTGCATGCCGATAGGATGGTGTGCTGATGCTAGGAGAACAAGCGTTCAGAGATGCTTGCGGTAACTGAAGAGGCAGTGTGCCGTTGCGCGTCAGAACGAAGCACAGATGCCTTGCTGTACTCCATCTCTGAAGCTCGCGGCTAAAGGATGTCGCGACTGATTATTTCCTTCCTTACTGGTTCCGGTACTTCGTTCAACTTGCAAATGTTCATCCCAAGGGCGTAAATTTGCCTATGGGCACCCGCAGTATCGCCCCGTGGGCGAACCCAGTCCAGAATCCGCAGTCCAACGATCATCTTCCCCCAAACGGCATAAGACGCAGGCTCGAAATCGACGCGTTGCGAGGCTTAATGCTGGTTTGGATGACTCTCGTACACCTGCCCACGGTCGCCAGCAGATGGGTCAATCAACCTTTCGGGTACGCTTCGGCGTCCGAGGGATTCATTTTCCTTTCCGCGTTGTTTACCGGACGCATTTATTACCGGCTGCTTGAACGAGATGGGCTCTGGCCCATGAGCCGGAAGCTGCTTCTCAGGACACTGCGGCTTTACTGGTATCACGTGCTGCTTTTGTTTTTCGTTTTTGCCGTCGCGGCTCGGTTTGCAATCGGCGGCCACCATCCGGCGCTCTACAATCTTTTGGATTTTTATTTCATGGCAGGTCCCGCGCGAGCGGTTTCCGATAGCTTGCTGCTGATCTACAGGCCGCCGCTGCTCGATATCATTCCGCTGTACATCATTTTTCTGCTCATATCACCCATGTTGTTGATCGTGGGAAGGAAAATTCCCTGGAAGTTCATCCTCGGCGGAAGCTTCTTGCTCTGGCTGCTCGCGCAATTTGGGCTGCGGCAAGCCTCCTACAATGTTCTTGTGCATTACTTCGGTCTGCGGATTCCCTTGAATGAGATGGGAGCCTTTAATCTGTGGGCGTGGCAAATCGTATGGGTAATGGGCGTGTGGTGCGGCATGCGGTGGGCCAGGCACGACCTGCCGGTGGAGCAATGGGCCAGAAAGACGTGGGCTCCGGCTGCCGTGGTGGTGGCGGCAGTACTGGCGATGCGCTATGCCGAAATTCTCGGCTTCAATACCGGAAGCTGGTCATTTCTCTTCGATAAGTGGCATCTTGGCGCCATAAGGATCATCGACTTTGCGGCCATCGCGATTTTGCTCGTCCGTTTTCAGGCTGTCGTAAAACCGCTGGCGATCCGTCCTCTGGTTATGCTTGGACAGGCCTCGCTGAATGTTTTTTGTGCTCACTTTTTCTTCTGTTTTCTGGGCCTCGCGATGATGGGCGAAGCGGACCGTCTGTTCGGCTGGCGCCAAGCGGCGTTGATCGCCGGCACGTTCGCCGCTCTCCTGCTGGTGGGGAAGATATCAGCTAAAAATGAGACCGGGGGCCACGCGGACTGCGGAGTACGACCCACCAAGATCCAGACGCAGAGTGGCGGATACATCCGGTCAACTTAAAGGGAGAAACAGGGGATTCACAGCGCATACGCCCTGCGATGAGAACCGCACGTCGCGTAGAAGCCGCTCAGAACCACGCCACGACAGCTTTTCGATGCTTGCTATACGTCGAAGCCGAGCTGAAGCTTGGCGGCGTCGGACATCCGCGCCGGTCCCCACGGCGGATCGAGAACAATCTCGACGTGAACCTCCCTCACCGTAGGCAGCCGCGAGAGCTTGCTCTCGACGTCCGCCTTCAGGATGTTGCCCATTCCGCATCCAGGAGCCGTGAGGGACATATTGATGTCGATGCGGTTTCCATCTTGGGCGATGGGCGTAATCACGCAGGAATAGATCAAACCCAGGTCCGCGATATTGACAGGAATCTCAGGATCGTAGACGGTCTTCAATTGATCCCAGACCATCTGTTCGCTGAAGGGCTGATTCTGGCCTTCAGCCGCCGGCACCGCGGGCACGTTTGAAAGCCCTAGTGCGTCCGCATCGCTGGCATCGACGCGGTACATCAATCCGTAGTCGCTATAAACCGTGTAGGTGGTTCCAAGATTTTGCATGATCCGGACCACGGTTCCGGCCGGAAGTTTGTTATTGATGCCGCTGGGAATTTCAACGACCGGGACCTCCCGGCTTAGCGTAATGGGTTCATTGGCGGCCATAGGACACCCTCATCGTTATCGCTTTCCAATTCGGTCTCGCTCGCTATTCGGTCGAGATTGCTTCCTGCTTTCCTTCAATCGCCGCTTGCAACGTATGCCAAGCCAG
>DATLST010000320.1:0-4242 GCA_035534055.1 Candidatus Acidiferrales bacterium | reverse complement strand
CGTTGAAGGTCGATTGGATGTTCAGCTTTGCGTGCGCCGCCTACAACCTGGTGCGCATGCGAAATCTGATGGCCGCCGCAGTTCGAGCGCAGTAAGTCCGGGCCATAGTGTCTCTGCATAGTGCTGAAACGCCCACCTGGGGCGCTCGGCAGCGCGAAAAAACCACCCCACAAACGCCCAGCACTCGGCAATGACGCAAACGAGATCAGAAATTGCCCGCCCCGCCCAATTTTTCAGCAGCCTGCTAAGGTTCCCTCTCGATACGCCCGCAGTTGCTCGTCATCGATGCCATAATCAAAGCCACGCGCGTCAGTGCCTGATTCTTCGCGGAGCTGTTCGCACCGATCAACTGTCCGTCATGATGCGCTCGCAGGAAATCCATCAGCCAACGATCTTCTCTACTCCTTGAAACGTCCCTGCCACCAGCACGGCCTTCCAACTCCCTGAACGAAGCCTTGCCGTCGAGTCCCATCACACAATTGGAGCTTATACTAATCAGAGCACGATATAAATGATGTTAAGAACGTAATGTGTTAGTGTGTGGGGCATGGGAAAGCAAGATGCTCGCTCGCTGTCGGGAGAAGCGCAAGAAGATCTTCACCGACGAGTTGTGGAAGCCGTTCAGAAAGGTCTTTTGCAAACCGAGGCGGCTCGGGTTTTCGGGGTCGCTCGGGGTACGGTGAGCCGCTGGGTGGGGTTGGTGGAACGCGTCGGACGGCGGGCCCTGAAAGCACGACGCCAATCTCTCGGCATCCCTATGAAATCCCTGAAACCGCTTGAATTGCCTATTGTTCCTCATCTCTTCTTTTAAACCAGTGCTTGTTCAGAGGTTCCCTAAATTAGCGGGTAGCCTTACAGATCTCTCTTGACTAATACACAGCTTTAGTTAGCTTCCTCTGCGAAAGATAACAGAACCCCTGGTTTCGCCACGTGTTCAGGCCACTACTCCAGCTCGAAATGCATTGAATCATCATTTCTGTGAATGCATGTAATAAGTAAAAACGGAAGATTTAACGAATGCGCCTTATAGATTTAACGAGTTGGACCATTTCTTCGGCCTCCCGTATTTTCCTCTTATACAATCCGTACCCGTATAACACTGCGAACTCACAGGACCAGATGTGAGCGCGAGAAAGAGGGAGAGAAACATTACATGACATCTCAGCTGAAGTGCTTTTCTAAATTAGCCACAGCTATTTTTACCGGGGGTTCTGTCTTCGGTCTAGTCCCAATCGCGCAGGCGCAGGTGGAAGCGCAGTCAGCATCTTCGGCGGATTTCGATTCTCAGTCGTCTATCGAGATGGTGTCAAAGAACGCAATTGAAGGAAGGACATTGAAGTGCTTTTTGGCGGTTTTATGTATGGCATTCGTCGCGTTCCCTTGTTTGGGGCAGCAAGAATCCTCGGCAAGCGTCCAAGCGACGCCAACTCCAAACTCCGCCGACGCAACGCCGGCTCAGGCGAGTCCTCCCACTCCGCAACCGCTGCCCATGCCTTCGATGTCGGGGCCGCTACAAACCGCGGTGCCCCATCCGTTCGAGGCAGGGCCGTTTGGGCAACTTGATGTTACAGGCATCCTAAGCGGCATCGGTCTAACGCAGGAAAATCGATTTCCTGGCGATAATGCAACAAACTGGGACGTTAGCAACGCTCAGATATTTATCCAAAAGACCGCCGGATGGTGGCAATTTTACCTCCAGGGAGGTGCTTACAGCCTGCCAGGCCTGGGGGCGCCATACCTCTCGGCCGCCAATACTGTGAAGGATATCTATGGTCCGATACCGCAAGCTTACCTGAAACTCGTTAAGGGCAATTTCTCAGTTGAGGTCGGGGCACTGCCTACCCTGATTGGAGCCGAGTACACATTCAGCTTTGAGAACATGAACATCGAGCGCGGCATTCTGTGGAATCAAGAGAGCGCTGTCAGTCGCGGCGTGCAACTCAATGATGCCTACAAAAAGCTGAGCGCATCCCTCAGTTGGAACGACGGTTTCTACTCCAACCGTTACACGTGGCTATCGGGCTCGCTAAGCTATGCTTTCAATGCTTCGAATACGCTCGCCTTTGTGGGCGGCGGGAATGCTGGGCAGTACGATAAGAACACTCTCGCGACGGGTCTTTTTCTGAACAATGAAGAAATCTACAACGTGATCTACACCTATAGCCACGGCAGTTGGGTCGTTCAGCCATACTTTCAGTACACGAACGTGCCTACTGCAGCGAATATTGGAATAGCGAAGGGAGCTGCTACACGGGGAGGCGCACTTTTGCTCACCTACAATTTCAAACACGGAATATATCTGGCGGTACGGCCAGAATACATATCGGCGAATGGAAGCGCCGCAAATGGCAACATCAACTTACTTTACGGTCCAGGCAGCGGCGCCTTCGCGTTCACGGTGACGCCCACTTATCAGAAGGACGGATTTTTCATTCGTGGAGAATTCTCGGTTGTTCACGCTACCAGCTTAACGGCTGGCGATGCCTTCGGCCCCGCGGGTCTCAGTGCAAACCAACCACGTGGTGTCATTGAAACCGGATTTATGTTCTAAAGACACCGTGGCCATTAAGAGCAATCAACTGTAAACAGGGCATAAAACTGCCTTTAACACGATCACAAGGCCGATGTTAAGTCAGGATAAAACGAAAGGGATGTTTTTGAAGTAGCCCGACGTTGCGGCTGTGGTTGGTTTCCAACCACAGCACAGCTGTAAAATAAAAGAATGCAGTGCTTGAGCACGTACTACCTAATGTGGATGCCCATCTATCCTCCAGTTGTGCGGCGGCTTTTTTCGAAGCCACAACATTGAGCCCGCAAATCGCCACGATGAAACACACAGCCCATCCTGATTCACATCGCAGCCGGAAATTGCCCTGTTACTCCCGTGTGATGATGGGATTTCCATCCGCATCTTGCACGATGTTCAGAGTTGCTTTCTCCCGAGGCATGCGGCGATATTCTGCGGCTACTTTTGCCAAAGGTTTAGGATTGGCAGCCAGGTCTGCGCGTCCTTTGGCTACGCCCTGTTCGAATGGCATCCAGGATGATGGAGTGAATTCCTCTGTTCCGCTGACATTGATTAAAAGCTATTGCACAACCCTCCGTAAGACGATCAATCCACGCTAAATATCCCCTTAGTTTTGGGGCCGCCGTTTTCGTCCTGGGCGACATAGGCGTTGATATGGAGCCGGACGATCTTCTTTAGGCACGTGATTTCCAGAACGATTCCGGTCTCGTGTTGTCATTGTCGGTTGATTTCCTCGATGTGTTCGCGTTTGTCACGCGGGATGCGGATGGTGAATACCATCGGTATTCGTGCTGATGATCTCCATGCGTTCGTGCAGATACAGGTCCATCAGGCGAAGCAGCAACAGGTGGCCCGTGAGGGTAATGGCATAGGAGAGGGCCGGATCATACATGAACGAGTAGCGGCTGCCGCTCTTGCCGAAACAGCTATTGGTGACGATTTTCAATGATTGGTCCTTGCGCCTGTCACCGTCCTTTTTGGCTTTCACGCGCTCGGCCGGCAATCGACACAAAATGTCCGTCCATGCGGAAGTCAGATGGGCGGGATGGAGGCGGCGGTTGATCAGGACCGCCGGGAGAACGAGACAAGGTTCTCTTTCGATGATTGATACCACCTGCGGGTATTTGGATGATCCACCGTCTTGGGATATTTCTCCGCCCACTCCTTCAACTGTGGTGCTTTTTTTAGAAGATTGAACTGGCCCTGAGCTATTAGGTATCACATAATATAGAGACATGCGCGGGCTTCCGTGCTATCGTTCGCGCATGGGAAACCCTAAGGGAGTACGACGCGACTTTGCCGGATTAGAACAGCGGCGTCTGCGGGCAGCACGCTTACTCGAAAAAGGCGTCATTCAGTCGCAAGTTGCTCGACAAGTCGGTGTGCATCGCCAGTCGGTCAGTCGCTGGGCACAGCAACTGGAAAAAGAAGGCCGTCCGGGCCTGAAGCAAGCCGGTCGAGCCGGACGGAAGCCACGCTTGAGCGCCCTAGACCCGGAGCGGATCGAGCGCGCTCTGAAGCGCGGACCGGAAGCGTTCGGCTACGACACCGGGTTGTGGACCTCGGCACGGGTGGCGGATTTGATCGAACAGGAATGCGGGATCGCCTATCACCCCGGACATGCATGGCGACTGTTGCGGCAGCTCGGCTGGAGTTGCCAACGCCCGACCGGACGAGCTCTGGAACGCGACGAGCGAGCTATTGCGCAGTGGAAG
>DATLST010000319.1:0-5350 GCA_035534055.1 Candidatus Acidiferrales bacterium | reverse complement strand
TCAGCTCAATGCTGAGAAGCGACGATGCGCTAGACATCATTGAAGACGCGTGAGATTGCCTTCTACGAGATAGATGAGTGTTTTGGCATGCCATTTTGGGCATCGAACTGCATCGGGTTAGGTTCCTGGTGCCGTGGAGGGCGTCGCACTGATTGCATATCATGTTGTCGAAACACGCTATTTTTTATTGTGCGCTTTTGTCGCTACCCTCAATCGTACCCTCACGCTTTGGGACTGCCACGGGACGCCATGTAGCACCACCGTCTTTCATTCCTCTGTCAGCCGCTCGGGTCGTGCTGGCGAATAACTAGGATGCCGTTGCGCAGCGTGAAGCGCTGGTCGGGGTAGTTCGCAATCGCTGCGTCTAATGCAGCGTGTCCGATCGCTACGCTCGATGATGCCGAGATGACCCAGCGGATGTGCTGGTCGTGTCGATCCCACAACTCGACGCGAAACGGCAGGTTAGTTGGGATGTCGTGAAGGTTTGGGTTCGCAAGCTCGTGGAGCAATTTGTCGATGCGAGTATGTAGCGCAAAAGAAGTGTCCCAATAACGGCTGCACTCGGCGCGTAGGCGCTCAAGAAGGCCAAAGGTATGAAGCTGCGCGTCATCGGTTGGCGACGTTACACTTGACAACCCCAAATACTAGGTATAGTCTTGAGGCCATAGGAGATTTCCGATGGCTAACCCGATTTTGACCCTTCCGCACTTCCACAACGAGGAAGCCGCCTTCGCCTACGTCGAAAGCCACCTCTGGCCGGAAGGGCCGACTTGTCCCCACTGCGGGAACGTCGATCAAAAGGCCATCGGGCGGCTAACCGGCAAGTCCAGCCGTCCCGGCCTGCGGAAGTGCTACGCCTGCCGCAAGACCTTCACCGTTCGGATCGGCTCGATTTTCGAGGACAGCCATTTCTCGCTGCATCTTTGGTTGCAGGCGATCCAACTGATCGTCGCCAGCAAGAAGGGCATTTCGACCCGCCAGATTCAACGGACCTTCAATTGCAGCATGAAAACCGCTTGGTTCCTGACCCATCGCATCCGCGAGATCATGAAGCCGGCGAACGATGGCGTCGGCTCGCCGGTGGGCGGCGAAGGCCAGACCGTTGAAGCGGATTTCACCTACGTCGGCCGCAAGCCGGGAACCAAAGTCCGCCACGGCCACGGCCACATGAATCCGGTCCTTTCGCTGGTCGAGCGCGACGGTTCGGCCCGGTCCTTCCACATGCCGACCGTTCGCGCTAACGCGCTGCACGCGCTGATCGGCACCCACGCTTCGCCCAAGAGCAAGTTCATGACTGACGAAGCCAACATGTTCACCGAGATCGGCTGGAACTTCGCATCACACGGCAGCATTCAGCACAGCAAGGACGAATACGTGCGCGGTGATGTTCACACCAATACCGTCGAAGGATTTTTCTCGATCCTCAAGCGCGGAGTGTACGGCGTTTACCAGCACATCAGCGAAGCGCACCTGCATCGTTATCTGTATGAGTTTGATTTCCGGTACAGCAACCGCGAAAAGCTAGGCGTGAACGATACCGCCCGCGCGTCAATCGCGCTCAAAGGCGCAAAGGGTCGGCGGCTCACCTACGAAACAACTCACTAGCGACGGCGCCAAGGCCGAACGCTTCGAGCGGCATCGTAAGCGACACTGGCAATGGCGCGACCATCGGCAGTTCGAATTTCAGTTCTGATCGTTGGACTGTGCGATCGACGGTACGATTCTGCCGATCCGATCGGCTGCCAATGCCGTCACGGATGGACTTGTGCTTCCGACCGCTATTGCGGCTTTTTCTGTCGGTGAATCGAACCGCCGGAGTATGTTGGTGGCTCTTTCTGCTGCGGACGGTGCGATGCCCCCATCCGCTAGACGGGCCACTTTCTCGCGTTGAGTCCTTGATGCCTCTAATCGAAGATGTTTCATTCTCTCGCCTCCAAGCGAGACCACAGCCATGTCGCGGAAAGCCGTGGCGCTTATCTTGATTGCCTACTTCGTCGCGGCGCTTGCTTTCGCGACATTCGAGGAAATCCGCAGCCAGACTATCGCAATACCAGCATACACGTTCGGTGCACTTGTGGGGAGAGCAATCGCGGTTTTCGTTCCCGCGGGAATCATTCCAGTGGTGGTTTGGGCTTTCTTCAAGTTCAAGGCCGAAAACGCCTCCGGTCCATTGGTCCTTTGGGCGGTTCTGAGCGTGGCTTTTGCCTACTTTGAAAATTACGGTGAACGCACAGATCAAGTCCGTGAAATCAACAATTTTGCCACTCTGACCATGACGCCGGAGAAGCGGGCAGAGGCTATACGATTAGGCGTGCGGGCATGTCTAAAAGCACAAGGGGAGATTCTTGTCAGTCGCCAACTGCTAACCAGCCAAAATCTTGAAACCTATTGTCGGTGTTATATGGAGAACGGATTAGCCGCCATGACCCCCGATGAACGGCGGCAAGTGGCAGAGACCGGCAAGCCGCCAGTGAGTGTTCAGCCGAAGATGGACCAGGTCGCCATGAATTGCTTGGCCGCCGTTAGCAAGAACCAATTCGATAAAGATGAATGGGTTGACGTACCGAGCCGCCAATGAGCCAAAACCGCGACTATCCTAGAAGCTGCCAAGCAAACTAGGGGAGCGAAGATCATGGCCCTAAAAAGCGAGCTAGTCGATCTAATCGCCACGCAAGAGCCCAACACAACCGCCAAAGAAGAAATCGTGGTAGTGACAGTACCCATGAATTTCTTACGTGATCCACAGCAGCGCGGCGGGACCTTGCGATTGCATCTGTCGATACATCAGGCCGAATATCTTGCGGCTCAGATTCAGCCTGTCCTTGTAGTCGCCCGATCATTTCGTCAGCAAAGGACATGACAAGCGCCTCCGTTGCGCGTATAAGAGTTACGCGCGGAGGCACCGCGAATCTGTTTCATCGGCTCGGATGCCAGTCCGGGCCGATTTCGGTTTTATATCTCACCGACGCGGGTAGTCGAGCGCAATTTTATCAAGCGCATTCCAGTCAATGTGGTGATGGTCTTGTTTGTTCTTCGGCTTCCACCGAATCCCACCTTTGCTGACGACTAATTCGCCAAATTTTGCGTTCCCTTTTTTGACGTTGAACGTGACGCCATTTTCCTCGCGGCTCAGCGGATGACTCGTAATATTCACAGTGACGGTTTTCACCGACATTGTTTTTCCCTCCCTTGGTTCGCTCCCCTAACTACGATAATATAGCGAGATGCCGCGCAAGCCAACAAAGCCTGACGACCCCGAACAATCCAAGCGGTTCATCAACACCGCCGAGGAAGTCGGCGCGGATACCGACGATGAGGCTCTGGAGCGCGCGTTTAAGAAGATCGTCCCTGCGTCGAAGCGCCAGTCATCCAAGGAATGATTGGTTGTAGATCGTTGCCTGCCGCACGCGGACATCAACCTCAATCGTCAGTCTCACAAAGCTTTGGTCATTGTTTTGATCGCCTAAGAGGCGCTCGCTTTCGACTTCAAAGCCAGACACCATGGAATCGTCTTCCATAAGGCAGTGGATCGGCATGGCTTGCGTGGTGTTCTTTTCCACGATTTGTTCGGCATGCTGAGGCATCGCCAGCGCGTCAACGAGGGTCTTAATACGGCCGTCAAAATCGCCGCCCTGGTAGACCTTGCCCGGCGCTTCCTTTCGCAAGAACGTTACCTTTAGGCCACAATGGAGAGCATAACTCTCACGTATCAACGGTCTAAACCAGGCGCCGTGTTTTTCGATAGGCGCACAAAGATCAAGGTGTTCCTGTGCCGGTTCTCCGACCGGATCAGCCACTGAACCGTAATCTGTGACGTGAGGAAGCTCGGTCATGCGCAGGTGTCTGACCGGCCCTGGATGAAGATGGTGGGCTTGAACCAGAGCCGCGCCGCCTCGCTTCGGAAAATGCCGATTGTCCTCGACCTGACGAAGCGCGGGATGCGATTTCCAGAGGTCTCTGAACTGCGGATCGAAGGCTTTGCGAATATCCCATTTCGCTTCGATCCGACCCTTATTTCCGGAGGACGGCAGCAATCCCTCGTAGTGTAGGGTGAATCTCATAAACGGCGTCCCGAACACGCCGTATCCCACCTTTCGGGCCTGCCGCGTGTTCATCGCAGCATACCCCTAGTCATTGGGGCCGCCAAGTGTAACGTCGCCCATCGGTTGACGTGAGAACAAAATAGGAACACTCACCGTGAAAGCGCAAGAGGCTCTTTCGCGTTGTAACCTCGCGGCGAGCGCATATTGGAGGTTGCAGGAATGCCTGTAGAGTGGCGCCCACCAGGAGGGGGAATGGGTATCGTCAACGTCGGCGACCTGGGCGGCGACCAGATTGTCATTCACTTCGGCGGCGCTCTTACGAGCGTTGACGCCTATACGTTTGGTAATTCCCTCATTGCGTTTGCCGACACTGTCCGTGCCGTCAACGGGGTTTTGAACCCTGATCAGAGCATTGAAATCCGGCTTGAGGCAGTAGGGCCGGGAAGCTTCCGTGCGGTAGTCAAACGGCTAAAGAAGGGGCTCGGCGGCTTCTTCGCTCGCGGCGCCGAGGCGGTGTTTTGGGGCGTCGTTGCGACGCTAATTTACGAGAACTTGCTGAAGCATGATCCCCACACGACGATACGCGTGGAGGCAAATCAAGTGGTAATTGAAAAAGATGGCGACACGATCATCATTCCAAAGACGATCTATGATCAGATGCCTGCCGTGCGGACGAATCCGGAAGTGCAAAAAAGTCTAAGCCGCACATTCCAAGTTATAGAGGAAGATTCTGCTATCGAGAACTTCGGTTTGACGCCGAACCTGCAAGACGAGAAACCGCTTGTGCAAATATCTCGTACGGAATTTCCGGCGCTGGCGGCTACGAATTACGTTCTCGAGGTGACGGACGAAACCCGGCATCGAGTGAGAACCGAACGTGTCCGCCTTGTAATTTTGAAAGCGTGGTTCGTTCCGGGTAATAGGAAGTGGTCATTCGAGTGGAACGGCGTGCCGATCTCGGCTCCAATTATCGACCAAAGCTTTTTCGAGAAACTGGCATCGCGTGAAATCTTAATAGGCCAGGGTGACGCGTTAGATGTCGAGCTGACATACGATCAAAATTTCGATGACGCTTTGGGCGTCTACGTAAACGACCCGCACACATTTCAGGTGACGAAAGTGTTCGCGCCAGTGCCGCGGGCGCGACAGATGAGATTGCCGGGGAGCGACTAGTATCTCTGCACAGAGGATATGACAGGTTGCAGTTTTGGCAAAGTTTCCGGGGCGATGCGGAGTCGGATGCTTCGAGCGGTGCCGGGCGTTCGGCTAATGAAACCCTGGCGTTCGAGAGTAAGCACCATCTGATG
>DATLST010000318.1:0-8078 GCA_035534055.1 Candidatus Acidiferrales bacterium | reverse complement strand
AGCACTCCCACGCACATTGAATATTCTGATTACCGCTCGGTTGCCGGCGTCATGATGCCGTTTCACTGGCAAGTAACCTGGGTGGATGGGCAGTCCACTTTTCAATTGACCGATGTGCAGCCCAACGTGCCTGTGGACGCGGAGAAGTTCGCCAAGCCGGCCCCCCCAGCTTCGAAATCTGCTGCGCAGTAGCCATCGGGTGTATCGATTGTGATCGCCAGGGATCCTGACCGGCGCGACATGATGGGTTGCTTGTCAGCGAAGAGGTAACATAATCCCTGCTGGCGATTGGCGTGAACGAAGGTTTTTTTC
The DNA here is from genome assembly GCA_035534055.1 of Candidatus Acidiferrales bacterium. Classification (GTDB taxonomy): domain Bacteria; phylum Acidobacteriota; class Terriglobia; order Acidiferrales; family UBA7541; genus Palsa-295. The sequence continues at coordinate 7,766 of DATLST010000318.1, read as the reverse complement.
GTGCAGTACCGGCGTAGCGGAGAGCCCCAGGAAAGATCGCAGGAAGCCAAGGCCACTCGGCTGGCGTCTATCGATTCAGGTTGCTGCTGCTGGAAACTCGTCAAAGCCGTCGCGCGGCTCCTCGGGGTCGTCGCCCTTGCGAGTGCCCGCGCAGAGCGCCCATGTAGCATGTAGAGTGAGCGACCGCTGGCTGGCGCTCAGCGCAAAAAAAATCTTTTACTACGGGGCGAGGGAGGAGATGTACGCCGTGATATTCAAAATGTCCTCGTCGCTCAGGTTGCTGACAACCGGTTGCATCAGTTGTGCCCCCGGGCCGTTACGCGCGAACCGCTTGAAGTCGTAGAGTTGGCGGGCGAGATAGACGGGAGAACGGCCCGCAAGTGCCGGCTCGCCGTAGCTGCCGCCTTTCAGTCCCTCGCCATGGCAGCTCGCGCATCCAATCGTCTTGCCCGATCCGCCCATCGTGACCAGTTCTTTTCCTTTCGTCACGCTGCCAGGCGGCACATAGGCGATGAATCCTGAATTGGCGTCGCGATCGGCTACCAGCTCGGCATTCTGCGGCACTTCGATGATGCGATTGCCAATGGGCTCCGTGCCGCCGCCGGGCAGCACAAAGCGCATGCGCGCCTTCGCGACGTATGTTTTGGGTACGGTTGCGGTTTCTATCACTTTCTCCCATGGCTTGGGTTTCAAGGATGCGAAATACTCGCTGGCCGCGCGGGAGTCCTCCGCCGAGATTGCTTTTCCAAAGACGGTCATCCGGGCATTCACTCTGGCCCCGCTCTTAAAATCTTCCATCTGATTTTCCAGATATTCCACGGGAAGCCCCGCGAGGTTGGCCGATTCGGGATGGCCGAGCCCGGACATGAGGTGGCACGAACCGCAGGCGAGAACGTCCTTTCCCGCTCCATGCGTCACCACGTTGGGTGCGGGGGGATGTTCGGCGGGGAACCAGTCGGGTGGGTTGGAGAGATCTTCGATCTGATCCATCGTGTACGCCTTCGTGCTGCCGGGCACGTGCCTCGGCTGGCCGTTATCCTCTTCGGGCGGTTGCTGCGCGCTGGGAACGGGAAACGCCCAGCCCGGTTCTTGCGCTTTCGCCTGCTGGGGAGGCTCCGCCCCGATCGCAAGCAAAGGCAGCGAAGCGAGCAGTAGAAACCACACGAGATTCTTCATGGTCCCTCGTATTTCGTTCTGTCTGAATTCGCGCCCGTTTTTTTCGACGCGGCTGGCAACCGGCTAGTGAAACATGACTCGCTCGATAATTCAAGACTCCTGTAGGTGGCGAACCGGCGTTCAATAAGAAGGCCCGGGGATCAAAACCCGCCGGGCCTTCTCACAACGGAGTCGTTCAGTTTCTTCGAGGCTACCGTCGGCTAGCCCATCTGGCTCAGTGACCTGCCGAGGTATACGGTTTTGGGTGTTTGATCGTCCCATCCCACGTTGCAGTGCGGGATCGACCAACGTTCTATCTTGCGCGGCTCCAGCACCGGCTTGCCGAGGGCCGGGCACGACAGGCAGTACGACCCTTCGTGCGTTCCGATCCAGATCAGGTTTCGATCCCACTCTACGAACACGTCCTCCGTCGTTCCGCGCCACCAGCTCTCGTATTCGTTGATGTCTCCGTCGCGCGGCGGCACGAAGTAGGCCACTTCCTTGGGAGCCGTTGGGTTTGAGATATCGAAGATCCGCACACCCGCGTTGAACCAGGCGATCGCCATGATTTCCGGGTGCGACGCGCCCGGCGCCAGCCAGCATTGCGTGTTGTGCGATCCGAATCGTCCGCGCGCGAAGCAGAAATCCGAATACGGAGCGTCGGGCGGCGCCTCTGGCCGGGGAAGGTACGTGATGAACCTCGGATTGCGCGGGTCCTTCACGTCGAAGATGCCCGGCGAGTGATACACCTCGCGGCAGTCCGCTTCGAGCGCTTCGTTCGTCGCAACAATCAGGTTCTGCAGACGCGGATGGGCCGCGTCGGAAACCACGGGGTAGCATGTGTGGAAGGGAATCGTCCCGATCGCGTTGAATGGATACTGCACGTGTCCGTACGGTTTCGGATGTTTGATGTCGCTCAAATCCATCACGTACATCCCGAAAGCGCCGAACCCGGCATAGCCGATCGTGCCGCCGTCCTCCACGCGTTTCGGAACGGTCACCGCGCCGTGGTCTCCCGTCCACGATGAGTGATCGCCGGCGAAAATATACTTCTTATATTCTTCTTCCTCTCCCAGACGCTGCCCGGGAACCCACCACTTCGAGACTTCCTGCACGTTCGACGGGTCCGACATATCCACGATCATGATCGCGTTGCTGAACGGCCGCTGGTGATTCTCCATGCGCAGTTGATTGTCCCAGCCGCAATCGAGATACGCGTATTTTCCTCCGTCGTAAAAATTCATGTGCGTGCCGTTGCCCGTCGTCCCGGTGTTGTATTCCTGCAGCAGGATCGGTTTGTGAGGGTCGGTGATGTCGTAGTTCCGGATGCCTCGCAGTCCTTTATAACCGGTGGACTTGTCGCGCAACGGTTGATCGTATTGCCCCTCGGGGTACGTGGGGGTAGCGGAAGTGAGAGGCGCGGCGGCCGTGCACATCATGATCCACTTTTTGAGCTGCGTGTTGTACACCACCGGCCCATTGCCTTTTACTAGATTGCTCTCCAGTGCAACCGGATTTTTGGGATCGCTGATGTCCACGAAAGTTCCGCGCGACGGAAGCAATCGCTGCTTGCCCCTCGCCCACAGCGACATCAGCGGCTCGCCTCCGGTAACCGGATGGCCCGAGATGTGGCTGTGTATTTCCATGTTGTGGATGTACTGCTTCTTGTCGAGATAAGTCAGCGATCCCATGGGCAGGCGAAACTCCGGCACCTCCGGTCCCGAGTAGAGGCCCTGCACCTGCGCCCGCGTGGCAAAGGCGCCTGCCAGCGTTGCGCCGGCTGCGCCAAGTGCCGCGCCCGCCGCGCTCTTCAACAAGGTTCGTCGGCTGAATGACTTACGCTTTTCCGTGGGGTTCTGCTGATCGTCTTTGGATGATCCCGAATTGTTCCGCATCATAATTATGTAATATCTCCTTGTCCTGGATTCGCTGTTCTGGGCGCGCGCAAAGCTGCTCTCCGCTCCCGGCTTTTGTTGCGAACTTGCTGCGATATAGCACAACGGTTTCAGCTTGTCAAAAAAACTGAACAATTTTCTTGACACACGAATACTTGATGGAGTAAACAGTCCCCCACTAAATGGTTTCCTGGGTAAACCATTGTTCTTTGGGGGTGTTTATGAAGTCTGTACGATCAAGTTTACAGTTGCTGCTCGTGGGCCTCGGGGTGGTTCTACTTTGTCTCCCTGTATTTTCCCAAGCTTATTCGGGCACGATCAGTGGAAGTGTCACCGACCAGAGCGGCGGCGCCATCGCCGGCGCAACGGTGACGATTACCGACGTGGACCGGGGTGTCGCTCGAACTCTGACTACGGACTCCACGGGAGCATACTCCGCCCCGAACCTGACGCCGGGAAAGTACTCCGTCCGCGCTGAGTTCAAGGGCTTCAAAGTTGCCGAGCGAACCAACCTCACGTTGGAAGTCGCCCAATCCCTTCGCGCTGACATGTCGCTCCAGCCTGGCGAGCAAACGCAAACGGTCACTGTCACCGAGCAAGCGCCGGTAGTGAACGTAACCGATTCCACTCTGGGCGGGACGTTGCAGCCCGGCACGATTCAAGATCTTCCTCTGAATGGCCGCAATTTCATGAACCTGTTGGCGCTGCGCCCCGGTGTCACGATCTATCCCGGCGGCGGCGCCTGGACACAGAGCACCAATGGCATGCGCCCGGAGCAGAATTTCTATATGCTGGACGGCGTCAGCGGCTTTGAGCCATTCAGCGCTCAGAGCACCTTCAATTCGGTAAGCCTCTCGGGCGACACGGCGACGTTGCTGCCGCTGGATGCCATTCAGGAATTCAACGTCGAGGAAAATCCGAAGGCGGAATACGGCTGGAAGCCCGGTGCCATCGTGAATATCGCCCTGCGGTCTGGCACGAACGCTTTCCATGGTTCGGGCGACGCCTTTGGCCGCACCGATGCCCTCGATGCAACGAACCCATTCGTGGATCCCACGCTGCCCAGGCAGACCGTGGACGTGATCAACTTTGGCGCGGACATAGGCGGTCCGATCAAGAAGGACAAAGCGTTTTTCTTCGTCGGTTACGCGGGGCAGCGCTACTCGCTCGGAAACCCAAGCCAGTTAAAATGGCCTACCTTGAATCCGGGTGCGACCGTCGCCCAGGGTGGTGTGATCGCGGCGTGCAATGCGGTACGCACTGCTGGTGGCGCTCCTCTAAGCTTGACGAGCCTCACTGTTGCGGGCCTGAATCCGGACTGCACGCGTTCAACCGGCCCCACCGTGTTCCAGAACGTGTCGGCGACTTCCAGCTATCTTCAGGATCTCAACACCACCATACGCTCGGACAATGGCCTCGCAAAGGTCGATTGGCATCTGACCGATAAGCACAGCCTGACTCTCCGCATGTTTATCGGGAATAGCAGCGGGCCTCAGGTGAACAGCCCCTCGATCCAGCAGCCCCAATGGCGGCCGAATCCCTTTTCCAGGGACTACACTCTGGGGGCGAACGAAACCTGGATCGCATCCTCGAACGTGGTGAACGAGGTTCGATTCGGCCTCTCGCGTTTCACGCAGGCTTTCATCAACGGCGACTGCGATTCGCCCTTGAATCCGACTCTCAATCAGGGCACGGGGATCTGCGGCTTTACGAACATCAGCATTTCGGGCTTCTCCGGATCCACCGGGTGCTGCAGCAGCTTCCCGAAATATCAGGGGCCTGACTCGACGCCGGAAGTCATCGACCACGTCTCGGTCAACCACGGAAACCATGCCTTCAAGTTCGGTGTCGAGCTTCGCGACGACATCTACAACGGCGGCACCTTCAGCAACAGCCGGGGCGTCACGGCGTTCACGCCCAATTCGAGCGCTCAGTGCCCAGACGGAAGCCTTGGAGGGTATGCCAATTCACTCGAGGACTTCATGGCGGGCTGCTTGAATAGCAGCACGATCTTCGTTGGATCGCCGCTCAGGCACATCTCCCAGTGGGCGTTTGCGGGCTTTGGGCAGGACGACTGGCGCATCACGCCAAAGCTCACCCTGAACCTCGGGTTGCGTTATGAGTATGTGACCCCGCTCAAGGAATCGGATAATCGCTTGGCCAATTTTGATCCGAACGTTGGCTTGTTCCAGGTAGGCTCGATCGCCAATATCAATTTGCGCAGCAACCCGTATCTTCCCGATAAGAACAACTTTGCTCCCCGTGTCGGTTTCGCGTGGGATGTGATGGGTAACGGAAAGTGGGTGGTGCGTGGCGGAGCGGGCATCTCTTACGTGCTGGAAGGCTTCAACATCTTCGTCTCCCAGCAGAGTTCGGTTAACCCGACCTCCGGACTCAACACCAATCCGACCGGCCTGCCTGTATGCACCTCACCAGGGGCTGCTCCCGGCGATCCAAGCTGCACTCCTGGGCCAGGCAACATCGTCTCAACCGCTTTCAATATTGGTTCGGCGGCAAGCGCCCCTAGCGGGTTTGGCAACAACTGGAACCAGAATCCCGCGTTTAATGGCGGTACGATTTTCCCGGGTTCCAATACGTCGAAGCTTGTTTGCCAGCCCACGGCGCCGTGCAATATCACATCTGTGCAGCAGAATATGGTAACCCCATACGTGACGTTCTGGTCTTTGGGCGTGGAGCATGCCTTTACCAATAACCTGTCGTTGGACTTGGGTTACGTCGGCAATCACGGCACCAAATTGCTGGGCATCATCGACCAGAACAACCCTGTTCTCGGTTCCGGCTACTGCATGAACATCACGGCGGCGCAGGCTGCGTCGGCGAATGCGTTGAAGCCTGGTTCGTGCCCATCCGGAGTAGCCACGCCCGCTAGCATTGTGGCTGGCGGAGTCTTTCCAAAGGTAAGTTCCTCCGCCGAACAGGCATCGAGGCCTTTCTTCTCGAAGTTCCCGTATTATGGGTACATCTACAGCATCGGGAACTATTTCGAATCTAACTACGATGGCCTGCAGGCGACTTTGACCCAGCGCGTAACCCACGGCCTCAGCGCAACAATAGGCTACACGTACTCCCATGCCTTGGACGATGCGTCCAACGACTGGAGTGGGACTGGCCAAATCCCTCAGAATCCGTTCGACACTGGAGCCGAATACTCCAACAGCACCTTCGACATCACTCACCGCTTCACGGCAACGATTACTTACGCGCTTCCCGGAAGAAGCGGATTCGGGCAGATGCTCGAAGGATGGAAGGTCACTTCCATCGTAACCTTGGAGAGCGCCCTTCCTTGGGGCGTACAAAACAGCAAATCGTCCGGCGCCGATCCGAGTGGAACGGGTGAATTTCAGGACCGTTGGAATTTCGTGGGCAGCTATAAGCCCTTCAATGGCCTCGGTGCCAATTCCGTTCCATATTTAGTGGGTGCGCAGGCCGTTGGCAACGCAGCGTGCGTGGCGGCTGCGGGAGGCCCGGGAACCCTCGGGTATCTATCGCTTCAACAATATGGATGCTTCCAGATGGGCAACTCCGTAATGACTCCTCCGGCCATTGGAAGCTACGGCGATATGACCCGCAACACGTTCCGCGGGAACGGCATCCATTTGTGGGATGCTTCGGTGATGAAGGACTGGCGTTTCAAGGAGAATCTCACCGGCGAGTTCCGGTTCGAGGTTTTCAACCTGCTGAACCACACTCAATACGGGAACCCGGAGTTTAATGGCGCGGGCAGCAACCTGCCCTTCGATGATCCCTCTCTGTTGGGTTCGTCCACTCAGACGCCGGACGTAGCCAACAGCAACCCCTCCATTGGATCGGGCGCGGCACGCACCATCCAGTTGGGTTTTGTGTTGAAGTTCTAACGATCCCTTTTTTTTCACGCCGAATTGTGCAAAACATGCCAAAACTGGCTCTTTCTTGGCGCTATAAGCGTGTTTAGAGGCCCCAAAGGGCGCCAAAACGAGCCAAAACTGGTCAAATATGGCCGCCGCGGACGGTGCAGCCAACTCTCTCTACTGGCCTGGAGCATCTCAAAAAGCGGGCAGTGCAAGCACGCGATGAGGCGGCTATGCGATGCGACGGGGATAGTCGCAGTGCTGACTCGGAGTTTTTTAATGCGCCGAATAGCTTGATCCTGTTGATCCTGCGGCGCTTCTTGGCCGCGCGCATCCATGTGGCGTGGCGCTTCGATGTTCATATTTTATATGGATGATGCGGCTGGTAGCCGGGAGTTAACCGGGAATTTTGGAGTCTTGAATTCCGCGCGCATATTTGCTCGCATTTTGACTGCCGATAGAATGATTGTCTTGCGGTTTTTCGATCGCGCTTTTTGCGCAAGCGCGTTTAATTGCCGAAATCTGTGGTGAAACTCGCATTTTTTTATTATCATTTGTGAATCAAATAATTTGGAGGTGTTGTTTTGAAGAGCAAAAGAATGGTTTTTCTCGCTTTGGCGGTTGGCTTTTTGACGATTGCAGGAGCGGCTTTCGCGCACCACGGAACGGCGAACTATGCGACCACGAAGTCAGTCACGGTGAAAGGAACGGTCACCGATTTTCAGTTCGTGAATCCCCACGTTCTGATTTACATGGATGTGAAGGACGATGGAGGAAAGGTTACGAAGTGGCAGGGAGAGTTGACCAGTCCGAACCGTTTGTCCCGCGTGGGATGGCACAAGGACTCCGTCAAGGACGGGGACGTGAT
>DATLST010000317.1:0-25559 GCA_035534055.1 Candidatus Acidiferrales bacterium | reverse complement strand
GGGTCACAAGGGACGCTCTGGTGGCGCTGGCAGGCGGATCCAATCTCTCGGCATCCCTATGAAATCACTGAAACCGCTTGAATTGCCTATTGTTCCTCATCCGTTCTTTTAAACCAGTGCTTGTTCAGAGGTTCCTTAGGTATATTCTTGCCTTTTTAGGCTCTAAAGCAATGAGATGTCAGGAATCCGCAGGCGTGCCGTTTGGATTGTGCCAGCCGCCGACATCTTCCGCCATACGATTTGCCTCGTCCGGGCCCCATGTGCCCTGCTCGTATGGATGAACGGGAACGTCGTCGCCAAGTATTCGATCCACAATTGCCCAGGCCGCTTCGACTTCATCCTGGCGCACGAAAAGCAGGGCATCGCCCTTCATGGCATCCGTCAAAAGGCGCTCGTAAGCTTCCATCTCGTTCGATTGATCCTGTTTCACCGCCGTGAGCTCCGTTGCCATTCCGGTAAGGCCGGGGCCCGGGCGTTTGACTCGAGCACCCAAACTGAGCGAAAGGTCGGGACCGAGGCGGAAGCGAAAATAGTTTGCGCCGGGAGCCAGCTTGCTCAAGGGCGGCTGCCGAAGCCTGACCAGAACCTCCGTTGCCGTTACAGGCAGGCATTTGCCCGTCCGAATGAGAAAAGGCACGCCGGCCCAGCGCCAGGAGTCCACTTCGAGACGCATTGCGGCAAAGGTTTCGACGCTGGAATCGGAGGCTACGTCGGGCTCTTTTCTGTATCCGTTAAACTGCCCGCGAACCACGCAATTTGGATCGAGCGGAGGAATCACGCGAAAAACCTTGGCCTGCTCGTCCCGCAAAGAATCGGGATACATGCTCGTGGGCGGCTCCATCGCCAGAAAACCAACGACCTGCATCAAGTGGTTTTGAACGACGTCGCGAATCGCGCCAACCTCCTCGTAAAGCTTGCCTCGTCCGGCAACGCCGAACGATTCCGCCATAGTGATCTGGACGCTATGGACATAGTTTCGATTCCAAATCGGTTCGAGGAAGGTATTGGCAAAACGGAAAAAGAGCAGGTTTTCGACCGCTTCCTTCCCGAGATAATGGTCGATCCGGAAGATGCTGGTCTCCGGGAAAGCCGAATGCAGAATCGAGTTCAGTTTTTGCGCTGAATCGAGATCGCGGCCGAACGGTTTTTCGAGCACCACCCGCGCATTTTTGGCGGAACCCGATTTCTCCAGGCCCTCGACGACGGCAGCAAACATGCTCGGCGGGATTGCGAGGTAATGGAGTGGCCGGGCGGCAGCACCCAATACCTTTCGGAGCTCCTGGAAGGTGTTCGGATCTCGATAATCGCCATCGATGTAACGCAGCAAATGCTGCAACTTTGAAAATGCGGATTCATTTATGCCGCCGGGGCAATGAGCCAGACTGTCACGGGCACGATCTTTCAGCCGTTCGATCGTCCAGCCGGCCTTGGCCACGCCGATGACCGGGACATTCAGGTTTCCTTCCCGGATCATCGCTTGCAACGCGGGGAAAATCTTCTTGTAGGCCAAATCTCCGGTAGCTCCGAAAAATACCAACGCGTCGGAGAGCACCATGCTTTGCGGCCCACTTTTCGGAGGAGTGAAGGTCGCAGTGACGGCGTTCATTGGCAAGTTCCTCTCTATTTTGACGCTGCGCAAGAAATGAAACGTTCGTTCAGTCCGGCAACGGTCCGAACCCAGATCGCCTTCACCGGGCGGACCTTTATTGTAACTCGCTCCGGAAATCACCGGCCCATATTACTGCTGCAGGGCGCTATGAACGGCACCCCCGTTCAAAACGCCTCGTCTATCTTCTTATGTCCTGGAAAGCATCCGCGTGGATTGCGGCAGCAGCCATTCCCGCCAGCGTTATTTCAATAGATGCACCGAGGCATGAATTGAAGAAGCCGACTCAAGTATTCAATCAGAAGAAACTTTCGAATTACTGCGCAACCGTGGGCAGGCCCAGAAGTGACGATGGTGGCGAAGGATCAGCAGAATCAGCAGCGCCGAAGGAGGGCCGATGCACGATCCGGCCCGTTGCGGGCCACACTCTAACTCGCTTTGCGACGTTTTCTGTGCTCCTCTTCGCCGCGCTTCGGCACGGCGTGGATCAAGGGCTTGGGCTCGCGCGCCGGAGCCGCCTTCTGGCTAAGACTCTTTTTAAGCGCGGCCATCAGATCAATTACCGGAGCTGGTTTCTTATGGGGAGTGGCTGCAATGGTCTTTCCGTGAGTCTTCGCCTCGATCAAGCCTTGCAGAGCTTCCTGATAAGTATCGCGATACTTATCAGGCTTGAATGGCGCGGCAAGGTTCTTAATCAACTGCATCGCCAGCGTCTCTTCCTGCTCCTTGATCTCGGCCTTGTCTTTATTCCCGAGGTCGTTGGCTTCTCGAATTTCGTTTACGTAAAACATGGTGTGCAATGCGAGACCATTTTCCCTCGCCCGGATGATCGCGGTGTACTCGCGGTTGTGCATCGTCACCTTCGCGATGCCTGCGTATCCGGATTTGTGCATCGCGTCCATGAGCAAGTGATAGGCATGAACACCCGGTTCCAGGGGTGTGATGTAGTAGGAAGCATCGAAATAGAGCGGGTCGATTTCATCCAGCTTCACAAATTCAAGGATATCCATCGAGTGGGCGGACTGGGGCTCAATCTGCTTGATTTCATCCGGCGTGAAAAGAACATATTCGTCCTTGGCGTATTCGTAGCCTTTCTCCACCTCGGATCGTTCGACGATGCGATTGCAATGCGGACAAAATAGAGGTTGCTTCAGACGCGTGTGGCAAACTTTATGCAGCTGATGAAAGCTGATGCGCTCGGATCGAGCGGCGGGAGTGAGGCTGATCGGAATCGAAACCAGACCAAAAGAAATATAGCCTTTCCACGCTGTAGCAGCCATGAATCCCCCCAGACAGCAAAGGCTATCGCCATCCATAAGAGGCAAGCCATACGCAGAAGGCCGTAAGCAAAAGGAAAAACGGCTGGCGAATAAACGGAGAAGGTTAACTGAATTAAGACTGCATGCACATCCTCAAATGGCTCTCCCACAGTCCCCATTTGGAACGAAACTGAGTTACGACGCGAGACGAATTTCCTGGATTGAAAACAGCAGAAGCTTCTTTGCCAGAGGAATCAGGGACTTAGCTGTATTCAGTCCCACCCGGAAGAATCAACAACTTGAAATTACCTTTGGTACGGGCTTTGCGTAGCTTTCTTCTTCGAGCGGCGTGCAACTGAAATGGACAAGTTTAGGCGAGCGGAGCCCCTTCGCCTCCACCAAAGGCGCACATCACGGTCCACTGTCGCACTCCATTTTCATGAGTGTACATATGGATCGGCTGTGACTTCGAAGGGCGAACAAACTATTCGATTGATTCAAGGGGGCCAATGGGCCAATGAGGCGGTCCTGGCCCCGCTCAGAGTCGCGCGACGATCGATATCTACACTTGACAGTTTGCCTTTGCCTCCGGCGATAACGATGAGATTTGACATCATTCGGTAATGACTGGAAAGGAATCGATGGATCCCAGCATCAGCATATCCGAACAAGAGGGCGACGGCGGGCTGCGCCGCCAGAGGGCTCCCGTAAACATTCCGGGCATAGACCGCAGGCTGCTTCTTATCGAGGACGATGCAACAGATGCGAGGCTGATTCGAAGCGCGCTCGCGGGCGCGCGAGGCGGACCCTTTTATGTGGAGTGGGTCAGGAAGCTCGCGGACGGGTTGGAACGGCTACGCAGGGAAAAAATAGGCGCGATTTTCGCCGACCTGTTTCTTCCCGACAGCCGGGGCATGGAGACACTCGAGCGGCTGTTGCTGGTTGTGCCCCAAGTCCCGATCGTGGTGCTATGCAACGCCGCCGATGAAGAGATCGCCCTCCGAGGCGTCCGGCGAGGAGCGCTGGATTATCTGCTAAAAGGCTACCTGGACAGCTACTCGTTCTCCCGGGCTTTGCACAACATGATCGAGCGTAAAGCGATAGAGGACGCATTGTTCATCGAAAAGGAGCGCGCTCAAGTGACGCTCGATTCCATCGGCGACGCGGTGCTGAGCACCGACGTCTCCGGCAAAATAACCTATCTCAATCTCGTGGCCGAAAACATGACAGGCTGGTCCCGAGAGGACGCCGTAGGCCGGCCCCTGGCCGAGGTCTTCCGCATCATTGACGGCGCCACACGCCAAAACTGCCAAAATCCGATGGAGCTGGCGATCCAGCAAGACAGAGCGGTGGGCCTGGCCGCGAACAGCATTCTGATCCGGCGCAACGGAGTGGAGTCCGCTATCGAGGATTCCGCCGCTCCGATCCACGACCGCCAGGGACGGGTGACCGGGGCCGTGATCGTTTTCCACGACGTGAGCGCGGCGAAGGCGATGACGGTCCAAATGTCCGAATTAGCGCAACACGATTTCCTCACGGGTTTGCCGAATCGAGCGTACCTGAATGATCGCATTGCCCAGGCGATTACGGCCGCGCATCGCCACAACAGCAAGTTCGCGGTACTGTTTTTGGATTTGGATCACTTCAAGCACATCAACGACTCCCTGGGACATCCCATCGGCGATACGCTCCTGCAATCCGTCTCCAAGCGCCTGGTGAGCTGCGTGCGAGCTTCGGACACCGTAAGCCGGCAGGGCGGCGATGAATTCGTGGTGCTGCTTTCAGAAGTGGCTCACGCAAAGAATGCGGCGCTCTGCGCGCAGAAGCTGCTGACAATGCTGAAGGCGCCCAACTTCATCGGACACCACGGCCTTGAGATCAGCGCCAGCATTGGAATCAGCATTTATCCCGACGACGGCATGGATCCGGAGACCCTGATTAAGACCGCCGACACGGCCATGTACCAAGCCAAAGAGCATGGCCGCAACAATTACAAGTTTTTCGAGCAGCAGATGGCCATCCGAGCCGTCGAGAGGCAATCCATCGAAGAGGACTTGCGCGGCGCCCTGGAACGGCAGGAGTTCGTGTTGCAGTACCAGCCGAAGATCGATCTGCAAACGGGAACCATTACCGGAGCCGAGGCGTTGTTACGGTGGCTGCATCCGCAGCGAGGCCTCGTCTCTCCCGTGATGTTCGTGCCAGTTGCCGAAGACAGCGGGCTGATTCTGCCGATCGGCATGTGGGTGCGCCGCGAGGCTTGCAAGCAAGTGCGGGCCTGGCAAAACGCGGGATTGCCGGCGTTGCCGATCGCCGTCAACATTTCCGTGGTGGAGTTCCGGGACCAGAACTTTCTGGAGAGTATTCGCGCGATCCTTAAAGAAACTCGCCTGGAGCCTCGCTGCCTGGAGCTCGAGCTGACCGAAAGCGTCCTCATGCAGCACGCCGAGGCCACCACCTCCGTGTTGCAACAGCTCAAAGCCATGGGTGTGCAACTGGCGGTCGATGACTTTGGCACCGGCTATTCCAGCCTGAGCTATCTCCGGCGGTTTCCCATCGACGCCCTGAAAATCGACCGCTCCTTCGTGAACGAGATCACATCCAACCCCGACGATGCCACCATCGTCAGGGCGGTGATCAGCATGGGCAGAAGCCTGAAGCAACGCGTCATTGCCGAGGGCGTGGAAACACGGGAGCAGCTCGCGTTTCTTCAGAACCAGCAGTGCGCCGAGGGGCAGGGCTATTATTTCAGCCAGCCGGTATTTCCCCAAGAGTTCGCCAAATTGCTTGAGACAGGCATATCCGAAATCGTCCACTGAAGCCTTGCGAAGAACCTCTCGCGCCGGACCTGGCGGGCACCAGATCCACTTCACGCAGGATAAAGTCACGACCCATCGTTGAAATTTCGCGCAAAAGGAATGTGACCCTGTTCATAGGATGTCATTTTCACGTAGCCGTTCCGTAGTGACAGAGTTACGCGGCTAAGAGAATCGAAGAACAGCCCCGTGGGACGCACACGCACGATGTGCTACCCTACCCCCGCGAAATACACGACGCGGCCGGGGCATCCAGCAAGAACGAGGCGATTACGCCAACACTTGGCGCACGAGCCCTGGCACGCAGACCTGGGAGGGTGTTTATGCGTCGAGGTGCAATTACGCTCGGGATCATCGCCATGACGGCTGCCGGCTTTGGCGCTGGACTGCTGGTTGCGAGCAGGATGCAGGCCGTGCAGGCGCAGGTAAAAACCGACGTCAGTTTTGCGGCGGTACCCAACGAGAAAAACAGCCAGGACGTGACGGGGCCGTATGAAGTGGTACCGAACTGGCCGAAGCCGATTTCCGACTTGCCGGGACATGAAAAGTGGACGTGGGGAGCGACGGAAAGCGTCTTCGCGGAAAGTCCGAACCGGGTGTTCATTCTCGAGCGCGGGAACCTGCCTAAATTGACCCGGCCGAAAGAGGTCGCATATCCGTCGGTGGGACCAAGCCTCTCGTTCCCTGTTTCGCAATTGCCATTTCGAAACGCTTCGGTGGGCCCGGTGACCAGCGCGGGCAATCCCGTGTGGAGCGGGAAGCTGGGCGTCGACGCGCGCTGGCAGGACTGCATCGTGGTGGTGGACGCCAACGGCAACATCACCGAGCGATGGACGCAGTGGGATTCGCTGCTCAAGCGGCCGCACTTCATCACCATCAATCCATATGACCCGGAGAAGCACGTCTGGGTGGTGGACGACCAGGGACACGCCATTTACGAGTTCACGAACGACGGAAAGAAGCTGGTGAAAACGCTGGGGACTCCCGGCGTGCCGGGCGACGACGACAAGCATTTCAACCGGCCTACCTTCATCAACTGGCTGCCGGACGGGACGATGTACGTGACGGACGGATACGGGAACACGCGGGTGGTGAAATTCGACAAGGATGGGAAGTACTTGATGGCCTGGGGAAAAAGGGCTAATCCGCCGGACGACACGCGCCCGGGATACTTCGACGCGGTGCACGGCGTTGTATTCGACCTGCCGACGCACCGTGTGTTTGTGACCGATCGCTCCGACCATCGCATCGAGATTTTCGACGAGAACGGAAAATTCCTGGGCCAGTGGAGCACCGGCAAGCCGTCGACGCCGCAATTCCTCTATATGGCTGCGGACCGGCACATCTGGATCGCCGACGGAACAACCGCCAAGATTTTGAAGTTCGATCTGGACGGGCACTTCCTGTATTCCTGGGGCAGCCAGGGCGACTGGCCCGGGGCCATGTGGAACGTCCACGGAATGAGCGTGGACCAGGAAGGCAATCTATATCTCGCCGAAGTGAACAATGGGAGGGTGGAGAAGTTCCGTCCGCGCCCTGGGGTGAATCTGTCACTGCTGGTGGGGCAGCCGATCCGCGCGGCATGGAAATAGAGCGGCGGCTTAAGCATCCAAAATAATTCCCTGCGATGACTTCCACGGGCATTGTTGCTGCGGTGTCTTCGTTCACGCAAGAAGATGGGCTTGCGCCTCCGGCGATTCGTGGACGTTCTTATCGAGCCAGCTTTCGAAGAACCTGGCGACGCCGTCGCTGTTTTCCTCAAGCATCATCTTCGTGGGCATTGCGGGGCAGACCTACATCCTCGAGCTTGACGTAATCAGTCCCTAGTTTGACGCAATCGGCCTTCATACCGGCCTGATCAAGCCACTTGGGGAAGCAGCCGTCGAAGACACGGTGATAGCTGACCCGTTCTCAGATGAGTGGCGCCTCAGGAAACCATCCTCAAATGGTTCTGCTTCCTTCCCCATTGGGAACGAAATCGAGTTACGAAACAAAACCGTTTCCGGCAATGAAGACGATTTAAATTTTCTTCGTCTTTGAATTCAAGTACTTGGGCTGAATCAATTCCCATCCCGAGAACTGAAAAATCTTAAATTGACTTTGGCACGAGCTTTGCATGGGTTTCATTTCTTCGTGAGTATCCAAAAATCGAGAATTCGACAATCAGTGTTCGGGCAATTGCGTGAATGTCCTCGATTAGCACAGCCGTGGGCCAATGCTGACAGAGAAATATTCCTGAACCTCCCAGGATGTACGTGCTGTGTGGTTAGTACGAGAGCTTTTGTCCCCAGCAGTCCGCTCGCTTCGTTCGAACCGCCTTTGTGAGACGTCGATGGAGCCGTCAGGTAACGCCATTCGACGATGAAAGAGGAGACACTGATGCGAAAGATTACGACTTGGGTGGCCTGCGTGGCGTTTCTGATAACGGGCCTTATAGCCGGATGCGGCCGAGAACAAGCTTCCCGTCCAGCGTCACCCATAGTGGTAGCCACATCCCCGGCGAATGGCGCTGCCGGCGTCCCAGTCGCACAAGTGATTACAGCAACTTTCAATGAGGCGATGAATACCACGACGATAAATACGTCGACCTTTACGGTGACAGGACCGAGCGGAGTTCCGGTAACCGGCACGGTTATGTACTCCGGGACAACAGCGACGTTTACGCCCGCCACGCCTCTGGCCAGCAGTGCGGTCTATACCGCGACGATCACGGCGGGAGCAAAAGATCCTGCAGGAAACGGCCTGGCCGCCAATTTCGCATGGACCTTCACGACGGGAACGCCTCCTGTGGTCATCTCCACGAATCCTCTGAACGGCGCAATCAATGTGCCCATCAACCAGAAGGTTACAGCTACCTTTAGCGAAGCGATGAACTCCGCAACGGTGATGGCCGCCGCGACGTTTACGGTGGCAGTGGCGAGCGGAGGAGCGGGGGTGCCGGGGACGGTGACATATGTGGCGGCAACCAACACAGCCACGTTTGCGCCTACAGCAAATCTGCTGCCGAGCACACAATACACCGCCACCATTCACACCTCGGCGCAAAGCGCGGCAGGCAGCGCCCTGGCAGGCAACTATGTTTGGAGCTTCACGACGGGTAAAACCGCTGACGCCACACCGCCCACAGTGATTATCACCATCCCCGCCTCAGGGGCCACAAGCGTTCCCACGAATCAGAAAATAAACGCAACTTTCAGTAAGGTGATGGACCCGGCGACGATCACCGCTTCGGGGACATTTACGGTGGCGGCGGTAGGCGGCGCTGCCGTACCGGGAACCGTCAGCTACGCGGGTTCAATAGCGACCTTTACCCCCACGGCGAATCTGGCGCCCAACACCCAGTTCACGGCCACGATTACAAATGCCGCCAAAGATTTAAGCGGCAATGCATTGGTATCCGGCGCCGTGCCCAATCCATGGAGCTTTACGACAGGCGCAGGCCCGGATACCGCATCGCCTACGATCACTCTCTCCAATCCGGCGAATGCACAAGTCAACGTTCTGCTCAACGCCGCGGTGAGCGCAACCTTCAGCAAAGCGATGGATCCAATCACCATCACCGCTCCAGGCACATTTACTCTGGCGGTATCTGGGGTTGGCGGCGCCGCCGTCACCGGAAACGTCACCTACGATTCGGCGAGTGATATCGCAACTTTCACAGCGGCGGCAAACCTCACAGCCAGCACGCAATATACGGCTACGATTACGAATGCGGCAAAAGACCTGGCCGGCAACGCACTCGCAGCAGGAACTCAACCGAATCCATGGACCTTTACCACGGGCGTTTCCACCGGGCCAACGGGGCCTAATCTCGGAGCCGCTTCGACTTTTGGATCTTTTGGAGGCGGCGCTGGAATAACGAACCAGGGGATCAACACCGTAATTAATGGAGACATTGGGACCACCGGCGCCTCTACCTTGGTGACCGGATTCCACGATGCGGGGCCTGGATGCACTTATACGGAAACGGGCAGCAATGTGGGAACTGTGAACGGAAATATATATACGGCTCCCCCGCCCCCCACCGTTGGGTGCCCTTCTGAAGGCACTGCCTCCACATTCGCGATCGCGACCCAGGCCGCCAGCGACGCGCTTGCCGCATTTAACGATCTTTCGCCCTCCTCACGGCCCGGCGGTACGGATCCAGGAGCAGGCCAACTCGGAGGACTCGTCCTCCCTCCCGGCACATACAAAGCTGCAGGCGGCTCGTTCTTGATCACCGGATCGGATCTGACTCTGGATGGCCAAGGCGATGCGAACTCCATCTGGGTATTCCAAATGGCCAGCACGCTTACCGTGGGCGCTCCTGGAGCGCCTCGCAGCATCATCCTGATTAACGGGGCACAGGCCAAGAACGTGTATTGGCAGGTAGGCAGCGCGGCAACGATCAATGCGGCAGGCGGCGGCACGATGGTGGGCACCATCATCGCGTCCGCAGGAGTCACGTTTTCCACCGCCGGCAATGCGGCGATCACGACGCTCGATGGCAGAGCGTTGGGACTCAATGCGTCGGTGACCATGGTGAACACCATGATCAACGTCCCCGCTCCATAAAAGTGATTTAAGTAAGAAGGAAGCTCAAAGCGGCTTGATGGATGCGAAGCGAATATCTTCGCCCGCGTCGCAGTAGTTAGGCACGATTCAGGAGGCGACAATGAGATTGGCAGCGCGATGTATCGCCACAACCGCGATTGCTCTTGTGATGGTGCCTGCACTGTATGCGGACGGCACGGCAAAGCCGAAGGAAAAAACGAAGAAGGATGAGTCTGCCGCTTCCGCCGTCGCATCGGCCGCCCCTGCCAAAGCTCAGCCAAATACCGCCGAACCTCTGCCCGTGCGATCTGCAACAAGCCGGCAATCACGGGCGGGAGCCAATGACCAGCCGGTGGCTGCGATGCACGGATGGGACGAATCGGAAAGCCACACTCCCAAGGTCGAGTGGTTTTTGGGATATTCCTTCTGGCGAGCCATGCCAACCGCGCCCAGCAACCGTATGGGCTACCTGCAGGGCGGAAACACCTCCGTCGCGTACAACTTCAACAGGTATGTTGGACTGGTGGCGGATTTCGGCGGCTATGACAACAGCCGGTTGACGCTTTTCAGTCCCACCGGAAGCCAAACGGTGGATTCCAACGGAAGCGCCTACACCTATGTCTTCGGTCCGCGCTTTTCCTACCGCAGGTATGAAAGGTTCACGCCATTTGTCCAAGCACTCTTCGGAGGAGCACACGCCAGTTCGGTGACGATCTCCGGATGCACCGGAATTCCGAGTTGCACGCCCCTTGGCTCCGAGAATGCCTTCGCCACGATGTTAGGCACCGGTTTCGACATCCAAATCAGCCATCACCTCGCTTTACGCCCCTTTGAAGGGGATTTCCTGCTAACCCATTTTAAGAATCCTCTCTCCACCGGCGGACAAAGATCTGGATGGCAGGATAACGCCCGATTTTCCGCGGGAATCGTGCTTCGCTTCGGTGGGAATCCCGCTCCGCCGCCGCGCGCGGCCATGGCGGCTAGTTGCTCGGCGGACCAGGAGACTGCTTATGCGGGATCCGGCGATTCCATTGTCGTGCGCGCGCAGGCCAGCAATCCGGGCAACAACCCCTTGAATTATTCCTGGACGACAAACGGCGGCACCGTGGAAGGCTCCGGCTCCGAAATCCGTTGGAATTCTTCCGGCACGAATCCCGGGACTTACAGAGTAAAAGTGCGCGTGGACGATGGGCGCAACGGCACCGCCGATTGCTCGACGGATATTCGCGTGGAACCGCGGCCCAATCGTCCGCCGACGATCAGCTGTGCCGCAGACCGTGGATCGGTAACGGCGGGCGAGCCGGTGGAAATTACCGCCGCAGCCAGCGATCCAGACAACGACCCATTGTCTTTTTCCTGGCATGCGAGTGGCGGGAAAATGGAAGGCTCCGGATCTTCCGTAGAGTTCCAGACGGCCGGTCTGCCGCCCGGGTCGTACACGATCACAGGCCACGTGGACGATGGCCATAGCGGGACGGCCGATTGTGCGGTGAATGCCGATGTGCAGGCGGCTCAGCTTCCAGCCGAAGTGAAAGAACTTGAAATAAGGCTTGCTCTTCACAGCATATACTTCCCCACCGCTCGGCCCACAGCGGCAAATCCCACCGGCGGTTTGATGGAGAGCCAGCAGAAAATTCTGCTGTCACTTGCCAACGATTTCAATCGATATCTCACACTCAAGCCGCAGGCCCACTTGATCCTGGAGGGACACGCAGACCGCCGCGGCACGGTTGAATACAACAAGAACCTGACGGAGCGGCGCGTAGAACACACCCGGCGCTTCCTGGTCGAACACGGAGTTCCTGCGGAGAACATTGAGATTCGATCGTTGGGGGATCAGGACAACCTGGACGCCGAACAGGTAAAACAATTAGTTGAACAGAATCCCGACTTGAACAACGAGGAGCGACAAAAAATCGAGAGTAACCTGCAGGCGATCGTCTGGGCCAATAACCGGCGCGTGGACATTTCCCTCAATACCACGGGACAACAGTCCGTGCGCCAATACCCGTTTAACGCGAAAGACTCCCTCACATTGTTGAGCACAAAAAACGGTACAAGTGAAAATCCGACGAAACCGCCGGCTGGAAAGAAGACCGCCAAGCCGTAAATCGTAAACGGGCATCGTTGCCGCGGCGGCTTCGTCGCGGAAGAAGATGGGCTTGCGGCAGCGGCGCGGGCAGCATGCGGAGGCCGCCCGCGCCACCGGCGATTAGTGGACGTTCTTATCGAGCCAGCTCTCGAAGAACTTGGCGATGCCGTCGCTGTTTTTCTCAAGCATCATCTCGTGGGCATTGCCGGGCAGGCCCACATCCTCGAGCTTGACGTAGTCCGTCTTCACGCCAGCCTGATCGAGCCACTTGGGAAAGCAGCCGTCGAAGACGCGGTGATAGCTGGCTTGGCCGGACACGTCGAGAATGGGCACGCCCTCCAGGTTGACGAGTTTGTGCACGGGGGCCTTCTGCAGGTAGCACGGAACCAGACCGGGGCCATCCGACTTGTCCTGCAGGTAGACTTGCAACTGCGAGGGATCGGTGATTGGCGGATCGTAGTGGAGCGGCATGTCGGTGAGACCCCATGCGGCACCAACGCGGTTGGGAATATATGTTTGCGTGGCGGTATCCACCGAGCCGATCTGCGGGCCGCCGGGTTCGATCAGAATCATGGCCTTGACGTGGCCGGGGCGCGCGTCGGCCACCTGGAAGGCAACGCCTCCGCCCATGGAATGACCCAGCAGGATAACGGGAGTGCCAATCCTATCGAGCAGAGCCGTATTCGCATCGAGATTCAATTGTCCCGCGTTGTTCGGGCCGCCTCCTAAAAATTCCACCTGAGTCCTGGCGAAATTGTCGAAGACCGGATCGCCCATCTTGCCCTTGTTCGGCGCATCGCTGGGCCATTGCGTATACAGCTTGGCTTGCGGCCAATCGCCGAGTTCGGGCAAGTCGGTCCATATCTTCTCGAGTTGCGGCGCGGTGCGAATCGTCAGATGGCCGTCGACGCCAGGGACATAGGCGGAGCGGCCGCGGGCCGGATAATCGACCATATATTGAACATAGCCCTGCTTGGCAAAGTAATACGCCCAGCCCGCCCGGCCATCGGGCGTCTGCAGCCAATCGGTTCCGGTTTGCCCGGCGCCGTGAAAGTAGACGATCGGGTAGGGATGCTTAATTTGCTTGGGCACCCACACTTCCACGTATTCCGCACCATCCATGACTTCCTTGCCCGGTCCGCCGACGTAATGTCCGCCCACGTAGAAAAATCCGGTGCGGGCGAGATCTTCGGTAGAAAACGTTGGAATCGATGACGGGGGCTCGGCACTTGCAACTTTCTCTTTCGCCTTCCTGGCATACGCCACACTAAAACAGACGGCGATAAGAACTGCGAGAGCCACCGCCCCTGTGATTTTCGACCTGCTCACGTTCATATCCAACTCCTTTTCATTTGTCTGCACTTCGCACGGACCTTGAAGAACTCGATGAAGCCCGCGGCGCAAGCAGAAATACTACCGCAGCTTCCTTCCTTTGGGCGGATAACCCATAGCGCGACGTTTGCCTCGCTGGCCGGCCGAAGGAGGCCATTCAATCCGCATAGCGGGCAGCGGAATCATAACTCATTATAAGTTTTGCTTTCCAAGGATTCTGCGTCACGCACCATGACATTTTTGCCCACAGGAAAGGAAGGCGAGATCCATGCAGATACTGACTGGGCAGAGTCGTGGCGGACCCGGGGTAACCACTTTAGCTTGAGGTGCCGGCTGCGGAAATATTGGCGTTGACGTGTATCTCCGGAGCGTCGGGCCCGGCCGTTTTCAGATGCGGCTCGCTTTCCATTGCCTTGAGCAGGGCATGGGAGACTCGCTCATCGATCTCAACGCCATGATGCAGGTCAACGGGAAAGCGAATGACGACCTCCGTAGCGGATGACGTGATCCGCAACCGGATTTTTGGTTGCAAGCCATCGGCGGGAACCGAAACGACGGTTCGTTCCATTTGCTGATACTGGCGGTCCATTTCAGCGCGATAGTCCGCAAGGACGCCGGTGACGGCGCCGAGAAGCTTTTCCTTGATCAAAGCAAAATCGACGCCTCGCGGCACAGTGAGCGTAACTTCGTGCCAGGCAAAACTAGTGCCGGGAATTTGCTTGAACAAACCCGCTCCCGCTAGAAAGACAATGGAATTGGAAAACGCAACCACGCGGCCCGTGGGAACGTCGAACCCGCCGCTCCCCATCTCCATGATATGAAGCCGGACGAGCCCAATATCGATGACCTCGCCCGTTACCCCCTCGATTTGCACCCGGTCGCCCACGCGAATGCCGAATTTCCCGATGAGGAAAAAATAGCCCACAATGGAAAGAATCACATTTTGGAGAGCGACAGCCACGCCGGCGGTGAGGAGGCCGGCAAATGTCACGATGGAGCCAAGCCTGCCCGCGAGGGTGAGGGCGATGATCAGCGCGATCACAAGCCAAAGCACAAATTTTCGGAGCAGCAAGAACTGATGCCTGCGACGCAGATCGTGGACGTACCGGTTGACGCCCCGCCGCCACAATTCCGAAGCTCCGATGACAATCACAAGGATCAGGCCCAGGAGTCCCAGCCGGACCCCCAGGTTCTTCAAGTCGGATTGGTAGCGGACCTTGAGAGCGTCACGCCAGTTTGTAAGATTCCTCTGGTAAAGGCCCAGCAAGACGAATTGTTTGCTCAATGGAATCACGGCCGATGAAATCTGCTTGAACTGCGCCGCGAGCGCATCGAGCTGCTGCTTTTCCTGCGCGAGCAAGGCCGGATTTGCCGTATCCGCCTGGGCGGCAAGCTGATCGCCCGAAGTGGATATGGCTTTCAGCTGCACGATGAACGGATTGCGAATTTCCCTGGAGGTTTTTGAAAGCGCGGCGGTCTGCACGATGATCGAATCGATTGTATGAATTTTCTCGGAAAGCGAGAAAATGTCCGCGGTGAATCCCCAAATACCTGAAACATCTGTCCTGCTGAACGCCGCCGGACTCGCACTGGGAGGCGTATTGGCAGAGGCGTTCCCCTGACTGGTATTTGCCGGGTTCAGGGTTATCGCAGGAACGGTGCCGGCCAAGGCTTCAATCTGTGACCGGAGGCCCGTGGCGCCGGCGCCGTTCACGCTGGCGCCCGTGACGAACTCCACCATGCTACGAATGGTGTCCTTGCGCGCGGCGGCAAGCGCCAATTCCCCCTGCAATTCCGAGATTTGCGACTCAAGTTCCCGGCGCCGGCTGCCGGTCGCAGCCGCCGACTTTTGCCGGTCCGCTTCTAATTCCGCCTGCGTGTCCTGGTATTGTTTATCGAGCTTGTCCTCCATCTGCTGAAGGGGCTGATATTGCGTTGAAGCGACGCCGGCATTCCGAGACTGCTTCGAAGCCGACTGTTTCGCGAGAGCGTCTGCCTGCGCTCGCGCAAAATCAAAGGCCAGGCGAACGACCTGATCGGCGATCTGCCGATTATCGTGGACGATGAGCTGGTCATCAGGCTCGGTGGTCGTCCGCTGCTCGACTGCCATCAAGTGATACCAATTGATGGTCTGATTCAAAAATGGAATCAACTGCGACGAATCCGGAGCAGTTGCCGAAGCAGTTTGCGAGAACGCAACGGGAGCGCCGGCAATGCTCGATATAAGGAAGGCGAGCAGCAACCAGCATGATCTTATCTCTCTCACCGCTTTCTCACTCCTGCGTGGCCCGCGCTCATGCAATCTGCAATTGTCCCGGTTCGGAGTTGAATTTGAGGCTCTCCAGATCATAACTCATTCGAAGTTTTGCATTACAGCACTCTGAGCAAATGTTCAGGAAACGCAAGAAGCGAAAACGGATGGTAGGGCCGAGCCTGGTTCTCAAGCAAAGACGTCCCAAAAAGTTGCACACACGAATCACTTGCAATCTTCCGCCTCCGGATATTGAGGCAACTCGCCCCTGTATCTTTCCAAAAGATTTTTTTGTTGGTCGACGATTAAATGATTGACGGACTTTGTTAAGTTCTTTAACTTACCTATCCATTTCGTTATGATTGGAAACCGGCGACTGCACCGATGAAATATCCGCACGAAGGAAAGACGGCCAGCCTGAGTTCGCCCGCGATGGCATCCGGACCGGGGCCCGCCCGGCCGGGACAACTGCGGCAGGTAAATGTGGGCGAAATTCTGCGTTTTTTGCGACTGCACTCGCCGTGCTCATGCGCGGATCTGGTGCGGTTCTCGGGACTAAGCGCGCCTACAGTTTCGAGCACTGTGGAATACCTGCGGAGCAAGGAGCTGGTCGAACGGATCGGTCGCGGGGTTTCGAACGGCGGACGGCCTCCCCGGCTCTTGCGCTTCAACGACACATTCGGCTACGTGATCGGAGCGGACATTGGCGGGACCACCGCGCGGGTGGCGCTCGCGGACCTCAACGGCAAGATTATCGGTAAGTCCGCCGTGCTGCTGAACAAGAGGAGCAGTCCGAAGCAGGTTGTCGCGCTGATCATGAGCCAGATCCGGCAACTGGAGCGCGATCGCCGGATTCCGCACAAGAAACTGCTGGCCATTGCGGCAGGCGCGCCGGGAATCACCGATACACGCAGTGGCGTCGTGCGTTCCGCGCCCAATCTCCTGGGCTGGAAAAATGTGCTGCTGCGGCAAATGCTGGAAAAAAGCGCGCAGGTGCCGGCAGCGGTTGAGAACGACGTGAATCTGGGAGCCCTCGGAGAAAGCGCGTCGGGCACTGCGCGCGGCGTAAAGAATTTCGTATTTTTGGCGATTGGATCGGGCATCGGCGCGGGAATTTTCGTCAACGGACATCTGTATCACGGCTCGGACTGGACGGCCGGCGAGATCGGTTATTTGTACGTTCCCGGGACCGAAGAGACGCCGCTGGCGATGGACCGTCGCGGTCCGCTGGAAAGCGTGATCGGCGGGCAAGGAATCGAACAGATGTGGCGGAAAAAGCTGGCCGTCAATGGCCGCTGCAGCCCGCAGGCGCGGCAGTTGCGGTTGAAGACCAGCCAGATTTTCGACCTCGCCGAATCCGGCAACGCGAAAGCCACCGACGTGCTGCAACACACAGCCCGGATCCTGGCGAACGCCATCACGAACGTGAGCCTGATTCTGGATTCATCCCTGGTGGTGCTGGGAGGAGGCGTGGGAAATCATCCAGCGCTGCTGGAGGCGACCCGGCGCGTGCTCGAGCAGAATGAATTCGCACGCCCGCAACTGGCTCTGAGCCGGCTGGGAGGCGACGCGCAATTGTACGGGGCCATCTGGCTGGCCCTGAAGATGGTCGAACAGCGCGTGCAGATTGACGCATCACAGAATAAGAAAAACCGCTGAAATAACGCATCGAGCGGGCCTCGCGTATTCATAGAAAATACTTGACACTACCGACAAGAGGATATAAATCTTACCGATACTTTATTAGGAAAGCTTAGTAAGTAGCTTTCCCAAATTCTGGGGTGCGGGGTGGAACAACGATGAAAGAACGAACATCTCGCCTTTCCCGGCCTGTTTCTCGTGGATTATTTTCCGTGATTGCGATCGCCACATTTCTTCTGACGTGCTTCGCGCCCGCGGCGCGCGCAATCGGAAGCAATCAACGGAACGATCCGAGGCCGCATCACCGACCCAGCCCGCCAGCCGGTGGCCGCTGCCACAGTGACCGCCGTCAATAATGCGACCGGGTACATTCGCAGCATCGCTTCCGGTGACGACGGCTATTACGTGCTGCCCACGCTGCCGATCGGCACCTATACGGTGAGTGTCACCAAAGAAGGCTTCCAAACTCTGAAGGCGCCGAACGTGGTGCTGGACGCCGGAACGGAAGGCGTCGTGGATGGCAGCCTCCAGTTGGGCGAGGTGACGCAATCGATCGAGGTCTCGGGCGGAGCGCCCGTGATCGAACCGGCCCGCACGAACATCGGCCGCACCATCACTGAGACCG
The DNA here is from genome assembly GCA_035534055.1 of Candidatus Acidiferrales bacterium. GTDB lineage: Bacteria > Acidobacteriota > Terriglobia > Acidiferrales > UBA7541 > Palsa-295. The sequence goes on along the minus strand of DATLST010000317.1, from coordinate 7,407 downwards.
AAGTGCAAAATCTTCCCATGACGTCGCGAAATCCCTACAACATCATCATGTTCCAGCCGGGCGTGAGCGGCCACCCCAATCCTGAGCTGGGCATCCCGCGCACGCTGAACACGAACGGCATGGGGGACCGGATCAATTATCAGATGGATGGAATGGTGGACACTGAGACGGACCGCTACGGGCTGCGGCTGTTCCCGATTTCCGACGCCTATGTGTCGCAGGTTCAGACGGTAAGCAATAGTCTGGGACCGGAGTTTGGAGGCACTACCGGAGACATTTATAACGTAATCACCGGATCGGGCACGACCACGTTTCACGGGATGGGCGAATGGATTCGCGGGCCGGTGGACACGGCCGCGCGGCCGATTTTGACCCCCCTCAGCCAGCCAAAGCCAAACTTGCTGCTGAACAGCTATGTCTTCAATGCGGGCGGCCCCATTAAGAAGGACAAGCTGTTTGTCTACGGCGGCTACGAGCACCTTTATCGCGCTCTGCCGGTACCCAACACGGTTTCTGCGAGCAATATTTCGCAACTTGAGGCCCTGGGCGTTCCGGCCTCAGAGTTTGCGATCGCACCTTCCGTCCAGCATGCGCAGTTCCTGGATACACGCGTGGACTGGACCATCAATTCAAAGAACCAGGCGTTCTTCCGCTTCAATTACTTCCGGAATGAATACCCTTTCAACACTGCTGTGGGCGGCCTGAACACACAAGCGGCGAACTCGGCCTTCCGAGATCGCGCTCACGTGTATGGTTTACAAGTGGTGAGCACCCTCTCCACCAACCTGTTGAACGAATTCCGCGCTTCCTACCCATACCGGTATGAACGGCATATTCCCGACGCCCTTATAGGTCCAGGGCCCGCCGTTCAAATCTCCGGCGTCGCAAATATCAACGGGAGCATCAATACGGGAGACGTTTTCGCGGAGAAGATTCCGAGTTTCAATGACAATGTGACCTATATCCGCGGCGCGCACACGATGAAGTTTGGAGTGGGATTCGAACGCCCCGTGGATGTGCAGCAAGGCGACAGCTACACACAGTACGTGTTCGCGGCTATCACGAATCCCACCGATCCGCTCGTCGGCATTTACCAGGCAGCCCTGACGGGTGCAAATCCTTTTGCGTACAGTACTGTGAACGCGATTATCGGTAATTCACGCGTCGGCTATATCTCCAATTTCTACGACTTTTTCGGGCAAGACGCCTGGCAAGTGCGGCCGTCGCTTCTAGTAACCTGCGGGTTGCGCTACGAACGCTTCTTGTCGCCCAGCGCGAACCCAAACTCGCCCTATCCAGCTTCGCGAAGCTTCCGCAATCCGGCAGGGGACGTTTCCCCTCGCATGGGTATCGCGTGGAGACTGGGGGATAAGACGGTGGTGCGCGCCTCGTCCGGCATTTATTACGATGCGCCGCCCACAAACCTGTGATACTTGGCTCTGTTCAACAACGGCACCGGCCAGGGACAGATGCTTGCGTTGAAACCCACCGATTCTGGTGCGCCAGCATACCCAAATGCCCTAACATCAGGAACTTCTACGTCCGTACCCTCCATCACGACAGTGACTCCGAATTTCAAGAACGCGTACGTGATTAACACCAGCCTCCAGATTACGCTCAGATCACCAGCAATGACGCCATCACGATTGTGGGAGTCAACACAGGCGGCCGCAATCTTTTGCGGCTGCACAACATTAACTTGATTCCCTCCGGCACTACGCTGGCAGACGGCAGGCCCATCTTCTCCTCAGCGCGAGTGAATCCGGCGTTCAACACCATAACCGAGCAGGATACCGGCGCAAACTCGAGCTATAACGCCTTGGAAGTCAATTACGAGCACCGCTTCTCGCACGGTTTCGTGTCCAGCGCATCGTATACCTGGTCGCATTCCATCAGCGATGCCCCCGACGTAGATAGTTTCGAACAGAACCTGAACGTAGAGGATACAACGAACCTGAAGCGCGACCGCGGGAACAGTTACGTCAACCGCCCGAATTCGTTCACCACCAGCAGCGTCTGGACGCCGCATGTGAGCACCGAAGGCGTGATGGGCTATCTGGCGAATAACAACGAAATAGCCTTGCTGACCAACGTTTCCTCTGGCGATCAGCAGAATATTACCGCCAACAGGAACCTGAACGGGGGTTCCACCGTAACCAGCGTGACTCGGCCGCTGTTCTTTGGTCGCAACACCGTTCGCGGACCAAAGGTCGTTCAATTCGATATGCGCTACACGCGGACATTCCCGATCACGGAGCGCGTGAACGCGCAATTCTTCACCGAGGCAAATAACGTGTTCAACAACCGCAACGTCACGACGCTCAACACCGTGGTTCCCGTGGATGCCACGGGCTTACCGGATTATCACGGGGTTCCAGGCGCGTTGCCGCCCACCTTCCCCAAGACTTCCAGCGTGCTCCAGGGCAGACTGCTGCAGTTCGGCTTGGTGGCGAGGTGGTAGAGTAGTTGCAGGCGCCTCTGGGGGAACTTGGTGTCCGACCGGTGGATGAGTAGAGCGGATTTACCGACGGATATGATGGTTTGCGACGCCAGGTTCCCGGAGGCTTTCCGTTTGGCAGTTCCTTCGTTCTTCAGGTGCTTCCCTTGAAAGACAGCGCCTACCCCAAGCCTACTCCACCGGTGTCCGAGCGTTTCCCGGCCGCTGTTTATGCGGGCACTGTATTGGCCGAGAATTTCGAGGACGCGAAGAAATACTTCCTGGATGCGCTGCTGGAAATTCACGCGGCGCATACCCTGATGCTCGCCCGCCAAGGCATTATCCCGGGAGCGGATGCCCGCCGGATTATCGATGTCCTTGCCAAGCTGGATCACGCCGGGATTCTGGCCGCGCGCTACGACGGCAGCTTCGAAGATCTTTTCTTCCACGTGCAAGACCGGCTCGTGAAGGCCTGCGGAGAAGATGTTGCGGGGAAAATGCACACGGCCCGCAGCCGTAACGACATCGATTTGACGATGTACCCCATGTGCCTGCGCCGGGAAGCGCTGCGAATCGCGGCCGAGGTATCTTCCGTTCGCAAGGTGCTGCTGAATCTCGCGGAAGCGAACATCGACACCGTGATGCCGGCTTATACGCATACGCAGCCGGCGCAGCCGACCACGCTGGCGCACTATCTGCTCGCCGCGGTGGAATTTCTGGGGCGCGATGAGCTGCGCCTGCGAGCTGCATTTGCCACGATCAACCGCAATCCGCTGGGCGCCTGCGCGATTACGACCACGGGGTTCCCGATCGACCGCGAGTACACGGCCAAACTGCTGGGCTTCGAAGGGCTGCAGACGAATTCCTACGGGGCTATCGCAGCCGTCGATTACGTAACGGAAACCGCAGGAGCCGTGGCCGTGCTGGCCGTGAGCCTGGGCAAGCTGGTGCAGGATCTGCTGCTCTGGCGCACGATGGAGTTCGGCTTTCTGCGTTTGAGCGATGCGTACGTCCAGGGAAGCAGCATCATGCCGCAGAAACGGAATCCCGTGGCGCTCGAACATACGCGCATTCTGGCCGGCAAGGCCCTGGGGCAGGCGCAAGCGGTGCTTACCTGCGCGCACAACACGCCGTTCGGCGACATTGTGGACAGCGAAGACGATCTTCAGCCGCTGGTGTTTTCCATGTGCCACGACGCCTCCCGCGCTTTGCGGCTTTTTGCGGGACTGATGAGCCACGCCGAGGTGAATCGAGAGCATCTGCTCCATCGCGCGGAGGGCAACTTTTTGACCGTGACGGAGCTGGCCGACACGCTGGTGCGCGAAGAAGGAATCAGTTTTCTTGCGGCCCATCATCTTGTGGCGGCAGCCGTCCGGGCCGCGGGGCGGAACGATTCTCCCGAGCGGTTGGTGACGGAAATCGAAAAACTCGCGCCGGAATCCCTGGGGAGGCACCTTCGCGCGCTGCGGGAAACGTGACTGCTCGCGCTCGATCCGATACACTTTGTCCGCATTCGGACGATTCCCGGCGGGCCGGCTCCAGAAGCGGTGCTAGCACAAATCGGCGTCGCAAAAGGAGAATTGGGCATGATGCGGGAATGGCTCGCATCGAAGCATTCCCTGCTGGAAGGCTATCCACTGCTCCTTCGCGATGCGATGGCGGAGTTAGAAAAGGCAACGCGGTAAGTGCAACTCGTTTCCGTGCGCCAGCGTGACACGGCTCCTGATTGCGGACGAGAGCGCGCGAATGAAAGACGCTGCACGAATCTGGCGGCGGGTAAAGCATTTGTGTTGAATAGCGGGCAATCGCGTCTCTGACAGGGGCGATGAGCGCCAAGCTTGGGCGCAAAAGTCGATCAGAAGAATCAGAAGAGAGGAAGGAAGCATGCGACTTTCATCCAGGTTTTACAAAGCGATGGCCGCAGGAGCGTGCGCGATATTGTTCCTTGCAATTGTGGGGACGGCGCGCCCACAGTCGCCGGAGAACGTGTCCATCGCGCCAGCGGTGCGAGGACTCGAAATCAACCCGAACCGCGGGGCCGCGGCACTATGGCAGTCGCTGCTGAAGCTGCACACGCGCGCAAGCCTGATCATGTTCACGGCGCATCCCGACGACGAAGACGGCGGCATGCTCACGTATGAATCGCGCGGGCAGGGGACGCGCGCGGTCTTGCTGACGCTCAACCGTGGCGAGGGCGGACAGAACATCATGTCGGACGATTACTGGGACGCGCTCGGCCTGGTGCGCACCGAAGAACTGCTGGAGGCGGACGCTCGGTACGGCGTGGAGCAATACTTCACGCGAATGGTGGATTATGGGTTTTCAAAAACGCGCGAAGAAGCTCTTCAGCAGTGGGGATTCGACCGCGTCCTCTACGATTGCGTGCGGGTGGTTCGCATGACGAGGCCGCTGGTGGTTACATCGGTCTTTGTTGGGGGACATACCGACGGCCACGGAAATCACATGGTGGCCGGACAAATGGCGCAGGAAGTATACAAAGCGGCCGGAGATCCCAAGACGTTTCCCGATCAGATCAAGGAAGGGCTCCGCCCGTGGACTCCCCTGAAGGTATATTCGCGCACACCGTTTCGAGTCTCCGCCAATTCGATTTTCGATTACGCCGATGGGCACACCTATCCGCTTCAGTTTTATAACTACATCGATCAGCGCTGGGAACAGGGCAATCTGGCAACGAACTTAACGATTCCCGTGGGAGATTACGACCCGTTGCTGGGTTTTACGTTCGAACAACTGTCCCGCGAAGGTCTTGGCTTTCAAAAATCGCAGAATGGCGGAACGAATATTCCTCCGGCGGCGCCCATGGAAACGCCCTATCACCGCTGGGCTTCGCGGATTCCCGCGAAGAACGAGGAATCATCCTTCTTTGACGGCATCGATACATCCCTGACCGGAATCGCCGATCTAGCTCCCCAAGGTGACACCGCCTTTCTGAAGGATCAACTGAAAACGATCGATCAATCGGTCGATCAAGCGATGGCCAGTTTTTCACCGCAGCACCCGGAGAAGATCGCTCCCCTGCTGGCTTCGGGGCTTAAAGCGACCAACGCGCTGATCGAACAGATGAATGCCAGCAGCCTTTCGGACGAAGAGAAATACAACGTCAACTTCGAACTGCGCGTGAAACAAGCCCAATTCAACTATGCCCTGCTCGATGCGCTCGGGATCGAGATGCAGAATAACGTGTCCACCGCGGAACGCCCGGCCACCGGCATGCTGCCGTTCCTGGGACTTTCCGAAACTTTTCAGGAGGCGATTCCGGGACAGAGTTTTCCGGTCGAGATGCATTTGGACAACGAAAGCCCTGTGGCGCTTCAACTGACGAAGGTATCGCTCGCGGGCCCAGAAGGAGAGAACTGGACATTCCAGACAGAAGGCCAAGTTCCCGGGAATCTCGGCGCCAATCAAGCAGCTGTAGTGCGCTTCAAGGTGACGGTTCCGGAAAATGCGGCGCCGACGAAGCCGTATTATTCCCGCCCGAACACCGAGCAGCCCTACTACAACATTTTGGATCCGCGCTACTTGAACTTGCCCACCACGCCGTATCCTCTTTCAGGCTGGGCTGAATTCAGTTATGAGGGCGTACCCATTCGAATCGGGCAGGTGGTGCAGACCGTGAAGCGCGAGACGGGCCTGGGCAATGTGTTCGAACCGCTGGTGGTAGCGCCGGCCATTTCGGTTTCAATCTCACCGACAGCCGGCATTGTGCCGCTCGGCACGCAGAATTTCCAGCTCAGCGTGGCGCTCCACAGCGACGTAAAGGGGCCGGCAAAGGGGACGGTGAGGCTCGATCTGCCGCCCGGCTGGCAGTCTTCGCCAGCGTCGATTCCCTTCGCGACGACCAAGGACGGCGAAGACCAAGCCGTGAGTTTCCAGGTGCAGCCGAAGTCGTTGGAGCAGAAGGCCTATGACGTGACGGCCGTGGCGACCTACGATGGAAAGGACTACAAAGAGGGTTATCACACGGCAGGATACCCCGGACTGCGTCCTTACAATCTGTATCGCCCAGCCACGTATCGCACAACAGGCACCGACGTGAAAATGCCGGCTGATTTGAATGTGGGCTACGTGATGGGGACCGGCGATGAAGTGCCAACCACTCTGGAAATGCTGGGGATTCACGTTCATTTCCTGAGCGCGCAGGACATTATCTCGGGCGACCTGAGCAAATACGACGTGATCCTGATGGGCGTGCGCTCCTATGCCGCCCGCCCGGAGCTTGCGTCGCACAATGGGCGGATACTGGATTACGTTCGGAATGGTGGCGTTGTAGTGGTGCAGTACCAAACGATGGAGTATGCAAACGATTACGGACCCTACCCCTACACGCTCACGCGAGACGCCGAGAAAGTGGTGGACGAAAATTCGCCCGTGCAACTCGACGCCAGCAGCCCCGTTCTGAACTGGCCCAACAAGATCACCGCGGAAGATTTCAACGGCTGGATCGAAGAACGCGGCCACGACTTCATGAAGTCGTGGGATTCGCACTACGAAGCGCCGATCGAAACGCACGATCCTAATCAGGATCCGCAAAAGGGCGGACTGCTCTTCGCGCGATACGGCAAAGGCGCCTACGTCTACACGGCATTTGCGTTCTACCGGGAGCTGACGGGGGGAGTGCCGGGAGCATTCCGCTTGTTCGCAAATCTGGTGAGCTTGCCGCGGAACCCGCAGATTCACGGCGGATCCGCCAACTAAGCATGAATCGAACCCGCCCATCGGCGCACCGGCTATTTTCTATTTCGAAGCCGGTGCGGCCGGACGAAACCTGTGACGATGCCGAGCAAACCCAAATCGTCCCCTAGGGAACTTCTGAATAAGTGCTCCATGTTTTGCGTGTAACGGATAAGGAGTGGGGAGCAGTGGGAGGATGGTGGCAATCATGAAGCAGAGGACACTGGCGATGGCGAACGGATTCGAGCGCTACAGCAAAAAGACGAGGCGGGCGGAGT
>DATLST010000316.1:0-15913 GCA_035534055.1 Candidatus Acidiferrales bacterium | reverse complement strand
CGCGCACGGTCAACATCACTCGACCCGGCGCTCGTTCCAGGAGAATATCGGCGGTAGAACTGCCAGAATGCCGGTGGATGTTGGTAAGGCTTTCCTGTAGCACCCGAAAGAGCGTCAATTCGATCTCTCCAGGCATCCGGTACAGATCAGGAGGCATTTCAAGATGTACTTGAATATTGCTGCGTCCTGAAAATCCATCGACCAGCCACCTGGCGGCAGATGCGAACCCCATCTCGTCTAGCAAAGGGGGATGCAGCAAGTGCGAGAGGGTCCGCGCTTCAGAGATGCCTTGATCTATCAATTTTCTGGACTCGATAAGAAGTTGATCTTGCTGTTCCGGATGTTCCCTTAAATTGCCATCGAGCAAGGATAGGTTCATCTTCAAGGCCGCCAGTACTTGGCCAATGCTATCGTGTAGTTCCCGAGCTACTTTACGGCGTTCTTCATCCTGTACTTGAAGAATGCGTCCGTTCAGTTTTCGCACCGCCTCTTCGGCTTGGCGCCGTTCGTGCAGTTCAACCCACAATCGCCGAAAGCTCCCCGCAAAAATGATAACCACCGCGCAAAAGGCAATGGCCAGCACGAGACGAACGCTTCCATAAGTATGTCGCGACAAGGATTCGCGCTGCTTCAATAGATTGTCCTCTGAATCCCTCATGTTCTGCACGATGTCCATGGCTTGGTTGCTCAAGGCCGTGCCGGTAATAGTCAGCTCATCCTGTTTGTCGCTGTGCGGTGGCCCAACCTTCCTCAATTCAATTGATTCTTTCAGGAGGCCCATGCGCTGGTTGATGATCGGCCGCAGTTCCGCCAATCGCTGCTGCTCGATCGGATTGTCCGCAGTGAGATTTTTCAGGAGGTCCAAGTCTTCGGGAATTCTCTGCGCGCCGCTATAGTAGGAGTTTAAACGAGTTTCGTTTCCTGTTATCAGATAGAGGAGACGCGCCGATTCTGCGGCCAACAGGTCGCCTCGCAATCGCCCTAGCTCTTGTTCCACTTCCTGCGTTTGGTTTAACCAATACTGGCTGTCTTCCAGGCGAGTTGTAACGTCGTCCGCAGCGAGCGCGATCAGCACTAGAATCACTACCGCTACGCAGAATCCCAGCCACGGGACTTGCTGCCCCGAGCGCCGCGCGATGCTGCCGGAGGTGTCTGTTTTCGATTTCATGACTCAATCGCTAATCGATTGCTCCCCAGCTAAATTCATTCAGCAATCGGCAGGTTTTTATTGTAGGCCACGCTGGGGCAGCGGCCTTTCACCGGGCCAAGGCCTCTTTATCCCTGCGTTCAAGTGCCGGAAACTCCTGTAGTCGGGTTTGAGTGTAGAGAGAGGGCCCATCATAACGTTTCCTCAGTATTATATTGAGGCTGCGTTTCAGCGAGTGGTTGTACTGATCCACATGATTCGCGGCAGTTTTCCGATTGGAACGGCTAGAACTAGCCGGGGCCTTTTTTAGGCCCGCGCGAATGTCCTCTCTCTGAGACGGAAAAAGACGAACCAAATAGCCCTTCTAAATGAGCGTGGCTACGTTGATGACAGCGCGTCCCTGGGAACGGGCCGGTTGCATCAAGCGAACGGTTTTTGTAGCGTCACCAATCATACTAATCATTCAGACTCAGAGAAAGCAGCAGCGCGAGTTGGCTTCAGGCTGACCGTTTGACCATACACGTGCCAGAAGTCGCGGTCAGGTTTGGCAAATTCAATCGCCACGCCCTTCTTTTCCTGACACGCCGAATCCACATACACGACTCGGCATTCACGCTCTTCTTGCGTGACGCTATTGACGATCAGAAGCGTCTGCCCGCAATTTACAGCGGGAGACAGTGCGAGAAAGCCACCATGTGCGCTGACGAACTTGGTCTCAGCAATATCGCGAAAAGGATGATTGTTCGGCGTGCGTCCGTAAACTTGTACCGAAATAGATAAGGGGAGGCGTTTGCTGCGTCGATGCTTCACCATGAAACCTCCTCAGCAACCAGGAGCTGAGAGAAACCTAATCCCGTTTATCGAATTCCGCAATAGTACTGACACAAATTGGGGCGAACAGGTGCGCATGATCGGGTGATCGCCTTTCAAAACTCGCACGCTGGTCGACTGGCTAGCCGTCGACCAAGTCCCTCAATATGGATGGAACGTGCTAGTTCATTATAGTGACCCTTTAATTTTCGCTTGTGGTTGTCGTGGTGGACTACACTTCGATTTGGGGAATGTGTCGTGGCCGTGATTTACTTAAGTGAACGCGCAAATGTCGTATGGCCGACGATTCATGCTTAACTTTTGTGAAGTAAGGGCCGAATAATACTACAACTTTCAGTAAAAGATTAAATCATATAGACTTCCTATGGTAAAACGCGAATGGCCAGATTCTAGCAGGAGGATTTACGGGGACGGCTTTTGAAAAATATTGTTAACGTCTGTGTGAGAGAGGGAGCCTTCTAATACCGAGTAGGTTCCTGTTTTCCTCAACTCTTTCACCGCAGCTATCGCCTTCGTCAGGGCGGCACGAGCCAGGGAAGATCCTAAGCTGATCCGAGCCACGCCCAAGCTCTCCAGTTCAGGAATGGATGGGCTCCCCGGGCCTGCAAGGATGTTCAGCGGGGCCTCGATTGCCTCAATGAGCTTCCTGATCGTATCGGTATCGCGCACACCGGGCGCGAACAGGCAATCCGCTCCCGCATCCCGGTACGCACGGAGGCGCTGAACTGTTCGGTCGAACCGAGTGGCTGGATCTCCGATCCTCAACAGATAAATGTCGGTTCGCGCGTTCAATACCAGCGGGACGCCTTGCGCGGCCGATGTCTCTCGAAGCGATCGAATCTTCTCCACCTGCAAGGACAAACTGACCTGGCAGTCATCGCCACGTCCGATGGTGTCCTCCAAGTTCAATCCCACCGCGCCGGTTTCGATTAATCTCTCGGCAGTTTCAGCCATGTCTTCAGGAGTAATCCCGTAGCCCGCTTCCATGTCCGCCGTGACGGGAACATGTACCGTGCGAGCAATGTTCGCCACCATGCCAAGCATTTCTTGTCGCGAGATTCTCTGTCCATCGGCGTAGCCAAAGCTCGCCGCAATTCCCGCGCTTGTCGTGGCCACAGCGGGGAAGCCCGCTGCTTCGACTATCCGTGCGGTGGCGACGTCCCACACGTTCGGCAGAACCAGGGCTCGCGGCCCGTGGTGGAAGCGTCTTAACTCTTCCGCTTTTTCCTTTTGTGCTCGAATGTCCATGTCTATCCTCCGCGCTAGATGTGAACGCCCGTAACTTTAGTATTAAACTTATGTTTCAGTTTTTTGTCTGACTTAAAGAAGTATCTCAAAATTCTATTCACCATTAAGAATTCTTAAATATAAACCCGAGCTGTCGGCAAGCCGACTTTTAACGTCACCTTAAGGGTCAGCCTTTTTGATTGACGGACCCGCCCGCGTGATGCTGGCAGGTTCCAGCTTCGTCTTTATGGTGTATTTCTGCTTAGGCAGCAAGTCCACTTCCGTTGTGAAATCGTGATAGCCAGGCAATGCAATTTTGATCTGGTGCTTGCCAGGATTCACCAGCATCGACCTTCCGATCCCCCCAAACTCATGAACATTTCCGACAAAGGCTCCATCGAGGAAGACTGCGGCCCTGTCGGGCTCGACGGAAAGTTTGATTTGGGAGGTCACAGTGGAGTATTTAACTCTGGGGTCTCGCACCATTTGGATGGTTAAATCGAGCGTCTTGGCGGGCTCCACAACGATCTTTTCCTTGAATTCCTTGTATCCCGACGCGCGTGCGGCTATTTCATGCGTGCCCGGTAGAAGCACAATTTTCTTGGCGCCCTTGAGCTCGCTCACGTAGCCGACATATTCCCCATCGATCCAGATACCTGCATCTCTTTCGGCCTTTGTTGCCGGAACAAAATTCACCTGCCCCATGATCTTGCCCTGGGCGCGGCTATAACCCTGAACCAGCAATAGCGCCAGAGCTAACGTCAAGGCGAGTTTCCCGATTTGCGTGCAACGATGCATAGTTAGAGTCCCCCGATGCGACATGAAATTGGCTGATGTTAAAGCTTATTCCTTTCGCGGAGGCAGTGGATGATTTTTTGTTCTTGTTCTTCATGCTGCGTGCGGCGATGAGCATTTGCACCGCATCGAGGCTGCGAAGTGAAATACTTCGGGACTAGCCGTAACTCGCCGCAGGCTGTCTCCGAGACCCCTGCGCCAGGAACATTCCGAGCAGGAAACCGCCCACGTGCGCCCACCATGCTACTCCGCCGGCGTTAACCGAACCCGGTGCTCCAAGCCGGCCGATTCCGCTCAGGAATTGCACCAAAAACCACACCCCGATAAAGATAACCGCCGGTATTCGCGCTGTGAACCAGATAATGAACAGTGGTACGAGCGTGAGGATACGCGATCCGGGGAAGAGAACTACGTAGGCTCCGAGCACCCCTGAAATGGCGCCACTCGCGCCCAGCGACGGCACGTGAGATCCCCACGAAAACAGCAATTGCGAAACACTCGAGCCAATTCCGCAAATGAGATAGAAAATGAGGTATGTGAAGGATCCAAGTCGATCTTCGACGTTTCCGCCGAAGATCCAAAGGAACCACATGTTCCCGAGAATATGAAGGAACCCACCATGCAAGAACATGCAGGTAAACAGGGGCACGATTGCTTGTTCCAGAGTGTAATGCCGTCCCGCGAGTGCAAGAGGGATTTTCGAGGGGACCAAGGCATACGTATTGATGAAGATATTCGTGGCAGGCGAAGAAAGCATGATCTGGTAAACAAAAACGGCGATATTCACGGCGATCAGCAGCAGCGTTACAAACGGTATTGACCTACGCCGTGTCGTGTCCTTCAGTGGAATCACTATGGGTTCTTCGCCTCTGGGGATTTATACCAGTTTTGGCCAATCCGAACAGGACAAGCTGCGGATATCGCCTCCTGGGGTGTGTATCGGCGTTAAACTGAGTCTTGAACAAAATCTTTCGTTCTCGTCCCCCGAACGAAAGATTCACGACTAGCTTAGGAAAACTAACACTTGAAGCAGTCAGGAATATTCCGTAAATTCATGGCTTCTAGTAATACATTAATGCCCGGGTTCGTTATCGTGAATTCTCCGGCACGAGAATTGCTTGGTTCTCGCGGCCAGCATGAAGTGCGACAAGCAAAGAGTCGTATCGAGGAGTTATATTCACCCCCATCACAAACCTATATAGTAACGCAAGAATTCGAGGGAACATTCGAATGGCGGCACGAGTAGCACACGAGGCACTCTAGCTGAGATCCAAGTGAATTCGCAACAGGGTGCAACAGGGAAGGCGTTTATCAATTGCGCGACATGTCTTGCTATGATAGAAAAAATGTTCTCATGCGGGCGGCGAACGCGGCGTGTGCGAAGGGTTACGAAACAAGAGTTCTTCAGTCCGTTCGCCGGTTGGCGCGCTGAAACGCCGATGCCACTTCATGAATCCGAAGCCATCATTCTGCGCAGCTACCCATTGGCGGAAGCCGACCGACTGGTCAGTTTTCTGTCGCGCACCATGGGGCGAGTTCGGGGAGTTGCAGCGGGCGCGCGAAAGCCCAAGAGCCGGTTTGGATCGACTCTGGAGCGACTTACCTACGTGCATATCTGGTTTTTTGAGCGCGAAAGGCGGGACTTAGTCCGCATCAATCAGTGCGAGATGATTGAGTCGTTTCTCAACGCGTTTGGCGATTATGCGTCGAGCGTAGCGCTGTCTCTCTTCAGCGAAGTTACCGAGGCGGTCCTGCCGGAGCACGAAGCGTCCGATGCGACTTTTCGTCTGCTCCTCCTCGCGGCGCAGACGGTGAAAAGCACGGGGAAGGTCGAATTGCCGCTCGCCTATTTTGCGCTTTGGACCGTGAGGCTCGGTGGCTGGCTTCCAGCGTTTGATTTCTGCATGCGCTGCGGGCGGAAAATGGCGGAAAATGAGCCAGCATATCTTTCGGCAAACGCGCAGTCGCTTGCTTGCGGCAAATGCCGCCTGGCTGGGATGCGAGCCGTTTCGTCCGCTGCGCTGACTGCGGCGCGCAGAATGCTCGTCGAACGCCTGGACCATATAAGCGAAGGTTCGATTGCGCCGCGGTCGGCGCGCGAGTTGACGGAAGCTATGCTCGATCTGATCGAGGACCAAATTGACCGCAAGCTAACATCGCGGGAACTCCTGGAGTCACCAGCGTGAAGAGGGCAACGTCTGTAACGAAACCACAAAGGCCGGCCATCCATCGCGCCTCAAATCGCTTGACGAAGCCGAAGGGCATGGCGTTCCAGGATCTTCTATTAAAACTTGAAGAATACTGGATGCGCCACGATTGTATTCTCCAGCAACCTTACGATATCGAAGTTGGCGCTGGAACGATGCACCCGGAGACGTTTCTTCGCGTTCTCGGCCCGGAAAGCTATCGCGTGGTGTACGCCCAGCCCTGTCGGCGACCAACGGACGGTCGCTACGGTGAAAATCCCAACCGCTTGTATAAGCACACGCAGCTTCAAGTAATTCTTAAACCCCCTCCGGACGATATACAGGATATTTATCTCACGAGTCTTTCTGCCGTGGGGATAAACCTCAAGGAACACGATATAAAATTTGAAGAGGACAACTGGGAATCTCCGACCCTGGGAGCTTGGGGAATTGGCTGGCAGGTAATGCTTGATGGGCTAGAGATTACCCAGTTCACTTATTTTCAGCAGTGTGGTGGAATCGACCTGGATCCAATTTCCGTGGAGCTTACCTATGGTCTGGATCGTATCGCCGCCTACCTGCAAGGCGTGGACAACGTTTACGATGTGCGCTGGTCTGATACCATAACCTACGGGCAAGTCCGCTTGGCCGAAGAGCAGCAATTCTCAGCATATAGTTTTGACTATGCGGACGCTGCTTCCACTCGCAAGCAGTTCGATTTGAACGAAGCCGAAGCCGCACGGCTTTTGGCGGCGTTTGGGAGCCTGAAGGGCGAGGAAAGGAAGCGATTTCCAGTGCTGCAAATCTACGACTTGTGCTTGAAATGCTCGCACCTCTTTAATGTTCTTGACGCCCGTGGCGCAATCTCCGTGACCGAGCGCGCCGCCATGATCGCCCGTGTGCGCAAACTTGCGACGCAAGTCGCACATGCATGGCTCGACCAGCATAGTACGGCGCAGCAGCTTGCCGAGGTGAGCCGGTGAGCCGTGCAGTCGCAAGGTCTCGATCCGGTTCGAAGAGACCAAAGCCCGTGAAAGCAGCAAAGAAGACAGGTAGCCCAAAGACGTTTGGGGATTTGCTTTTTGAAATTGGCTGTGAGGAAATTCCCGCCGGAATGATTTCGAAGGCCGCACAAGAATTTCAAGAGATACTTGCGAAGCATTTTTCTGCGAACGGGTTATTTTTAGAAAATTCAAGTGCTGCTTCCATTAAGGCATTCGGTGCGCCACGGCGTCTCGTGGCTACCGCACAGGGTGTTCGAGTCCGGCAAGAAGATGTGATACGTGAAATTGTGGGCCCGCCAAAATCCATTGGGTTCGACAATGTCGGCGAGCCGACTAGAGCGGCGATGAGTTTTGCGGAGAAGCAGGGAATTCCCGTTTCCAAACTCACCATCGTCAATACACCGCGCGGGGAGTATCTCGCCGCGAAGCAAGTGGTGATCGGTCAGCCCGCAGTGAAAATTCTGGAGAAAATTTTGCCGGCGGTCATCCGTGAAATTTCCTGGCCTCGCTCCATGTGCTGGACCGGAGCGCACGGGCCTCGCTTTATTCGTCCCATCCGCTGGATGGTCGCGCTGTTTGATGGTAAGACAATACCCCTCTCATTCGGTGGTGTCAGTGCAGGAAACCGAACCGACGGACATCGAGCCCTTGGCAAGAAATCGATTTCTGTCGCGAATCTGGCCGATTACGAGTCAAAACTGCGCAAGAATTTCGTTTTGTGCCAACCCGGAATTCGACGCCAAAAAGTTGAGATGGATATACGCGCCCTTACTTCGCGCAAGGGCTTGCGCGTTCATGGCGACGTGGGTCTTTTGGAACTCGTGACGTATCTGAACGAGTATCCGTCGGTGATTTTGGGGGACTTCGAGCCGGCGTTACTTGCTTTGCCTGAAGAGATTCTTATTACAGTGATGCGGGGACACCAGAAGTACTTTGCCGTGCATGACCGGAAAGGAGAACTTGCCCCACATTTTCTGGCCGTGATTAACCTGCCAAGCGATGCCAAGGGGTTGATTCGCGCGGGGCATGAACGAGTCCTTCGCGCGCGATTTGCCGACGCGCAATTTTTCTGGGAAGCGGACCAGAAAACCCGGCTAGGGGATTATCTGCCGAGACTCTCGGCTGTCACCTACGAAAGGCGCCTCGGCAGCTACGGCGATAAGGTTGAGCGGATGCGTTCGCTGGCGCGTTGGCTTTCCGAACAGTGGTTCAACGCGGGTGTGGCCCGTGCGGATGTGGCGGGTTCCGATCGTGCCGCTGAGCTTGCGAAATGCGATCTTGTAACCGGAATGGTTCGCGAGTTTACCGAACTCCAAGGAGTCGTTGGCGGACTATACGCAAGGGCGCAGGGCGAACCCGAGGAAATCGCTTGGGCTGTCTACGACCAATACAAACCGGCCGGCATCGATGACCTATTGCCGCGAAACCTGACAGGGTGTGCGATCGCTCTGGCGGATAAACTCGATTCCGTGGTCGCGTGTTTCGCTGTCGGAGCAATACCAACAGGATCAAGCGATCCTTTTGCTTTGCGGCGATCTGCCCTTGGCATAGTTAAGATTATCCTTGAACGTAAACTTCCGCTTTCTATTTCCGCAGCCATCTCCGCGGCATCCAAGGCGCTGAAGGAATACGCCCCTAGAATTGATGCGACGGAGAAGGTCCAAAGCCAGGTGCTCGAATTCTTGCTCGAACGCACTCGATACATTCTTCGCGAGCGGCACGGATTCGCCTACGATGAGATCAATGCTGCATTTGCGGCTGGCGCGGACGACCTGGTCGATGCTGCCGTCCGAGTGGATGCCTTGAGAGCGATTCGCAAGACGAAAAATTTTCCGCCGCTTGCGGCGGCTTTTAAGCGCATCCGAAATATCCTGGAAAAGTCCGCAAGCAAGGGTGATAAAGGGCAGACTGGAGTGAACCAGGCGCTGTTACGGGAGCCGGCAGAAATGCAGTTACACATGATGGCTCAAAAAATTGGCGAGGAAGCCACGCGTCGGAAGAAGGAAGGGAAATATCGCGCAGCACTGGAGAAGATCTCCGAACTTCGCCCGTCGGTAGATTTTTTCTTTGACGAAGTTCTAGTAATGGCTGAAGACGAAAACGTACGCTGGAATCGCATCGCCCTGCTTGGCGGATTATTGAAGGAATTTTCGACTATCGCGGACCTTTCGGAATTGGGCGAAGAGGGACAATCAACTAGCACGTTAGATAGCAGTTCTGGCACTTCGAGAATGGTTCAGGCGTAGCTTGATTTGTTGGCCCGCCGACAATGGCCCGTCTCTGAAAAGAGCGGAGCACTGTATTCGAGGGGAATGATGAAATACGTATATTTTTTTGGCGAAGGAAAAGCAGACGGTACCGGCGAGATGAAGGATTTACTGGGAGGCAAAGGGGCGGGGCTTGCAGAGATGACGCGCATTGGCTTGCCGGTTCCGGCGGGCTTCACGATTACGACCGAAACCTGCGACTATTACTTGAAACATGGCAAGAAATATCCCAAGAAGCTAAAGGGCGAGGTTCTGAAGAGCATTACGCGTCTCGAAAAACTCACGCGCAAGAAACTCGGCAATGACCAAGATCCGCTGCTCGTCAGCGTGCGCTCGGGTTCGGCAAGATCCATGCCGGGGATGATGGAAACGATCCTGAATCTCGGTCTGAATGAAAAGTCTGTTGATGGCCTTGCCAAAACCACGGGCAACGAGCGTTTCGCTTACGACGCCTACCGTCGTTTTGTGCAGATGTATTCAACGGTCGTTATTGGATTGCCAAAAGAAGACCTGGAGGCTCGCCTGCGCCGGGTGAAAAAAAAACTAGGAGTTACGGACGACACGCAAGTGACCGCGCAGGGATGGAAGCAACTGGTGGGCGAATATAAGGCCTATTTCAAGGAAAAAACCCAGGCGGAATTTCCCGAAGATCCGGAGGAGCAGTTATGGGGTGCCATCGGCGCAGTATTCGAGTCCTGGATGGGAGAGAAGGCTGTCACCTACCGGCGAGTCGAAAAGATCACCGGGCTTTTGGGGACGGCGGTAAACGTGGTGCAGATGGTTTTCGGAAATACCGGTGAAGAATCGGGGACAGGGGTTTGCTTCACACGCGACCCTTCCACTGGCGAAAGAACATTCTTTGGCGACTTCCTGCTGAACGCGCAGGGTGAAGATGTAGTTGCGGGAATTCGCACGCCAATGCACCTGATCGAACTCAAAGACCGCATGCCCAAGGTTTACAAGCAACTCGAGCGGGTTCGCGAAAAGCTGGAAAAACATTATCGCGACATGCAAGACATGGAATTCACAGTCGAGACCGGTAAGCTCTACATGCTGCAAACGCGAACCGGTAAGCGTTCACCGGCAGCGGCGTTCCGTATAGCTGTGGATATGGCCGATGAGGGACTGATTAAAGTTGAAGAAGCACTTGAAAGAATTAGTCCGGAAGATATCGAGCGTCTTTTCTATCCTGTTCTCGATCCCAAGGTGGCGCGCAGCGATCTTTCCCACCGAAAGATTGCCAACGGGATCAATGCTGTTCCTGGAGCCGCCGTCGGAAAAGCAGTGTTCACAGCGGAAGAAGCCGAGCAGTGGGCGGCCAAGGGCGAAAAGGTGATTCTAGTGCGCCGCGAAACCAGCCCCGAGGACGTAGGCGGCATGTACGTTGCGCAGGGAATCTTGACCGCGACGGGCGGAAAAACCAGCCATGCAGCAGTCGTCGCACGTGGGTGGGGTAAGTGCTGCATTGTGGGCGCCGAGCAGATCGACATCGTGGCCGAAGCGAAAAAGATGAGCGTCAACGGTCACGTGGTGCACGAGGGTGAATGGATCACGCTCGATGGGGGCGACGGCTCGGTTTATAGCGGTCAGATCGACTTGGTGCGTCCCGAACCGCCGAAGGCGTACGAAACATTGATGAAATGGGCCGATAAACATCGCAAGATCGGCGTGCGAACCAACGCCGACACACCGCAGGACGCCCGCGCGGCAAGGAAAATGGGTGCCGAGGGTATCGGACTTTGCCGTACTGAGCATATGTTCTTTAAAGACTTCGAGCATCCCGAAAAGAGCGCCGAACGACAACAGGCCATACAGGAGATGATTCTGGCGGATAATTCCGAGTCACGCCGAAAGGCATTGGACAAGCTGCTGCCATTCCAGCGGCGCGACTTCGTGGGGATATTCAAGGCTATGGATGGGCTGCCGGTCACGATCCGGCTCATCGATCCTCCCTTGCACGAATTTGTTCCGCACGACCCGGCGAAACAGGAAGAGCTTGCGAAGAGAATCGGAATCTCGCCGGAAGCTGTGGCGCGGCGCGTGGAGCAGTTGCATGAGACAAATCCAATGCTCGGTCATAGGGGAGGCCGGCTAGCAATTACCTATCCTGAGATTCTCGAGATGCAAGTACGAGCGATCATTGAGGCGGCGATCGACTGCCAAAATAACAAGATTAAAGTGTTACCTGAAATCATGATTCCTCTCACGCTGGATAAAAAGGAGTTCAAAATATTGGAAGAGGCGACTCGCCGCGTGGCTAACGCGATAATTTTTCAATCTAAAGTGAAACTCGAGTATTTGGTGGGGACCATGATTGAATTGCCGCGGGCGGCGCTACTGGCGGATCAAATCGCTCAAGTAGCCGAATTCTTTTCCTTTGGCACTAACGACCTGACACAGACCACCATGGGCCTTTCGCGCGATGATGCCGGGCGCTTTTTGCCCGTCTATGTGGACCAGCAAAAGGCGGCGATTTTCAAGGATGACCCATTCCAAACGCTCGACGTGGAGGGCGTTGGGATGCTTATCCGGTGGGCCATCGAGCGAGGGCGCAAGACGCGGCCTAAGCTAAAAGTAGGGATCTGTGGCGAGCATGGCGGAGATGCGGAGAGCGTGAAGTTTTGCCACCGCGTGGGGATGAATTATGTGAGCGCCTCGCCCTTTCGAGTGCCGATCGCGAGATTGGCTGCTGCACAAGCCGTCATCGAGTCGAAAAAGAAGCGGAAGAAATGAAGCTCAGGTCATAATCTGCCCAGCGCACGATAACAGTAACATCGCAGCAAGTTGCAGACCCGAACGGTTACAGGCAGCGGATGAGGATTTCTTTTTTTAGATTTGGGGGTACGCGTGCGATTTTCCTCTTTTGTTCGAGTTAAGATTTTTGCAATCGCCGCCGCGATGCTCTTCGGAATCGTCGCAATCGTGTCGCTGCAGGCACAGGGGCCGCAGCCGAAAGCGGCGTTGAACTTGATTTCAGCAGACCGCATGCTGGCGAGCATTCGCACACTTTCTTCGAATGAATTTCAGGGACGGGGGCCGGGAACGGCGGGCGAAGATCTGACGCTCGCCTATCTCCAGAAGCAGTTTCGAGGCATGGGACTTGAGCCCGGGAATCCCAACGGCACCTACCTGCAAGCGGTGCCCCTCGTGGGTATTCGTCCCGATCCGAGCATGGTGCTCACGTTCTCGGGCCACAATCAGACGCTTCACCTGGTTTTCGAGAAGGATTTCGTCGCGCAGACCCGGCGCATGGTCGACTCCGTGCACTTGGATGCGGACATGATTTTCGTGGGGTATGGCGTGCAGGCCCCCGAATACAAATGGGACGACTTCAAGGGCGTGAATGTGAAGGGAAAAGTGATCGTCGTGTTGATCAACGACCCGCCCGTCCCGGACCCGCGCATGTTTGGCGGCAAGGCCATGACCTACTACGGCCGATGGACCTACAAATTCGAAAAGGCGGCGGAATTGGGCGCGGCGGGCTGCCTGATCGTGCACGAGACCGAGCCGGCGGGGTATCCGTGGGAAGTGGTTCGGGATAGCTGGAGCGGCGAGACGTTCAATCTGGTGTCGCCGGACAAGAATATGCACCGCGCTGCGGTGGAAGGATGGATCACGCACGAGCAGGCGCAGGCGCTATTTCAAGCGGCGGGCCTGGACTTCGAAGCTCTCAAGAAACAAGCGGTGAGTGCGGATTTTCATCCTGTCGACTTGGGAATGCGAGCGCAGCTCGACATTCACAACACGCTGCGCACGATTGAATCGCACAACGTGATCGCCAAACGGACGGGCAGCGACCCCACGCTCAAAAATCAATATGTGATCTACTCCGCGCATTGGGACCATTTCGGGATCGGGCCGGAAGTGAATGGGGACAAGATTTATCACGGCGCGCTCGATAACGCATCGGGTACCGCGGCGCTGCTGGAGATTGCGCGAGCCTACGCGCAGGTAAAGCCTCCGCCGCGCCGCACGATTTTGTTTCTTTCGGTGACGGCGGAAGAGCAGGGCCTGCTTGGTTCCGAATATTATGCCGAACACCCGCTCTATCCGGTGGCGCAAACCGCGGCGGACATCAATATGGATGGCATGAATGTGTGGGGGAAGACCCGCGATATCACCGAGATCGGGGAGGGGAAGTCGACTCTCGATGAAGTGGTGGCGGAAGCCGCACGGGAGCAGGGCCGCACAGTGCGTCCCGATCCCGAGCCAGAGAAGGGCTACTATTACCGGTCAGATCACTTCAGCTTTGCGAAGGTCGGCATCCCGGCGTTTGACCCCGATGCGGGAATTGATTTTATCGGCAAGCCGGCGGGATGGGGACTTACCAAGAGGCAAGAGTACACCGCAAATAATTATCACAAGCCCAGCGACGTGATTCAGCCCGACTGGAACCTGAGTGGGGCTGTGCAGGATGCTCAGCTCTTTTTCCTGGTGGGCTACAAAGTGGCCAACGCGGCCAAGATGCCCGAATGGAAACCGGATGCCGAATTTAGGGCCATCCGACAAGCGTCACTGAAAGGCGGAAGGTAGCCCGGCAACGAAGAATCTTGCAGGGCGTCATGGCTCAATGTTCGTCGTTTCAACAAAATCCTTCAACGGTTTTTCTAAACCTGAATTCCGAAGTTGAGCAGCGACTTCCTCGGGATTCATTGCGAGATTTGGCTCGAACGTCTGGACGAAAATACTGCCAAGCATGTGCAAACCGCTTGCGACCCGCCCCACCAAACCGAATTGACAGTGTTGACCATGATCGGCATCTGTACGGGTTCATCATGCGCATTCCGGAGGGCCAGCCGACTCGGTACGACGGTCTCGATACGCTTGCTGCCGTGATCTCCCTTTCCGTCTCGTTCATCCGACGAGCACCGGCGACCGCTATTGCGCGCAAATTATGCACTATGGGCTCGCAGAATCTGCGATTCATGCGATTCAATACCGAGGTGCAAGTTCGGATGTCTTCTTGAGCAGCAATCAACGCGACTAGCTTACTGTGGAAGATGGGGAGATATTGAATTCCTAAATCCTGGGGTGAAAGCCTACTCGTTCACGTTCGGATAACGAAATAGTGGATATTACTGAGAACAATATCCGGTTACAAGAACATTAGGATACGCAGTCGACGCGGCACAAGCTGCTTTGTGTTCATGATTACTTCAGCAGGCATCTGTGGAACGTTCACCTTCGGTCGATGCGTTATCGAACGCACTCGTGTTTCGCCGAACAAACCACCCATCTGCATTATGGCTGCCAACCTCCGCCGAGTGCGTTATAAAGCTGGACGAGAGCTAGCTGTTGGTCTAGTTGCGCTTGCGCCAGGTTCAGTTCGGCAGCGAAGTAGTTCGTTTCACTGGTCAGAACCTGCAGAGAGCTGGCGCCCCCGTGCTGGTAGAGAATATTGGAGAGCCGCTCCGCATCCTTTGCGGCAGCCGTCAGGAGCTGCTGCTGTTTCGTGAATTCGAGGTTTTTCTGATAAGCCACCAGGGAATCCGAAACCTCGCGCAACGATTCCTGAATAGCTTGTTTGTATGCCAACAACATCTGTTCTTTCTGGGCCCGGGTAAGCTGTAGGCTCGCGCGTAGAGCTCCAGCCTGGAAGATGATCTGGGTGGCCGATCCTGTGGTGTTCATGCGGTGGCGGACGTATCGAAAAGCCGGTTGAGCGCATTGCTCTCGAGGCCCCCGACGCCGGTCAGAGAAATATTGGGAAAGAAATCAGCTTTGCAACCTGTTGCACAACGGCTCCTGCCTGCAGCGCCTTTTTCCTGGTTAAGCCTGGCTGCCGCGCCATCAGAACTCGGGCGATTCGGTTTCGGATCAACTCCCGCCTGCGCCAGGTGCTTGCGGTGGATGGGGCGTCGAGCAAGGGCAGAAAGGTGCGATGGCTCTTCACGAATTCGATCTGAGGGATGAAAAGCTGGTTAATAATATCCTCAATACTAGGGTTTTTAGCATTGAGAGCAAGCGCCGACCAAATCGCTTCAACCTCTCCGGTGTATCCGCTGCGGAGCGCTTCAGCCACCGCTTCCTTGTTGGGAAAGAATTGATAGAGTGAACCGATCGATGCGCCTGCGCGCTCAGCGATTGAGCACATCGTCATCGATTCATATCCGGTTTCAGCCATCACGCAAGCGGCTGCATGCAGTAGGCTCGCAACACGGAGTCTCTCTCGCTTCTGTTGAGGTACTCGCCGTGGCCTCGCTCGTGAACGTGAGGGCATACTTACACCTTAGCAGAACGTGTGAGGGTCTGCTCATGTTCGACGCAGCGCCGGCGCAGGACGCTGACTGTGACAAGCATGGAGCCTAGGGAACCTCTGAATAAGTGCTCCATGTTTTGCGTGTAACGGATAAGGAGTGGGGAGCAGTGGGAGGATGGTGGCAATCATGAAGCAGAGGACACTGGCGATGGCGAACGGATTCGAGCGCTACAGCAAAAAGACGAGGCGGGCGGAGT
>DATLST010000315.1:0-11456 GCA_035534055.1 Candidatus Acidiferrales bacterium | reverse complement strand
TCGATCCACGGACGACCGCCCTTGCGTTGTTTGGGCGGTTGGGGGAGCAAGGGCGCGATTTTCTTCCACTGCGCTTCGGTCAGCAACTCACCGGACCGCGCCATCGGCCCTCCTTCGGCGCTGCTGACTCTGCTTATCTCTCATTTTCAAAAGCTCAACCAGCATCATTTCAATGGCTTGTCCACGGTTGTGCAACAGCTTCTAATAATGATGGGTAAGCAACGCCTGGAAGCTTTCACCGATGGAGTGCTTGCCATCATCATTACGATCATGGTGTTGGAACTCAAGGTGCCTCCGGTCCCGATTTTTCCGCTCTGGTACCGGGCCTCCCGATATTTCTGGCCTACGCGTTCAGCTTTACCAACGCAGGTATCTTTTGGAATAACCGTCACCATATGCTCCACATCACGGAGCGGATTAATGGCACGGTGGGCTATGGGCCAACCTGTTCCTTCTGTTTTGGATGTCGCTGATTCCGTTCGTGATCCGTTGGATGGATGAAGCTCATTTCGCTGCCACGCCCACAGCCGCTTATGGCGCGGTTTTGGCGATGGCCTCGATTGCTTATATCCTGCTGGAACGATCGATCATTGTGTATAACGGACCTGCCTCAAAACTAGCCCGCGCTGTCGGCAACGATCTGAAAAGTAAGGTGTCGCTATTGGTTTACGTGCTGGCGATTCCGCTCGCGTTCGCGCGTCCTTGGATTGCGCTCGTGCTGTACGTTGTGAACGCCATGCTGTGGTTTATACCTGATCGGCGAATCGAATCGATAGCGTAGTCTCGTTGAATCACCCGTTTGATTCTCTGATGTCGGGATTGGTGGCGACGACGCTGGATGCCGCTGATTTGTGCTGCGATTGTCTCTTCTTATGATGATGGGCTGGTGCACGCTCGCGATCATGAATCGCACTGGGCAACGTCGAGGGCGGAAGCGAGGGCTTCGGGTGTGTCCCCGAAAAGCGGGAGCCAACGCACGCCGGGTTCCTTGCGAAACCACGTGATCTGGCGCTTGGCAAAATTACGGGTGGCCTGCTGAATTTGCAGGATAGCGGCTTCAAGGGGAACACGGCCCTCGAGGTGCTGGCGCAATTCCGAATAGCCGATAAACTGAAATGGTTTTGCATCGGCCGGAACACCGGCGGCGGCCACGCTGCGTACCTCATCGATCCAGCCAGCCTGCAACATCTGCGTGACGCGCGCGTCGATTCGGGCATAAAGCGCGGAGCGAGGGGGCAGCAGCCCGATTTTCCTCACATCGTAGCCTTCCAGGACGCTGCGGCCAGCGCCATAAATTTCTCCCAAGGGTTTTCCAGCCAGCAGGCGCATTTCCAGGGCGCGAATGATTTTAGGCGTATCACGGGGACCGATGCGGGAGGCGGCTGCGGTATCGAGACGCGCAAGAAGATGGTGGAGATGTTCGGCGCCGCGCCGTTGGCATTTGTGGCGAAGGCGCTCGCGAAGCTCATCGGAGCGCGGGGGCGCTTCGGAAAGGCCATCGAGCAGTGCCCGAAGATAAAGGCCGGTACCCGCGGCGAAAATCGGCATGCTGCCGCGGCGGCGCACGGATTCGAGAACTTCGATGGCGCGGCGGCGGTACTCGCCGGCAGTGAAAAGTTCGTACGGATCGACGAGATCGACCAAGTGGTGCGCGATGCCGCGCTGCTCCGAGGCAGGAACTTTCGCGGTGCCGATATTGAAGCGGCGGTAGACCTGCGTCGAGTCGCAGACGAGGATTTCGCCGCCGAGGTGTTCGGCGAGGGCAATGGCGAGAGAGGATTTCCCCGAAGCGGTGGGGCCGAGGATGACGATGAGGCGCGGGAGACTGGACATCGTCATCCCGAAAATTTCCAGAAGCGCAGCAGCAGGGCCAGTAACACCAGCGCCGCGAGAAGAAGCGCACCTACAACTTGCATGCGGTTGGTTTGCACGGGCGTCACTTAGCGGAGTCGAGGGGAAGATTATAGAGAAAAACGATGCGCAGGCGAATGTACGGCCCCTTGAATTGTGAAGGCAAAGGCTCGAACGGGTTCGAGGCATGAATGGCGGACATAGCGGCGTTATCGAGAGGGCCTTTGCCAGAGGTGCGTTCAAGGACCGGGTCGGGCGGCGGAATGCTGCCATCGCGATTGATTTGAAATGTGGTGCCCACGACGCCCTTGTCTCCCAGCATGGCCGATTCGGGCATGACCGCATACCAATTGCGCTTGAGCGTAGCGAGCAGTCGCTGGATGTAGCTCGAAAAATCTACTCCCTGCGTGTCAGTGAGGATCTGTGCGCCGGGCTGCATCCCTGGACCGCTGCCGCCAGGACCGCGGGGACCAGTGTCTGGAACCTGAATTCCGCCGCCACCGCTGCGGTTGATCGCGTCCTGGAGCTGATTTTGAATCGCCTCCCCCGGAGAGGCCGACGGCAACTGGAGATTGAGATGGGAATTCTGCTGCACGGGCGGCCGTACGGGCTCGAGCTGCGAAGGGACAGGTTGTGCGGGTGCAGGGGGTTGGACGGACGGCTGCGGTTTGGGAGCCTCGGGCAAATCTGGCTGACGTGTGGGGGCGGCGATTGGCGGCGGCGCGGGAGCGGGCTGAGGCTGTTCGACGGGCGGTGCGACGCGCTCCAGTGTCCTTGGCGAAATGCGAATTTTCGGCGGA
The DNA here is from genome assembly GCA_035534055.1 of Candidatus Acidiferrales bacterium. Classification (GTDB taxonomy): domain Bacteria; phylum Acidobacteriota; class Terriglobia; order Acidiferrales; family UBA7541; genus Palsa-295. The sequence continues at coordinate 8,805 of DATLST010000315.1, read as the reverse complement.
GGCGGCAATTTGGGAGCAGGCGCCTCCGCCGGCATCAGGTAGGTTAGCTGCTGGCGCGCAAGTTCGGCTTCCTGTTGTGTGGGCGCATGCTCAGGGAAGATTTTAGGAATAAAAATAAGAAAAATAATCAGGCCGACGTGCACCAGAATCGAAAACGCCCTCGTTACCAAGTCAGATCTGGGATCGCGTTTTTCCTCGGATTCGATGAGGAGATTGGCATCGCCGGTGATGAAAATGTCGGGCTCGATCACTTCGCGCAGTTCGGAGGTCAGTTCCGGCGGATGCTGCAGCTCTTTGATGTCTTCCGGCGTGGGTGGCTCGATGTGCGCCGGCACGACGATCCGGGAATTGAGGATCGCGAGCGGCAGGGATTCGGACGGCGGCTGCAGATTCTCAAACGGCTTGGCCGGCATCCCGCGGGCGACGAGGGTGCGGTTAACGAGCACATCGAGAGGGAAATGCGCGGGGATCGACGACTTGCCGTCGAGCGGAGCCGCATCGGACGGTCCCGACGGCACGACGGTGCGATCATCCATATAGGTCGTGGTGCGGTGCCCGACCTTTTTCGCCTCGCCCGGAGCGACGGGGCGCAGATTAACCGGTACAAGCGTGCGCGGAATCATGAAACTTCCCGTGGAGAGAAGGCACCCAGTTGGACGCGCCGGGAGTGCTCGAGGATGCCTGCCATCACACGGTCGGCGAGCTCGAGAACGCGGCGGCCGGCGGCGCCGTCGACAACGGGGGTTTGGCGTGTGCGGACGGAGTGGGCGAACGCCTCCAATTCGGCGCGTAGCGGCTCCCCTGGCGCGGTTTCCAGCTTCTCAAAATTGATTTCCGGCTGGGGACTTTCCGTCTGTGCGGAAGCGGGCCGGACACGCACGCGCAAGACGTCCTGCCGCGAAAAATCGAGCGAGACGTACTCATGCGCCTGGAAAAAGCGCATTTTGCGGACACGCTCGGTGGAGACGCGGCTGGCGGTGAGATTGGCGACCGTACCGGTGGAGAATTCGATGCGTGCGTGAGCGATATCGACTTTGTCGGTCATCACGGGAATTCCCACCGCCTTCAGGTCCACGACCGGCGCGTTCACTAGTGCCAGGACGATGTCGAGGTCGTGGATCATGACATCGTACACGACGTCCACATCGAGGCTGCGCGGCGTGAAGATGCCGAGGCGGTGCACCTCGAAGAACAGGGGGCGCGAAACAATCGCTTGCACGGCGGTGACCGCTGGGTTGAAGCGCTCGACGTGACCGATTTGCAGAATGCGTCCGGCGCGCGCCGCGGAGGCGATCAGGTCGTCTGCCTCGCGGAGCGAAGCTGCCATGGGCTTTTCAACGAGAACATCGAAGCCGGCCTCAAGGAGATGGCAGCCGACACGCGCATGATCTCGCGTAGGCACGGCCACGCTCACGGCGTTCACGCGCTCCGACACCAGAGCATCAACGTCGGGAATCACACGCGTGCCAAATTCTGCGGCGACTTTGCGTGCGCGCTCGACGTCTGTATCCACAATTCCGGCGAGTTCGGCACTTTCGATGTCACGCCAGACGCGCACGTGATTCCGCCCGAATTCGCCAGCGCCGATCACGGCAACGCGAACCGGTTTTTCACTCATGAATTTCTCTTGGCTTGAATATTCTCGGGCGGAAACGCCTGGATGGAGATGCCCGCTTCATCGGCCGCGCGAATCAGGACATCGCGCTCGAATAGCAGCGTTCGCCCGGCATCGATCGCCAGGGCGGTGGCGTTGGCACGAAGCATCACTTCGATTGTTTTCATTCCCACGACCGGCACGTCGAAACGCATGTCCTGCTGGGGCTTGCTCACCTTGACGATCACGAGACGCTGCCCGCCCGCGAGGCGAGCGGCGCGTTCGATGGTTTCATCGGTGCCTTCCATGGCCTCGACGGCCACGCAGGCGCGGTCGCGGACAACCACGGTTTGGCCGAGATCGAGGGCGGCAATCTGCCGGGCGATCTGCCTTCCGTAATCGATGTCGGCCGCTTCTGCATCGCTAGGAGCGCGGCGAGTCAGGACTCCGGCGGAAGGAAGCAAAGACCCCAAAAAGTTTGTGGAATCGACCAGTTCAATTCCTTCGTCTTGCAGCACACGGGCGACGGCCCCGATCAAAACGTCGGTATTTTTGGCCGGCAGAGAGAACAGCAATTTTGCCAGCCGCCAATCGGGCCGGATGGAACTGAATATCTTATTGTGCTTCACCTGGCCAGCCATCACGGCGCGTTTGACTCCTTCCTGATGAAGCAATTCAATCGCCCGGCTGAGTTCTCCCAGGCTCACCCAGTGAAGGCGGCTGGCGGCGCGTTCCAGCGCCGGAGAGGCTTCTTCGCGAATCGCGATGACCGCCATCTCGATGCCGCGGCTGCGGGCGCCCTCAAGTACAAGGAAAGGAAAAGCTCCATTGCCTGCAATGAGCCCCCAGTTCCCGGAAGCATTTTCTGACGTGTCGGCCATTTGCTATTTCGTCAAGCCGCGTTCGGTCACCGACTCGATAAATTGAATCAATGCTTGGACGTCTGCGGAGCCGAGGAGGGTTCCACGCATTTTTTCCACCGCCTGCGCCTTATTCAATTTGGAACGGAGAAGAAAGCGATAGGCTTGTTCGATCGTTTGAATCCGTTCGGGCGAAAAGCCTTGCCGTTCGAGGCCGACTCGATTGATTCCGTAACAGCCAGTTTCGCGAGATCCCACAACCAGCGAAAACGGAGGAACATCCTGGGTGATCACGGTGCCCGCCCCGATGTAGGAGTGGCAACCGATTCGGGAGAACTGGTGCACGAGAACGAACGAGCTGATTGTGGCGTAGTCCCCCACGTGCGTGTGCCCCCCCAACTGCGCTCCGTTGATGATGGTGCAGTGGTCGCCGATAACGCAGTCGTGCCCTACGTGCGCGTAGGCCATGATGAGATTGTGGCTGCCGACGCGGGTAACTCCGCCCCCTTTCACCGTGCCGCGGTGCACGGTGCAGAACTCGCGGAACTGATTCGAGTCGCCGACCTCGAGACGCACCTTCTGGCCGGTGTAGGTGTAATCCTGGGGATCGCCACCGACGATCGAGAAAGAAGAGAAGTGGTTGTTCCGTCCGAAGGAGGACGGCCCGGTCAGCACGGCATGATGATCGACCACGCAGCCTTCGCCAAGTTCCACTGCGTCGCCGATCACAGCAAAGGCCGCGACCCGAACTCCCTCGGCCACGCGCGCCGAAGGAGCGATCACGGCCCGAGGATCAATTGCACTCATCAGGCTTGCTCATCGCGCCTTCTCGACGGATTCGGAAGTCGGGGCTTGCTCGGTTTCGAGATCGGCCATCTTGCACATCAGAGTCGCTTCTGCTGCGGATTCGCCGTTCACCGACGCGCGGCCCTTGAACTTACAAAACCCGGCGCGCCAGGCTAGGACGTTCATTTCAAGGCGCAGTTGATCGCCTGGAACCACCGGGCGGCGGAAGCGGGCGTCGTCGATAGCCACAAAATAGAACAATTTCTTCTCGCGGTCCGGCACTTCCTGCAGCAGAAGCAGTCCTCCGGTCTGCGCCATGGACTCTATGATCAACACGCCGGGCATGATCGGCTTTCCCGGAAAATGGCCCTGAAAGAAGTTCTCGTTAATGGTGACATTCTTGATTCCGACGATGCGCTTCCATCGTTCCATTTCTTCGATGGCATCGACAAGGAGGAATGGGGGACGGTGAGGAAGAATTTTCTGGATCCCGTTGATATCGAGAAGCATTCAGTTGACCTCGGTGTTGTTTTCGCCGCGTATGGTGAGCCGAAGCCAATTCTATACGAATCGCTCCCAGGTGGGAATCACGGCCCTGTGCCGTATTGCCGTCAAATGTCTCTCAAGCCCGTTCATCCTGGGCGGTAGGCAGGTCCACTCCACTCGATGCGCTTGTTAGAACAGAAGCGGGGAGGTAGACTCCGGCTCGCGCAGAAGTAGGTGCAGCTGCTGTTGATAATGAAGCCGAGGGATTGGCAGCGCAAGGAGAGAATCATGAAGCGTCTCATCGGTGTGGTGGCGGCCACAGTCGTAATCTTTGGATCGCTTTGTTTCAGTGCACCGTGCGCTGTGGCACGGCCCGCCGGTGCGGCAGGCCAAGTGCAGTTGCCGCGGTCGACGATCCGGGAGTGCTCGCCGCCGACCGCGCTTTCGTGCAGGCGTTTGCCAAGGGAGATTCCGCCGCGGCTGCCAAGCTTTTGGATTACGAACTTCACTTGGTATGAGACCGATGGCTCGAGCAAGAGCCGCGAGGCAAGTGATCGAGAGTCTGAAGGCTGGGCAAGGGCCTGCACCGGCACTCGCCGATGCGGAAGTGCACGAGAGCACTTATGGTCAACTTAGGGCTCCGCAGAACAGGATGGTCCGAATCGGCATCGTCGCCTCCATCTGAAACAGAAAATCGCGCTTATAATAATTCACAGATGGTCGCTTCGCCACGACTTCCTGCGGCAACGAACGCCCATCCCTATTCTGGTTTGCAGTGTATCGGAAAACTGCTTGCGGCCCATGAAACCAACTGCATTGGCGAAACCACGTGGGCAGGATATACTGAGGGAGACGAGCGACCTTGCCCTCGGATGCAAGTGAGGACTCCGAATCGTTCGGAGAAGGGCGCAAGCAAGTTACAGTCCCGCGGTTCTCTTTTCCAGGTTTGACAAATTTGCAGACGTGGCCCGAACCAGTATTAAAAATGGTGTACCAGATTCCTGAAACCAAACACGGCAAGCACTCCACGCCTGGCTCGAATCGTCAAAGCGTCGCGGTAATCGGTGGCTCCGCTGCGGGACTCTTCACAGCCTTGCTCCTGGCGCGTCAAGGATTTTCCGTTCGCCTGTTCGAGCGCATTGAAACGCTGGAACCTGCGGTCCGCACGCTCATCGTAACCGAGCGCATGCGCGCCCTGCTCGGTCCCGCAGCCGAACGCAGCATTCTCAACGAAATTCGTCACTTCGAGCTTTTCACCGACGGCCGCGCGGCCACAGTCACGCTCCAGCAGCCTGACTTGATTGTTGAACGCCGCGCGCTGATTCAGGCCCTGGCCGAGGAAGCGCAAGCGGTCGGCGCCACGCTCGAACTCGGCTGCCGCTTTCACGCCCTGCATCCAAATGGCCGTGGACTTGTGCTCGAGGTAGAGCGCTGCTCCGGCGGGGTACGTGAAGAAGTTCATGCGGATACGATTGTTGGCGGAGACGGGGCTGCAAGCCGCGTGGCACGGGCCGCCGGCTGGCCGCCGCTGGAAACGGTTCCGCTGCTGCAAGCGATCGTGCCTTTGCCCAAAGACATGTCGCCCGATACGGTGCGCGTGTGGTTTGTGCCGGATGACACACCCTATTTTTATTGGCTGATTCCCGAGTCGTCCACGCGCGGCGCGCTTGGCGTAATCGGAGAGTCCGGGATGGATACGCGGCACCGCCTCGAACGATTTCTCGAAAAGCGCAAGCTCGATCCAATTGAATTTCAGGGGGCGCGCATTCCTGCCTACACGGGATGGGTTCCCGTGCAGCGGCGAGTGGGTGAAGGCAGCGTCTATTTGGTAGGAGACGCGGCGGGTCAGGTAAAAGTTACGACAGTGGGCGGCATCGTGACCGGACTTCGCGGCGCGCTGGGCGTAGCGGAAGCCATTTCCAACGGCGGGGCGAGCCGGGAATTGCGTACCTTGCGGTGGGAACTAGATCTCCATCTATTGCTTCGCCGGTCGCTGCACGAGTTTCAGCAATCCGATTATAGCCGTCTCGTCGATCTGCTGAACGCCTCGGCCAAACAGTCCCTTTCCGAATATTCCCGGGACGAAGCCTGGAAAATTATGTGGCGGGTCTGCCTGCGGCAGCCACGCTTGCTGCTGCTAGGCATGCGCGGATTGCTAATGCGGCGGAGCGGTGCACGCCCGCAACGCGTCTGACGAGCCGGGTTGGCTGCTCGCACGTTCTCAATTTCCAGTCGTGAGACATAAAAATGGTGCTGAGCGAAGAAATGCCTTCCGCGGTAAATTCCAGCCAGACGCGCCGTCCCGCAACTCACCAGCGAGTTTTCTGGATTATCCTTTCCGCTGTTTTGGTCGTCGCTGCCGTCGGAGCGACAATTGCATTTCGCGGCCTGGGCCATTGGCTAATTCGCGAGGATCCGCTTGCACCCGCCGGAGTGATTGTGGTTCTGAGCGGAAGCATGCCCTATCGAGCCGAGGAAGCGGCGGCGATCTATCGCATGGGATACGCTCGGGAGGTTTGGGTCAGCCGACCCGACAGTCCCATATCTGAGTTGGCGGAAATAGGCGTCACTTATCTTGGCGAAGAAGACTACAACCGCGAAGTTTTGATTCACGAAGGTGTTCCAGCAAAGGCGGTGCGCATCCTGCCCGACCCGATTGTGGACACGGAGCAGGAAATCCGCGAAGTCGCACGGGAGATGCGGAAGGAAGACCAGAAGAGGGCCATCATTGTCACCTCCCCACAACACACGCGACGAGTCCGAGCGCTTTGGCGCTTGCTCGTTGCAGGAAGGCCGGTAATCATCGTCCGCGCGGCGTGGCAGGACCCTTTCGACGCAGATCATTGGTGGCGGAATACTCGGGACGCGCTTGCAGTGGTGCGAGAGACGCTAGGGTTGATGAATGCCTGGACGGGACTACCGGTGCGTCCGCACACCCAGTGATGAGCAAATGCTCCTAGTGCTCAGCACTGCGCGTCTGTCCTATGGGATTGATTGATGATTAGCAGCTTGTGGTGTTTGTCCGGTCCGATTCCCGAATGCTCCGATCCCTGCTTACTATGGAGCGCCGAACGATCATTTCGCCCCTTCGGGGCAAGGACTTGTCTTCGGCATCGAAGTAGCCGGACCAGGTTCGCACGTGAAACTTGCCGTGGCCGGGAGCATCGATTTTCACCTTTATTTTTCGGAAGGAATCTGTGGCGTCTGTTTTCTTCGGAACAAATCCGAGAGTGTACTGTTCGCGAAGATCACGTGCAATTCGTTTGGAGATTCCCACGATGCTTTCGAGAGACGTCGGAAAGAAAGCGATGTTGCCGATATCCTTACTGAACCGCCGAAGGGTGCCCGGGTCTTCTTCGTTGGTGTCCACCAAAACGACGGAATAAGGCACTACTTGCGATCATTGAGCTAACACCAAAACCTGCGAGTATTCTGCCGGCTGACATTGTCCGCGCCGTCGCTAACGATGATCAAAGCTTTCCTAATGGCGGCGCTCCTTGCGCAAAACGCCTGGGGACAAAGTGACTGGCCTACCTACGGTAACGATCCCGGCAGCATGCGCTATTCCTCACTCGCACAGATCAACACGGTCAACGTGTCCAAACTGGCGCAGGGTCTGGGCTTATAACACGAAGCCAACACCCGGCGCTAAGGTGCTCCGCCCTCTGCAAAGCACACCTCTAGTAATCCACGACGTGATGTATTTTGTGACGGATTATCACCGCCTGGTGGCCGTACAGCCGGAAGCGGCAAGGAACTGTGGATTTATCACCGCGACTACGCGGCGCGTCCGCCGAGGGAGTTGCGTACTGGCCCGGCAATAAAGACAACCCGCCCGAAATCCTGTTCGGCACCGGACATGGTTTGCTGATTGCGGTGAACGCCGAGACGGACAAACCAGCGTCGTGCTTTGGCACCGACGGCATTGTGGATCTGAAGGTTGGGATGAAAGACAAGCTTCCCGGCGTTCACTACGGCCTTTCTTCCGCTCCGGTTGTTTATAAGAACCTAGTGCTCACCGGCTCGCATACGCAGGACAGCCCCGGGCTTGGATCGAAAGGCGATCTGCGGGCCTGGGATGCACGCACGGGCAAATTGGTGTGGACGTTTCACGCGGTGCTGCTGCCGGGAGAACCCGGCCATGAAACATGGATCGACGGCGGCTGGAAGGGCCCCTCTGGCGTGAACGCGTGGACCGCTTTTTCACTCGATGCCGAAACGGGCACGGTCTTTGTTCCCTTCGATTGTCCCGCCTATGATTTCTATGGCGGCGACCGCAAGGGCGACAACCTTTTCGGCAACACGGTGGTGGTGATCGACGCGCAGACCGGCAAAATGAAGTGGTATTTCCAGACGGTGCATCACGACATCTGAGACTACGACTCGCCAGCCGGCCCGTACTGGCGAACGTGGTGCGCGACGGCAAGACGATTCCCGCTTTGATCCAAGCAGGCAAGACGGGAGCGGTGTTCATTCTCGACCGGCGCAACGGCAAGCCCATCTACGGGGTTGAGGAACGTCCTGTTCCAAAAGGCGATGTGCCGGGAGAATGGTACTCGCCCACACAACCTTTTGCGGTGAAGCCTCCGCAGATCACGCGCGAGAGCTTTTCGCGCGACGAAATTGCCACAGTGACTCCCGAACAGGAAAAATACTGTGAGGATCTGCTCGATGTCGGAGGCGGAGCTCACAACGACGGGCCGTTCACAACCGATTGGCACGAAGAACACGGTGACATTTCCGGAGCCGCTCGGCGGCGCGAGTTGGGGAGGTGGGAGTGTGGACCCAAATCTGGGCTATTTTTTCATCAACGTGCGGAATGAGGGGACGATAGGACACATGATCAAGCCGAGCGAACTGGTCCCGCCGGCGACAAACGACAGCCTATTGAATATCGCATAATATAGCGACATTTGTCGGGTATCGTGCATCTAACCTGGTATGGGAAACCCTGCTGGAGTGAAACGTGATTTCGATGCCCTGGAACGACGAAGGTTTCAGGCCTTGCGGCTGTTGCGGCAGGGGCTGAACCAATCCGAAGTGGCGCGGCGGGTGCGCGTCGTGCGCCAAAGCGTGGCG
>DATLST010000314.1:0-3105 GCA_035534055.1 Candidatus Acidiferrales bacterium | reverse complement strand
TGTATTTCGTCAAGCGTTTTTACTCAGAAAAATCGTCTGGAAATACCCGTCAGTCGGTGGGTACTTTTTGCGGCGCCTTCTGGCGCATGAGCGCGTGTTTCATCCGGTAGCTTTCCCCCTCGAAGAGCATGATATGGCCGTGATGAGCGAGCCGGTCGATCATGGCGGCGGCCATCTGGTCGTCGGTGAAAATGGTTCCCCATTTGGAGAACTCAAGGTTGGTGGTAAGTATCAGGCTGCGGCGTTCGTAACTGTCGGAAACGACGCGGAACAGCAGTTGGGCCCCCTGACGGTCCACCGGCACATAGCCCCATTCGTCGATGATCAGCAGATCGGCTTTCAGGATGGTGCGCAGCAGCTTCTCCAGCGTACCCGTAGCAAAGGCTTCCGAAAGCCTCACCACCAGCTGCGCGGCGGTGAAGAACCTGACCCGATGGCCGCAAGCACACGCGGCGATTCCAAGCGCGATTGCCAGGTGGGTTTTCCCGGTGCCCACCGGACCGTACAGTACGAGGTTTCGTTTTTCTTCGATGAAGCTCGCCGACTCGAGCTCGGTGCGCGAGAGCAGGGGCGGGAGTTTAAAGTTGGCGAACTCGTATCCCTCCAGAGTCTTGTAGACCGGGAAAGCGGCTTCATGCAGCAATCGTGCCCGGCGGACTTTCTCGCGGTTTTCCAGCTCCGCCTCAAGGACTGCGACAAGGAACTGCTCCACCTTCGCATCACCGGACTCCTTGCAGAGGCGAACCGCCGTCTGGCTGAAGGCCACCCGGCGCAACAAGGGAGCGATTTGGTCGCGCAGCTCAGCGCGATTTGTTCGTGGGCGCCTCACCGCTGTCCCTCGGTGTCTGCCATGAGGGCTTTGTCATACACCCCCAGATCGGGCCCCGGGCCGTTTTCGCTGCCAAACTCCTCGTACACTGCGCGGCCCGCCAACGCCTGAAGGCTGTAATCGTCCAGAGTACCGCGGCTGACTGCCTGCGAAAGGGCGGTGAGCACCGTCTCGAACTCGATATTCTCGGCGGCACGGGAGAGGGTGGCGAGGATTCTCATGCGCTCGCTCTTTGCCACCTGGTCCAGAAAATCACGCTCAGGCTGATCCATGGCGGTGCGGACCTGGCTGTTCTTCCATGCACCCGGTTTGCGAAGCAACGCCTCGAGGCTTGAACGATAGTTTGATGAATCCGAACGCTCTGCGCCGTACACACGCCGGTGGACGCACTGGATGATCCCTGCGCCGTCGTACACGGTGACCATGTGGGCCCCGATTCCGGCGACGAACTCCTTGCCGGCAAGCTCGGGAGCGGTCGCATACCAGTGCCGCCCGTCGAGGCAGAACTTGCCATACCCGTCGGCGCGCACCTTCTCGAACCGCTCGGCGTTGAACGGCTTACTCGGCAACGGTGCAAGCGCCTTGCGGTCGGCAGCGAACAGCTCGGCAATGGTGCCCGGTTTCTTGTAGTGAGGACGAGCGAAGTCCTGCTCGCAGCGGTCAAGCAGCTGCCTATTCCAGGCGGTGATCTCTTCGACCGCCGGTATTGGCACGAAGAAGTTGCGCCGAATATAGCCAACCTTGTTCTCCACATTGCCCTTCTCGTTGCCCGAAGCAGGGTTGCAGAAACTGACCGAGAAGCCATAGTGGCACTTAAAGCGCAGGAAAAGCTGTGAGAGGCTCACCTTCTCACGCACACGCCTGCCGACTCCCGAGGCGTTATCGAAAACGATCCTCAAGGGAACTCCGCCCAGATGGTGGAAAATATCCTTCAGTCCCTGCGCGACGCACTCGGCGGTCTCCCCACCGAACGCCTGTACGTAGGCGGCATTGCTTGCCGGAAAGCTCATCACCAGGTACTTGATCGTAACCACCGTACCGTTCCAGAGGATTTCCGCCTCTCCGAAGTCCGCCTGCGCTTCTCCGGCTGCCCAGACGAGTTCCAGAAACCCCTTCGCATCCCCTCGGGCGGCCTTCACCGCTTTGATGTAGCGCTGCACTAGCGGGTAGGAGCAGTCATACCGATCGGGGAACTCCTGCCCAAGCCGCTCGTGGACCCGTTTCGCCGTGTGCCGCTGCTTGAACCGCATCCGCCAATCCTCGGCCAACCACTCGTCGATCTTCGCCTTGAATGGATCCAGCCGCGAGGCCCCGGGGGATTTGCGATGTACCTCTGCCCCGAAATCCTCACGAGCCATGTATCTGGACACCGTCTTGCGGTTCAGCTTCAGCCGCTCTCCGATCTCCTGCGGCCCCAATCCTTGTCGCTGCAATTCCTTGATCTGGTCAACCTGGTTCATCTTCAGCATCCCTTCCCCCTTGCCTTTCAAGGGGAATCGGTCAGAGTTCCCCACGATTTCCATGGGTACTTTTGACGATCTTTTTGTCCATCCCAGGTCGATCTTTCCGGGTACTTTTAGTTTACGCTAAACATCCCGCGCTTCGCGAAAGTCGACAGGACGCTAAGAACGGCGATTATCTCGCCTCCATGAGGTCCTGCATACGGTGGAGCGGCTCCGCCGAAACAGGCGGCCCCGCCTATGTCATGCCGCAAACCAGACCGGCCCTCGAGTGAAGACGCTTTCGGCAGTCCGGATGGGCGCGCCGATTGGCGTTTGAACCGTGGAACCTACCCCCTTTGCACAGCCGGACAACGCTTCGATCTTCTAGTATAGTCAGCCAAGGGCCGGATGCAAGTATATTCACATTGGGAACGTCGCGATGGTGGCAGTCCGGCTCCGACGATCTAGCACGTCGCCGAGGCTCAGCTCCCTTTCGCTTCGGAGACGAGCTCGTCGCGAAGCCGATCGGCAGCAGCGCGGAATCCCTTGGCAATAGGACCAGCAACGGAGTCAGGAAAATCGTTCGGCAGGTCCGATGTCGCTGCCTCTATCGCCTGCTGAACCGACTCGAGGAGCTCGCCAATGATCGCCTCGACCTCTCCTCTCATATCGCAGGCGGCGGCGGTGCCTCTCCAGTGGCGCAGCAACATCTTCCCCCACTCGTAGTGCCGATTCTTTCCTGTGAGCGCCATGGCCATCTTTAGCTTCTCCGGCGCGATGCGGCTCGCACCTCGGCCTATGACCGGATAGGCGGACATGACGTCATAGAGGGGG
>DATLST010000313.1:0-21926 GCA_035534055.1 Candidatus Acidiferrales bacterium | reverse complement strand
GCCAGACCAGGCGCCAAAATCATGTTCGTCGGCGAACAACCGGGCTACCAGGAGGATCTGGAGGGCAAACCGTTTATCGGGCCTGCCGGCCAGTTATTGGATGCCGCCTTGCAAGAAGCGGGCATTGATCGCGAGAAAATCCATTTGACAAATGCCGTGAAGCACTTCAAATGGGAGCCGCGTGGGAAGCGGCGTATTCATAAGGAACCGAACGCAGCGGAGGTTGCCGCCCGCCGCCCTTGGCTGAATGCCGAAATCGCGACGCTGCGGCCGAAGGTAATCGTCTGCCTCGGAGCAACAGCGGCACAGACTTTGCTGGTGCGCGATTTTCGCGTGACGCAGCATCGAGGGGGATTTGTCGCGTCACGGCTGGCGGAATTTGTCATGGCGACACTGCATCCGTCCTCCATTCTGCGCGCCCCGGATGATAAAACACGGCATGAAGAGATGAAAGCCTTCATCGATGACTTAAAAAACGGCTTTTAGGTCATGCGCCGGGGGGTAGCGTCAGTGCGAGCGGTCCTTGCACACAACTAGGGCACTTGAAGCTCCCAAGCCAACCGATAGTGTGTTTAACGATCTGGAGGCTCCGTCGCAGCGGCCCACTCCTTGCGCTGCTGGGCAAACACGATTGTTTTTTATGCTAGCGCGCGGATATAGTCTCGGTGGACAATGGCAGTTCAAAAACGACGGATTGAACGGGATTAAATCTGTGTTAAGAAGTTTTAACCTTGATTTTACGTAGGTTCTTGGTGTGAATGCCATATCATCTCGTGCTGAGTTCATTTACTATGTGCGGCTTGAGTTTTGAAAAAGCGGAAGATGTGTTTTGGCGGCGAATACATGCCAGGTGGGTCAAGGCCGGAACCCGCGCGACGGTGATAATAGGAACTTGACACGCAGGAACTGCTAGCATATGGTTTTGCGCGCTAATGGGCTTGGAACCAAGGGTTCTGGGTAGCGTCAGAATGTCAGACTCCAACTCAGGTAACAATCGTGCCAAGAAGAGCCATAATCTCACGCTCATTTGAATTTCCCGTTGATGTTACCGGCGTCAAGGGGCTTGCGTGATCGTGGCACTGTTCCTTCCGGCAAGACCATTTTACTTCAACAACTGCGAGGTCTAGGGATATGCACACGTTGTACGTAATCTGTCACTGGCTCGAAAACACGACGATTGGGGCATCGGTGCGTGAGTCGCTGTGGGAATTCCCGCTGATCGAGACTGTTCATATTTTTGGGATCGTTTTGCTGGTCGGGTCCACTTCCATCCTCGACCTGCGGCTACTGAACATAGCTTTCAAGGAAGATGCTGTATCCAAGCTCGCGCATCGCTACTTGCCGTGGACGTGGACTGGCTTTGGCATTCAGGTTGTAACAGGGCTTCTTCTGTTCTCATCCGAAGCCACCAAAATGTATGACAACCGGGCCTTTCAGCTGAAGATGCTCATGATCTTGCTGGCAGGCGTGAATGCCCTGATTTTTCACGTGGTAGCCTATCGAAGCGTGGATAGGTGGGACCGCACTCCCATGACGCCTCTGGCGGCCAAGTGTGCGGGCACCTTTTCGATTCTGCTATGGTTCGGCGTCGTGGCTGCGGGACGCTGGATCGCTTATGTCTAATAGACAGTGGGTGAACCCAGGTTGGTGCCGAAATGTATGGTTCCGTGACGGCAAGACGGAAACATAAGCGGGGCTGAGGAGGTGCTCGTTGCATAACTTCGGGGAATGGCTGGAACACTTCGCGTGGGTACAAAAGATCGGCACCACAGCTTGGCTATATTCGAGCATTTCTGTCATCCACTACTTCACGCTGTTCGTCATGGTTGGCTGCGCCGTTATCGTGGATTTACGCATGCTGAGCTTGGCGGCGCGGCGCCAGCCGGTCGTCCAATTTGCCCGTCAGGTTTTCCCTTGGATGTGGACCGCTTTCGGTCTCGCGGTGTTTTCCGGGCTCTTGATGTTTACGACGGATGCCGGTGATTATCTGCCCGACACGGTTTTCCGGGTAAAAATGTCGGTGATTCTGCTGGCGGTAATCTCTGCGATTGTTATCCAGCGGAAGGTTCCCGAGTGGGGGGCGCAACCGAAGCTGCCAGGGGCAGCGAAGGTGGCGGCGGTGATTTCAATCATTCTCTGGATCGGGTCCATTTTGGCGGGCGTGGAAATTGCGGCGATTTCGGGGTTGGGGTAAAGGAGGGACTCGCAAATGCAAAGTTCATTGATGCCTTTCTGTCGTTGGTTGCAAGACACTTCGTGGGCGACGGCGATTCGAACCTCCCTATATGCGTATCCCTTTATCCAGTTGATTCATTTTTCTGGTCTGTCCCTGTGGTTGGGAACGATTGCTGTAGCGGATTTGAGGTTGCTCGGCGTGGGAAGCAGGCGCCAAACTGCCGGGCAGGTGCGTGATGAGCTGTTCGCGTGGAATTGGATTGGATTTTGCACCGTGGTGCTGGGAGGTTTTCTACTGTTCTCTGCCCAAGCCACGGCGTACGTCGTTAACCCGGCGTTTCGTGTGAAACTGGGGATGCTTGTCCCAGCCGCGTTGGTATGGCATGTTTTTGTGCAATGGAAGACGCGTGGTTGGGGGCAAATGTCCGAAACGCCAGCGATTGCCAAGTTGGCAGGCTTGATCGAATTGCTGCTATGGATCAGTGTGGTTACCGCCGCAGTGGAAATCCCGAGTTACTAGCGCGCGCCATCAATTAGACCCAAGGTGGAGAGGAACGGCCACATCGTCCAGACGCTTTTGAAGCGATACAGAGTCGTGAAGTCGGGCACGCTTCTCAGTCCCAGTGCTTGGCGCAATTAGTGATGGCCCAGCCATACTTCGGCCTCGCGAGAGGTTCTGTCTTCGTAGCACATCAGGCAGAGAATCGCCAAACAGTCGCCGCCAACACGTGGAAGCATGCAGATATTTCTGTGGCAGGCCCCCGTCAACGAAAGCCCCTCCCCGCAGAATCCATAAAATCCCTTTCAGCGCAAGGTGATTCTCAATCCAGGGATGGCCGCCCTCGGCGATGATAAATTAAAATCATTGATGGTTACTGCACCACCGGGTAAGTCCGCAAGACAGCAACGCGGGGAATCAGTGACTTCGGCCAAAGGTATAGCCGACTGCGACGCTGTATTGCGGAACCCACGCACCGCCGAACTGGAAAAAATTATTGACCCAGTGAGCATCGACCTGTGGCTTCACGAAAAGTCCGCCTTGAACATAAACCTTTACGCCTGCCGCGAAATGAAGCTGAAAACGATTTGAGCTCTCCAGGTATTGGTTCGAGCTTGAGCAGCCGGCAAACATGTCGCAAAAGGATTGCGGATAGTAAAACCTCAGATTGACTCCGTCCAAACCGGCCTGAAATTCCGGAACGATGCGCTCGGTAACGGAAATAGGTTCGTAACCGCATTGAAATCATAAAAAGAGGTCTGTAGTTCAGGCCGGCATAGTTTCTTTGGCCTTGGAAGGTAGTCTCTACTCCAAAGCCGAGGTGAGGCCGGAACATGAAGTCCCCGCCGAAAGTCTCGAACAGACCACCCATCTGGGGCGGGCTGAGAGGAATGCCGGTACCGAACGTGTCAATTGGCTGTGAATTGGCTCTGTCCGTCGCTGTTCCCAAGCCGAAATAAACACTGGCATTCTGCGCATTGGCGCGCTTATTCCCGACGAACAAGAGGACCATAAGCAGAAGAACAATGTGCGGAATAGTCCGTTTAACGGCCTTAGGCTCCTCTAGGATTATGAACGACTTCCATAGGACGTATCTTCCAGTCAATTGGTTGTTTGACACAATTATTTAATGAACGCATCGCTTTTAGTAAAGGCCATGCCAAAAAAGGAGATATCACCGGCTGAAAAAAGAGGGCGACGACCGAAAGGCCGTCGGAGTACCAAGCTCCATACACAAAGACTTCATAGAGCGATAAATCCTCAATGAATCAAATCTGCAGGAGCACCCGCGGACGGCAACTGCAAACGTTTCATATTTCGGCGAAGCAGGCCATTCTCCAGCCAGCCTTGCGCGACGACGATTCCGTCCGCGTTGAACACAACCCGGTAGGAGAATGGCTGGGGGGAACCGGGTCTCCCGTTCGTCCAACGGTGCTCGCTGAAATCCACAATGTGATAGTTCCCCTTGGTAGAGGTGTGGATTGTCGGGAAACGGGCAAATTGCCAGTAGAGCCGCACCTCGGGAAGTTTGAGCGCCCGTGCAGTGAATGGATTCGGGGGAGAGTCAGGGACAAAATCAAAGGACGGGTGTTCCGCGTGGCGCAGGTCGAATCGGGCGCGATAAACGCCATTGGGCGCGCGAATCACGTCGCCCCAATCGAGCCAGGAGGGCGGCACCGGCAGCGCTCCCACACGAACCACATCAATGTGATTTGCCTGGGCGAAATCCTGGACACGGAGCATGGCGCTGTGATGCGCGATGCCGCATCCCACCAGATATGCCACCATCACATACGTCCCTGCCTGACACCATGACGAACGCTTCACTCGGAAACCCCATCCGCCGGCGCCTGGCAAGAAAAATAGTGCGGCCAGCAGCGCGCTCGCAAAGCCCACGACCCAAACGTGAAAGGGATATCCCACGACGAGCGCCATGCCCCACGCAATCATGGCCGCGAAAGTGAATAACAGCCACATCTTCATGGCGCGCGCACCGCTGATCTGTCGGTCGCGACCGGTCTGGTTGTAGATCCAGGCGATCACCTGTGGAAGAAGGATAATTGCCGTGAATGTGAAATCGATAATGAACAGCAGATCCCAGGCTACTCGCTTCTGCGAAAGCGGGTACCACATGCGCGTGCCGAACGACGTCATGCCGTCGAGAATGATATGACTGGCGAGTCCCATGCCGTAGATGATCGTGAGGATTCCCCACGAAGGCGATTCAATCTTGAAGCGCCGCGCGACCCAGCGCGTGAGCCACGCCAAAAGAGCCGCAAAGAATGGCAGCGCTACGAACGAATGCGTGATGCCCCGATGGTATCTCACAATAGCAAGCGGATCGGGCGAGAAGGATTCGACAATCACGTCCACATCGGGAAAAACCGCTCCGAGCACGGCCGCGAATGTAGCGACACGGCCCTGGCGGTCTGAAAAATATCCCTTGCCGAGAAGCGCTCCCGTGATTCCGTGAGTTATGGGGTCCATGAAGGATTTGGAAACAGGGAAGTGTACACGATTTGGAACAGTCAGACGATTTCGATCACAGATGGGCTTGCATTCTTCGGTTGCGGAAGAAGTGATCATCGCATCGAAACGCGGATGCCAATGACTATTACACTCGTAGGCCAAGCAATCTCAAGCTATGAGTTCGACGAAAGCAATGAGCAATGCTCCGACTCAATCAAAATAGGTAATCTAGGCGCGACTCGCCACCGAGCGAATCGGAATTGCAACAGGCCTAATGGATTCAGCACCTTCCAACATGTGGCATCGACCATCGAATACGGCGCCCGGTTCAATAACAAGACAGGGAGCATGGATTTGTCCGGTGACAATAGCGGCGGCCCGAATCTCAACTCTCCCCGCGGCGTGAATCGTTCCATCGAAACGGCCCAGAATTACAACATAGTTCCCCACAATTTCACCCTCGACAACCGCATGTTCGCCGAGAATTAGGGTTTCGTGAGAAAGCAGCGTCCCCTTCATCACCGAATCAATCCGAAAAGTGCCGCTCGATTCAAGCCTTCCCTCGAGCTTCACTCCCGGTTCCAGGAATCCGGTCCAGTCGCCCGAATCCTGTCCTTTATGATCGAACCATCCCCACGCCATGCGTTCTCCCGGACTTTTTCGTCAGGCTTTCATGATTTGTTCGTAGAGGCGCGCCAAGTCGCTGTCATCATAGTATTCGAAGATTAACTGGCCAGGCCTTCCCTCTCGTTGCGAATGAATCAGCACCCGGGTTCCAAACTTTCTTTGGAGTTCCTCAAGAGCCGCCTTGGTATTTGGATCTAACGTCCGAGATGTTGGAACGGCCACCTGGGTTCTGCTGGGGCCGCGTGCGGCGAGACGTTCCACCTGCCTCACCGTCATTCCTCCGCGCGCAATGCGCCGCGCAATGTCGAGTCGAGTTGGAGAGTCGGAAATCGCCAACAGCGCCCGGCCATGCCCCGCGGTCATTTTCCCTTCTTCCAGAAGTTGTTGAATTGGCTCTTCAAGTTTAAGCAGGCGGACGGCATTCGCAATCGTTGCCCGGTCCTTACCGGTGCGCTCGGCTACTTGTTCTTGCGTTAATTGGAATTCGTCCGTAAGCCGCTGAAAAGCATGCGCTTGCTCAATTGGATTTAAATCCTCGCGTTGGAGATTTTCCACCAGCGTCATCTCCAGCGCCATTTCCTCGGGGACATCGCGAATAACGACTGGGACGCGCAGAAGTTCAGCTCGCTGGGCGGCGCGCCATCGCCTCTCGCCGGCAATCAACTGGTAGCGGTCTGCGACACGACGCACAACCAACGGTTGAACGATGCCACTGGCGCGAATCGATCGCGCCAATTCGTCGAGAGACTCCTCGCGGAAGTATGTGCGTGGCTGATACGGACTCGGATCGATTAGATCGATGTCGACATGCAGCAGCCCGTCACTCGGAATTGCCGCCGGTGCTCGTGCTGCTGCTGCCGTCGACGGTTGCGGCTGAGGCTGCGGTTCCGGCTCCCGGATCAGGGCGCTCAACCCCCTGCCCAAGGCGTTTCTGGGCATTAGCGATAACCTCCTTTGCTAGTTGGATATAACTTTCAGCACCCCTACTATGTATGTCGTACACGATTACAGGCATGCCGTGACTGGGTGCTTCCGCCAGGCGTACATTTCGAGGTATTACGCTCTCGAAAACCTGTGATCCAAAGAAGCTCCGTAAATCTGCAGCTACCTGCTTCGAGAGGGATGTCCTGTCATCGTACATGGTTAATAGGATTCCTTCGATAGCTAGAGATGGGTTGATTGTTCGACGGAGCCTCATGAGGGTGTCTAGCAGCTCCGAGACCCCTTCCAATGCAAGGTATTCGCATTGAATTGGCACCAGAACCGAATCGCTGGCAGCTAATGCGTTAAGCGTCAAAAGATCAAGGGATGGAGGACAGTCAATTAATATGTAGGCGTACTTCTCCTTTACATGAGCCAGCGCCTCTCTCAATCGATATTCCCGGTTATCCATGGATACCAGCTCGACAGCTGCACCAACCAGATTTTTATCCGATGGTATGAGCTCGAGTCCATCGACTTTTGCGTCAATTATAATTCTTTCGATCGCTTCGTCGAGGATCAGAGCTTGGTAAATAGTCCTGCGAGCTGGATCTTTTGGAAACCCGAGGGCGCTTGTTGTATTCGCCTGAGGATCAGAGTCGATAATGAGAGTGGGCTGCTCGGAAGCAGCGAGGGAGGCTCCGAGGTTTACGGCGGTGGTTGTCTTCCCTACACCACCCTTTTGGTTGGCGATAGCAATAACACGGGCCAAATATACCCCTCCTGCGGAGGCGAATTTATCAGATGTATTTTGAAATATGCAAGATGTTTCACGTGGAACGCAGGATCATGGAATTGTTTCACGTGGAACAGAGTCACCATACCTTTGTACCAACTAACAAGAAGCGCCTATCTGACCCGGGAATCCTTCGTCCAGTCTCCCATTGCCAGTCACGTTCCCTCCTGTCTTCTAATCCGCTATTTTCACCAAGCCATAGGATAACTTTGCCCTGCGTCTTTAAGGATGCGTCAGCAAATCGCAATAAATCTCCCGTCTGACCGACAGCTCTCGCGGTTATATAATCGAATTTCTCATGCCCTGTAGCGTAATCCTCCATTCGTCCGCGCACGACGGTCACATGGTCAAGGTCCAGGCTTCGAATAGTTTCCGATAAAAAGGCGCATTTCTTCAGATTAGCCTCAATCAGAGTTAAATGGAGCTCCGGCCGTAGCATCTTCAGTGGGAGTCCAGGAAACCCAGCCCCTGATCCAACGTCGGCGAGCCGACCTTTTAATATCGGTGCCGATTCTGCCGCGAAAAAGCTCTCCCCAAAATGAAATCGGAGTATTTCAAAAGATCCCGTAACTGTTGTCAAAGCTATGCGACTATTCCATCTTTGGAGCAGGGAAATATACGCAAGTATCTGGGAATGAAGTGGTGGCGTTAGATCGACACCATACGGCCCCAATGTTTCAGCCATTTTATCGTAGGAAATCAAATCGATTTCGGTCGCCACCTTGAACCCCAACATAACCTTTCAGAAATCAGCTATCTACAGAAGTCCCAGAACTTTCTAAATCTCCTGCCATCGCCTCTCGCAGCCGCGATGGAGCAAGCATGCCAACCGTCAAATCGGCAATGAAGTGCGCAACCACGCATGGGAGTAGACTGCCGGTCCAAGCACGAATACCTGAAAACAATACACCTACTATACACGTAGTTATACAGCCACGTTTACCTTGATAAAGATGGCCAAGTCCAAATAGAACGGCAGATCCTAGGATTCCCGCAAGGATAATTCCGCCAGACCAATCCTCGAATACCCGTTGAACGAAGCCGCGATATATTAGTTCCTCGCAGATCGCTACCGTTGCGACCAGAACTACGAAAATCGCCCGTTCCGAACTATCTCGTGGAAAAATCCGCAGCGCGACCTGCGGCAGAACGCCCTTGACCTCCGCCGGATGCGCAGTCAGTTGGCGCAAACTGAAGAGCTGGTTCGCCAGGATGAGAGCCGCCAGTACAATCGACGTAGCCGCCGCCTGTGCTGCATTTGGAATTGCGATCCCGAGCTGATCCGCCGAAATGCCGTGAGCGTATGTGCGCCAAAGAAGGAGGGCGGCCGCGAGCCATTGAGAGGCCATTGTTGATACGTATAGCCGAATTCGATCGGTTTTTGATGTTTCCGGCGCGTGCATCAATTGCCGGATGCGGCGCCACCCGAGCCAGGGCACGGCAGCAGCGAGCAAAAGCAAAATCAGTGCGAAGTCCCAATGCATCAATCAGATCAAATCATTTTTGCTGCCACGCAGCAAGCCAACTCTGAAAGGTCCGTCGGGAACTTCAGTTGACACTGAACGACATGCCGCCGTATCGTTCTTGATTCTCTGTGAAGCAAATATGAATATCCTCGTCATCGGCAGTGGCGGACGCGAGCACGCGATTGTCTGGAAATTGCGGAGGTGCCCCTCCGTAGACAAGGTATGGTGCGCACCGGGGAACGGAGGAATTGCTCAAGAAGCGGAGTGCTTGCCGCTCGATCTCAACAACGTGAGTGCTGCCGCCAGCCTCGCAGTCAAGCTAGGGGCGGATCTCACTATTGTAGGACCCGAGTTGCCCTTGGTCCTGGGGATCGCTGATGAATTCGCACAGCGTAAACTTTCGCTCCTTGGCCCCTCTCGGGAGGCTGCGCAACTCGAAGGAAGCAAGGTCTTTGCGAAGAGATTCATGGAGCGGCATGGAATCCCAACGGCTCCAGCCTATGGAATATATGACTCGGCGTCGAAGGCTCGCGCAGCGCTCGACTCGGCCGACTGGCCGCTTGTGATAAAAGCCGATGGCCTTTGCGCCGGCAAAGGTGTCCTGGTGACTTCTTCTCGCCAGGAAGCATCCCTGTTCCTCGATCGCCTGATGAACAAGCATGAGTTCGGCACCGCTGGCGAACGTATCCTGTTGGAGCGCGCACTCCGAGGGGAGGAACTTTCCTACATTGTTCTGACGGATGGCAAGAATTATGTGGCAATGGCGCCAACTCGGGATCACAAGCGCGCTTTTGACAATGACGAAGGTCCGAACACCGGCGGCATGGGCGCGTATTCAACCGACGAAATCCTCCCGCCGGCGCTCGAAAAGGAAATCGCGAGGACCATCGTTCTGCCAACCCTGGACGGTCTTCGAGCGGACGGGATCGATTACCGCGGCTTTCTTTATTTCGGTTTGATGCTCACACCCGAGGGTCCGAAGGTCCTCGAATACAATTGTCGCCTGGGCGATCCCGAGACGGAGGCAATTCTGGTGCGCGCCGATTTTGACTTTGCCGACGCCTGCCTGCAAGTAGCGCGTGGAAATCTGGGGGCGTTCTACGCCAAATGGGCTCCGGGAGCAAGCGCTTGCATTGTGATCGCGTCGGAAGGCTATCCGGGCAATCCCATAACCGGCCGGTCGATCGACGGTCTCGACGCAGCGTCAAGGGTTGCCGGGAGTGTCGTTTTCCACGCTGGCACTCGGAGGAATGACCACACCTACTACACACATGGCGGGAGGGTTCTTGTCGTCAGTGCCACGGGGGAAGATGTACCCGCTGCCGCCCGCAAGGCCTATGATGCCGTCCAAAAGATAGCGATCGCAGGGGCGTTTTACCGCGGGGACATCGGCAGCAGGCTTGCTGTCAAAGGACAGGCAGTCGTCGAAACACAGAAACGTTGAGGAGTTTCCGCTCATTTTGCGGAGCATCCCGTAGCGATCGCAAGGAGGAATCAGGTGATGACGGAAGATAAGCAGCGCCAGCCAGCTCTCGTGGGGATCCTCATGGGTTCAGACTCAGATTTCTCCGTGATAAGCGAGGCCTGTAAAACGCTCGATAAATTCGGAATTCCCTACGAGATGGAAGTTGTGTCGGCCCATCGCACGCCTGCTCGCGCGCATGAATATGCCACCACCGCGTTAGGCCGCGGGCTGAAAGTTCTGATCGCGGCGGCGGGCGCGGCCGCGCATCTTGCGGGTGTGATTGCCGCGAATACCACCCTGCCCGTGATCGGCGTTCCGATGGCGTCAAGTTCGCTCAATGGCCTCGACGCGCTTCTCGCCACGGTTCAGATGCCGGGAGGGGTTCCCGTGGCTACAATGGCCATCGACAAAGCCGGGGCGGTCAACGCTGCAATTTTCGCTGCCGAGATTTTGGCTGTCTCCGACGCCGAAATGGCCCGGAAGCTTGTGGAACATAAGGAAAGCCTGGCTCGCTCTGTAACCGAGAAGAACGAGCGATTGAAGCAACAACTCTCCACGAAAAAGTAACGGTTTGCTCTCCAGGACGCCGTGACCGAGAAGACATAAGCGCGAGCTTTCTTAGCTTATTCCTCAGAGTGGGGCTCCAGCGAAGAGAGTTCTTGCCGAACACAATGGAAAATCAGTGCTTGAACAGGGAGGGAGCTCCTTCGGGACGTTCGCTCTCTTCGCCCTGTTGCGCATGTTGGGGCTCGGCTTCTGCGGGAGGCGGAAGCACCCACGCAAATCCTGTTTGTTCCCCGATCACGGCCATTGTTTGACGAGCACTCGAGGGCGCAATAGCGGAAAGCGCCGCCCGCAGGAATTGGATCGCATCCGCCGCGCGCACTTTGTTGCTTTCACCCCGCAGAAATTCATCCGCGACTTGCGCCATTTCTGCGTCCGAGCTGCGAATTCCTTCCAGGCGCGGATCTTTTTGCCGCAAAAGCTCGATCAAGGCAGTCGGCGTATTTTCCGGGGGATAGTCGAATTCGATTAGCGTGCGCGGCTGCCCTTTTTCGGGCGGCCAGAACTGGACGTAAGCAGGCCGGAGGACGCGCGTTTCCCAGTAATCGTCGTTTTCCTGCTCTTGCTTCATGGCGTAGGAGAGCCGCCAGACTTCCGGGCCGTAACCACCAAAATAATCGACGATAATCAATTCCGCAATCGGCTCGTCGTCAGGCAAGTTGACTTTGCCGTGAAGGCCCTTGGCGACTTGACTTAGCCGATCAAGCAAGCCTAGGCCCGTTGCCTCGATATCGCTAGCCTCATCGCCACCCTCGGATTGTCCCAAATGCGGCGGCGTGGCAACGAGCCGGCTGCGCAGGTGAGGTAGTTCCTGATCCAACATTGCCAGATATTGATGCGATGAGGGCGAGAACCAGTCGACTGAGCCCAGAATCACTCCCGCACGATCGGTTCCCATTTCGACCGGCGTCGGCGGATGAGTTTCCGCTTCGATGGGATTCTCGACGGTTCCGATTACAATCGCATCTTTCACGACGGCGATCACAACGCGCCCCGCCGCTAAATTGACGACAATTTCCTGCCCGCCTGTTTGGGCGGTTTGTTGTGCTGAGGTTTGCGATGGAGAGCTTACGAAAGCCAGCAAGAGGGCGCTCGTGAGCGCAGCGAACGTCGCGCGGTAAAACGGATGGCTCATATCCTTAACTCAACTTATTACGATACTCTAGCGGCGTGGCTTCCGCCATCCGGATGCACATCGTTCGTATCTCTAGTAAAATATCCGGGATATTTCAATGCCACCCAGCTGGCAATGAAGTGAGTGTGGGACTTTTGAACGTTTGAGAGGAGGCAGTCTGAGATCTCCACATAGCATTCGCCACAAGGGAAAGCGCCTCTCGGAAATCCTCGCTGCCCATTTGCGTTTCGTGAGCGGCGATGAGACCGGCGCCCGTGCTGATCTGGTGGGGGCCGATCTTTCGAAGGCCAACTTGGAACGGGCCAATCTTGCTTTGGTGAATTTTCAGGGTGCGAATCTGGAGGGCGCGAATCTCCACGAGGCGCGCCTGGCTTCCGCGGACCTCAGCAAAGCCCGCTTGCGCAAGGCGGACTTGCGCAAAGCCGACCTCACCGAAGCGAATTTGACTGGTGCGGACCTGACCGAAGCGCGCGTCGGTGGTGCCGAGCTCTTCCGCGCGGATTTGCGTCTCGCTGTTTTGCGCCGCGCGGATTTCGGTGCGGCGAATTTCCGGGGCGCCGAAATTGGCGGCGCCGATTTCCAGGGCGCGGACATGAAGACTGCGATCCTCCGCGAAACCAATTTGCAGGGCGTCGACCTCTCTGGTGTGGACCTGTCGACCGCTCTGCTTCCGCGAGGCTACAAACCGCCGAGCCACACAAATAGCTAACCCTTAACGCGCTCATGCGGCAGGCTGCGGCCAGGGAGTCATATTACAGATGTCGTGGACGGTAGTCGGCGATTACAAACATCCTCAGGGGTGGACGCACGCGGAACAAGGAGCGGCAAGGGCTCGCGAATATTGCGAAATGCTGGAGCGCGGCCAGATTTTATTTTTCTCCGAGCCGCCCTTCGATTTTCCGGCGGACGACCGCACTTTCTTGCTCGCGCAGCAATGGGCCGAGCTGCGCATGCACAAGAACGTATCTTACCGCCCCGGAGATGACCTTTTGCGAGGGGCTTCCGGCGATGCCGCCACGTCCACCCGCATTCAGTCCATCCTGCGGAATTATAGCCGGCAGATGATTTCTTTTCTGACGGAGTTTCTATCGCCCTATGCAGGGAAGTGGATCCTCGATTTTTCGAGTTTTCGCCCATTCGAGGAAGACGGACGCAACCTGCCATTGCACAAGCGTAACGATCTGCTTCATGTGGATGCATTTCCCAGCCGCCCGACGCGCGGAGGACGCATCCTGCGCGTATTCACAAATATAAACCCCACAAAATCGCGCGTTTGGCGCACGACCGGGCCCTTTGGAGCCATCGCCGAGCGGTATGCGGAGGATGCCGGGCTTCGGAGAATCGCGGAAAACGATTCTCCTTTCAGCCGGACGGTGCAAAGCTGGGGCCGAAAGCTCGGGGTTCGCGGAATGGGCCGGACGCCTTACGACGTGTTCATGCTCCGCTTTCACGATTATCTGAAGGAGAATGCGGCTTTTCAGACGAACTGTGCCAAGGCCCTGCACGAATTTCCTCCTCTGGCCACCTGGATGGTTTACACCGACGGCGTGGCGCATGCTGTTATGTCTGGGCAATATGCCATCGAGCAGACCCTCCTCATTCCGGCGCAGGCACTCGTTGCTCCCGATCAGGCCCCTTATCGCATCCTCGAGAAGATTGCCGGCCGCCCGTTGATTCACTGAAGTTCAAGGAAATTCGCGGGTCAACTGAAAACCGCTTTGAGTCCTTTCGCTTTTCCCGGGAAGGATAGGCAGTGATCTTCCAACTTGATCCGCGCAAAGACGAATCGAATTGACTCTCTCATTTTTGAGTGACCGTTGCTTTGTTGACAGGTCCAGACCTCACAGCTACCATTCCTCGCGAATTCAACTGGTTCGCCAGTCTGCATTCTGCAATCAACGCTAATTCTTGCGAGGGCTTATTTATGAAGATCGATGTTTTCTGTCACATTTTTCCCCGGAATTATTACGAGCGAATGCTTTCGGTCTCGGGAAAAGGCGCGTACATGCAAAAGCGGGTCCGCGAAATTCCCGGAATGATCGATTTGGACCAGCGCTTTCGCATGATGGATCGATTCGACGATTATGTGCAGGTAATCAGCACGGCGGCGCCTCCCATCGAGGCTCTGGCCAATCCTGGGCAATCCGCGGAACTGGCCCGCGTTGCCAACGACGGCATGGCGGAATTGGTCGTCAAACATCCCGACCGTTTTCCCGGATTCATTGCTTCCTTGCCCATGAACGATTCCGAGGCGACGGTGAGGGAGACGGAGCGAGCCATTCTCGAGCTCGGCGCGGCCGGCGTTCAGATCTATACGAACGTCAACGGGCGTCCTCTCGATGAGCCTGAATTCCTTCCTTTCTTCGCCAAAATGGCGGAACTCGATCGTCCGGTCTGGATGCATCCGTCGCGGCCGGCCACGTTCGCCGACTATCAAAACGAGCAAAAATCGAAATATGAGCTGTGGTGGGTCTTCGGCTGGCCGTATGAGACCAGCATTGCCATGTCCCGGATCCTTTTTGCCGGCTATTTCGATCGCTTTCCAAACTTGAAGATCATCACTCATCACATGGGCGGGATGATCCCCTACTTTGCCGGCCGGATCGGGCCCGGGCTCGATCAGCTCGGGGCACGCACGGAGGACGAAAACCTGGCGCTCGTGGGGCGAAAACTGAAGAAGCGCCCGATCGACTATTACCGCATGTTTTATGCCGATACGGCGCTGTTTGGAGCGCGCGAGGCCATGGTCTGTGGACTGGATTTCTTCGGTGCCGACCAAACCTTGTTTGCCTCCGATTCTCCATTTGACCCGGAGAAGGGGCCTGGCTTCATTCGGGAAACCATCCGCTGCCTGGAGCAGATGGATATTTCCATCGAGGACCGCAAGAAGATATATGAAGGTAATGCGCGCAGGCTGCTGCGGCTAAAACTCGCTTAATGGAGGGCCAGCGACGCGCGCTGCCGCATTCTGCCCGGAAGATTGCGTTCAATGCGAGAGACTAATTGACGGGCTTGGGCGCGGGAGGCGAGGTCCAGTCCGGTTGTGCAAATTCAATACCCCAAAAATGAGGACTGGGCGACAGAAATTCGACGCCCACGCGGGTACCTTTGTCGGACGTGTCACCGACATAGACGACGCGGCATTCTTGCTCTTCCTCGGTGATGGGATTGGCCAGAACCAGTTCCGCGCCTACGTTAAGCGACTCTTGAAGGTACAAAAGCCCGCCATGGGCATTAATCACGATCGTCTGGCTGTTTTCCCGGAATTTGCGGCCATCGGATCTCTTCCCGTTCGCGCGCACGGAAATGCGCGTGAACACTCGGGAACTCCGTCTCTCGGCGCTGGTCTGTGCTTCTTGCATTTCCGTCCATCGTGCAATGCGCGGCGCACTGAGTCAATGGTTCGCAACCGGGGGCGTGCCCAAAAGAGCAGATCGCAAAAATACTGTTGCATACGCACTCGTTTCCGTAAGATGTCATTTGTGCGTTGGCAGTAACCGCTAATCGCGGAATTGTAACGCAGGGCCAGTAAAGGAGTGCTTATTCGCGGAGGCTCGGCATGGAATTGATTCGCTATATCGAATCCAAGCGGGAAGACCACCTCAATGAGCTCAAGGAATTCCTGCGAATTCAGAGCGTGAGCGCGAAAAGCGAACACAAGCCCGATATTGAGCGAGCGGCAAATTGGGTAGCGGAAAAGCTTCGAGGCGCAGGGCTAGAAAACGTCGCCGTCACACCGACGAAGATGCACCCGCTGGTATACGGCGAATCGTTGCATGCGCCCGGCAAGCCGACGATCCTGTTCTATGGCCATTACGATGTGCAGCCAGCCGAACCTCTCGATCTATGGACCAGCCCGGCTTTCGAGCCTGCCGTTCGCGACGGCAATCTTTTCGGTCGCGGCACTGCCGACGATAAGGGCCAGGTACACATTCACATCAAGGCGCTCGAAGCCCTGCAAAAAACCCAAGGGAAGCTCCCGGTCAATGTAAAGGTCATGATCGAAGGCGAAGAAGAAGTCGGAAGCGTGAGTCTGTGGGACTTCGTGAAGCAGAACCGGGAACGGCTGAAAGCGGACGCTTTGGTCGTCTCCGATACATCGATGCTGGCCCGGAGCGTACCCTCGATCACATACGGACTGCGAGGATTGAATTATTACCAAATCGAAATTACGGGTCCGGCGCAGGATCTTCACTCGGGAGTCTTCGGCGGGGCTGTGCCGAATCCAATCACCATTCTCGCGGAAACGATCGCCAAGCTCCACGACAGGAATTTCCGTGTGGCCGTTCCCGGTTTCTACGACGATGTCGCAACTCTTTCCCGCCAGGAGCGCAAAGCGCTGAATTCTCTGCCCTGGAAGGAAAAAGAATTTCGCAAGACCGTGGGCGCTCCGGCGCTTTGCGGTGAGAAAGGTCACTCGATTGTCGAGCAACTCTGGACGCGCCCGACGCTCGAACTGAACGGCATCTGGGGCGGATATGAAGGCGAAGGCGCAAAAACCGTAATTCCCTCGAAGGCGTATGCGAAACTCTCCATGCGTTTGGTTCCAAACCAGGATCCCGCAAAAATAGCGAAGCAGGTCGAGCGGCACATTCGCAAGGTACTGCCAAAAACCGTCACTTGCAAATTCGAGGTTCTGAGCACGGGCAAGCCCTGGGTAGCGCCCTATTCGCACCCGATTTTCCAGAAAGCGCTGCACGCTTTAGAAGAAGGCTTTGGGAAAAAAGCCGTTTTCATCCGCGAAGGCGGGTCGATCCCCTTCGTCACCCAAATGCACGAGACGTTTAAGGTGCCGTGCGTGCTCATAGGTTTCGGCCTGCCCGACGAAAACGCTCATGCTCCAGATGAGCACATTTCTCTTGAGAACTATTTTGGCGGCATCAAAGCCGTCGCACTATTTTACGAGCAACTGGCCACTCTGTAGAAGTCGCCAGCCAGTTCCCGTAATCTAAAAACCCTGTTTTACCGGGGTTTTCTTAGCGTTTTAGCTTGCGTTCACCCGGCAGGACGGCTATAGTTCCCCGCGGTATCCCCTACGCCGGGGCCGCCCAGTAATTACAATCCGAGGAGGAAAACGAAATTCGATGGCAACTCCGATGAGCAAGTCCAAAATCATTGCGCACCTGGCCGACAAGGTCAGCACTCCCGAAAAGCCCGTCTCCAAAAAACAGGTGTCGGCCTTCTTCGACGAGTTGTTCAAGCTCGCGGTGAAAGAAGCCAAGAGCAGCGGCAAGTTTGTGATACCCGGCCTCGGACGCGCCGTTAAGGCTCATCGCAAGGCGCGCATGGGCCGCAACCCCGCCACGGGCGAAGCAATCAAGATTAAGGCCAAGACCGTCGTGCGCTTGCGCGCAGCGAAGGCTTTCAAAGACGCAATTCTGAAGTAAGGTCACGCGGCGCGGAGTTCAGCGGTGAGACCCCCCAGGCACGCCTGATCGCACAACGGGACGGCGGCCTGGGGGTTTTGTCTTTTCATCAATCCGTGCAGAGAGCTTCCTCCGAACACAGTCAGCGAATAATCGATGGGTGCCTTGTGTATGCGGCAGGTCGGGCCTCGAGGGCCGAGTGCGGGCGTCGCTCGCACTCGAGAGTCCGGCCCTCTTTTCGAATGGGTGGGATCAGAACCAGAACGTATGCGCGAATACTCGGGCCTTCTTACTGACCTTTATGAATTGACCATGGCGGCGGGTTATTTGCAGACCCGCTTCGATGCCCGCGCCACATTCGAGTTGTTCGTTCGCAACTCACCTCCCCACCGCAATTATCTCGTGGCTGCCGGGCTCGAACAGGCGCTCGAGTATCTGGAAAATGTGAAGTTCACGCCACAGGAAATTGACTATCTGCGGCAGCATCCGATTTTTGCCAGCATTCGCAAGGAATTCTTCGATTATCTCGCGAAGTTCCGCTTCACGGGCGACGTCTGGGCCGCGCCGGAAGGCACCCTGTTGTTCCCGGGCGAGCCCCTCATGCGCGTGGTTGCGCCAATTATTGAAGCGCAGATCATGGAAACCTATTTACTTGCCACGTTGAGCTACCAGACCATGATCGCCAGCAAAGCAGCACGCGTTGTAACCTCTGCTCAGGGACGTGCCGTAGTGGACTTCAGCGCGCGCCGCGCGCATGGCGGTGAGGCGAGTCTTTTGGGCGCCCGTGCGGCGGTCATTGGCGGTTGCGTGGGAACTTCCAACGTTCTGGCCGGCCAACAATTCGGCTTGAAAACGTATGGCACGCAGGCGCATTCCTGGGTGATGGCTCACGAAGACGAATCGGACGCTTTTGCTCACTTCCTCGACGCGTTTCCGGAAGGTTCGGTCCTGCTCGTCGATACCTACGCTGTGCGAAACGCGGTAAAGAAGATTATCCTCATGGGCCGCAAGCCGGCCGGCATACGGCTCGATAGCGGAGACCTCGCCAAAGACAGCCGCTGGGCGCGACGGGAGCTCGACCGGGCCGGATGGAAGGACGTTCAGATCTTCGCGTCGGGCAACCTCGACGAATACAAGATTGACAAACTGCTCTCTCAGGGCGCAGTCATCGACGCATTCGGTGTGGGAACGGCCCTTGGGACGCCTGGCGATGCCCCGCATCTGAACTTGATCTACAAGCTCGTCGAACTGGAGCGCAACGGAAAGGTTCACGAAGCCGCAAAATTCAGCCACGCGAAGGTCACCTATCCCGGCCGCAAGCAGATATTTCGCTATTCAACCGCTGCCGGCGAATTCAAAAGCGACAGAATTGCCCTGGAGGACGAAGCCTCCCATGGTGCCAGTCCATTGCTGATTGAAGTCATGCGCGGCGGAAAGCGCATCGTTCCCGCCGAGTCGGTCAGCGCGCTGCGCGAACGATGCATTTCCGGCCTCGCTCATCTTCCTCAGCGGTATCGCCACATCAATCGTACGGCAGTCTACCCTGTGCATTACAGCAAACGTATCGAGAACATGCTCGAAAGGGTCCGGCGACGCGTCCGCCGCTTTGCGCTAAAATAATGCCAGCAGTCCGCGAACGAGGCATTGAACTTCGATGAATCCTCGCAAAACGATTTTGTGGGAAGTGGACGCTCAGGCGGACTTTATGCTGCCGGGAGGCAAGCTCTACGTCCGGGGCGCGGAAAAAATCATCCCCAATATTAATCGCCTCGTGGACATGACCCGCGAGGGCCGCGCGCTGTTGATTTCCAGCGGCGATGCCCATTCGGAGAACGACCCTGAGTTTCAGGTATTTCCGCCGCACTGCGTGAAAGGAACTCCCGGAGCCAGGATCATTCCCGAAGGCCTTGCGGAAAGATATTTGCCGGTCCCAAACGAGGCGTCCTTCACGCTGCCCAGCCGTCTTTCGGACTATCGGCAGATTCTGCTTGAAAAGCAAACACTCGATGTTTTTGACAATCCATTCGCAGGCGAGCTAGTCGAACGGTTCCGCGAATGGCTGGGCAGCGACACCGAGTACATCGTCTTTGGAGTAGTTACGGAATATTGCGTGCGTTGCGCCGTCAAGGGTCTTCTGGAACGCGGCCAGCACGTTGCGATTGTCACGGACGCGATCGAAACTCTGAAACCGGAAGAGGGCCGCCGTGCTCTGAATGACCTGAAGATGCTGGGCGCCCGGCTGATCGATACGGAACAAGCCCTCGCGGAAGTTCGGTCCAGTGTGAGCCCAGGCGTAGCGCGATAGGCCCCAGCCCGCCCTTTGGCTGCCTGGCACCACCGGAAGCGCAAGCGGTAAAAATGTCGCATGAACAAATCGAACGCGCCTGGAAATTGATCGAGCAAGCCTACCGCGATCAAATTGACGGCGAACTCGACCACGCCGTGGAACTTTACAAAGACTCGCTGCAAGTTTTTCCAACCGCGGAGGCCCACACCTACCTCGGATGGACTTATCATTTGCAGGGAAGGGTGCGCGATGCGATCGACGAATGCAAACGCGCCATTGAAATCGACCCGAATTTCGGCAATCCCTACAACGACATCGGCGCGTACCTGATTTCCCTGGGGCGACACGACGAAGCCATTCCCTGGCTCGAGCACGCCATTCAGGCGTCGCGCTATGAGCCGCGCCACTATCCCTATTTTAATTTGGGTCGTATCTATTACGCGAAAGGAATGATCAATCGCGCCCGCCAGTATTTTCAGGAAGCCCTGCGCATCGACCCCGGCTATGCAGCCGCTCGGCAAGCAGTCGAAAATATTCGACGCATGCTGAATTAAGAGGTCGTCTCCTCGGCTTGCCTGGGTTTCACAATCCGGTCGTAACCCCACATCAGGAATGAAGTGAGCACTCCAATGGCGCTCACAAACCACCACATCTGGCGCGGCTGCTTTAGAACGTCGCCAAATTCATGTAGCAGATAGCCCCCAAGGCCGCCAGCGATGAAATAGCCAATCGCCACGGGCAGGAACGCATAGCCCATGTAGAGTCCCTGTTGGCCCGGCGGAGCCAGCCGGGAAATATATTCGTAGTACCGGGATGCCTGGATGATCTCTCCCAGCGCCAGAACCACAAATGTGGCCGCCACCGATGGCACGCTCGGGTGGATAGCCAAAATAATCCAGCACAAGCCCGCGCACAAAAAGCCGAGCGCGATCGCTCGCACGGCCTCCATTTTTCGCGTCCAGTAAGCCACCAGGATTTGAAAACAGATCACCACGATCGGATCGATCGCAAGCAGCAGATCGACGTCCGCCTTCGAATCCACGTACTTCCGGATGAACAACGGCACGGTGATGAATTCCTGCCAAAACACGATATAGAACCCCGAAGAGATCAACAGGAAAATCACAAAGCTGCGATTTCCGAGTACCCGGAACATATTTTCGATGGCGACCGAGACTCGCGCCACTTGCTCTTCGCCCGAACGCGACGGCTCCCGGTAGAAGAATAGAGTGGTCCAAAACATCAGAAAGACGCTGCAGGCCGCCACGCGAAACACGTCCTCGATGCCCAGGCCCAGTTGCTTGCGGACGAGCCACGCAACAATTGGACCCAGCGCGCCGCCTACATTCACGATCGTGTAGTAGATTGAGTATCCGAGGGAACGGACATTCTCGCTGGAAGCCCGCGCCGTCGTTCCCGCCACGCACGGCTTCACAACGCCCGGGCCCAAAGCCGGAACCATCAGGATCGCCAGCACCAGCCACTTATCGGACAGTGCATGGCGCAAAGGCTCCATCCATGGTGCCGAGAGCGAGCCCAGCAGGAAATAGCCGGCCGTCATTACCAGATAAGCGAACATCAGGGCGCGCCGGAAACCGAACCGATCCGCCAGAGTCCCGCCTAAAACTGGCAGGAACCACACCACGAGCCCGAATGTGCCCATCAGCCAGCCGGTCAGTTCATTGGAGAAGTGGAGCTGCTCGCTCATGTAGAGGGCGAGCACGGCGGTGGTCGCGTAATACGCGAGCCGTTCGAAAAGCTCCGTGGTATTTGCGATCCAGAAGGCAGGTTCAAAGCCAGAGCTGATTTCGCGCAGCCGCTGCGCAAAGTTCAACGGATATCCCTCTCGCGGCGGCCAACCTCGCAGAGAATCGCGCCGCAGCAGGCGCGATTGTAACGAATGCCACTTTCGGGCGCTGCTATTTTGTTGAGTTTCTTAAGCAGCTGCACGACACGGCTGCGATGCGCGGGCAGCCGGTCCCATACCAGCAGCAGCTTTCCGGGAATGTGCCGCAGCAGGTGTTTGAGAAAGGCCACCACGTGCGGCGCGTGGATCGCTCCGGGATACAACCGGAAATAGAAATTCCACAGCCTGATGCCCGCGATAACCGAAAGCGTCTTCCAATTAAAATGATATTGCAGCACCGGCGTGTGGC
>DATLST010000312.1:0-23666 GCA_035534055.1 Candidatus Acidiferrales bacterium | reverse complement strand
AGGGTCACAAGGGACGCTCTGGTGGCACTGGCAGGCGGATCCAATCTCTCGGCATCCCTATGAAATCACTGAAACCGCTTGAATTGCCTATTGTTCCTCATCCGTTCTTTTAAACCAGTGCTTGTTCAGAGGTTCCTTAGGTAACTAGGTCGAAACGCACTTTGGTTTGAGCAAGCTGATGATGGTCAGATTTTAAGGGAGGGTAGCCATGAATGAAAAACGAATCGCTTTAAAAGTCACGCCTCGCGAATTCGACACAATTCTCGCCGCATTGCGATTGTGGCAGACCGATAGCGCGCATATCGCCGATGGCAGCGGCTCGCTCGCTGAGCAAAGCGGAAATTGACGATCTGTGCGCCAGACTGAATTAGTTAGGCCGAAACCCTCTTCGGAGAGTCTGCTAGTCAAGCTAGCACTGATGAGGCCATCAGAATCAAAAGGAGAAACTCAATGGAAAAATTAACGAAACAGCAAACGGCTTTTTTGAACGAGCTTCAAAGTCTTACTGAGAAGGGAGTTATCTGCTGGAAGCGACAAGAAGATCAGTTGGTCGCAACAATTTCGCTCGAATTGAACGTGGGCTTTCCCGAATGCGACAAGCCGGTTCGAAATGTTGTCGTACATGGAGGCGGTCCGGAAATCGAGCATTACTTGCCGGTCTCTGAGGACATTCTGCCGGACCAGTGGGTCGAAGTTGAGGTTTCGCGGAAGACGAGACGGCAACTGCTGTTGCAAATGTCGCCGAGTAAATCAGAAAACCTGAAGGCGGTGCCGCATTCAGTTTGGGTGCCGCCTTCATTTCTCTTTGAGGGAGAATTGCGCCAATGGACAATGTCGTAACGACACAACCAGGAAAATCAGATCCCTTGCTTTTGACTCTTCCACAAGCTCATGCTCTAACCGGCCTTACCGTCTGGCAGCTTCGCGGACTGATTGCTCTAGCAAAGAACTGCCTATCGTGAAGGTTGGCCGACGATTCTATTTGCGCCGGGCCACACTCGTTCGATGGGCGGAACGCGAAGAAGGATTTAGATAATTTGCGTTTTGGAAAGCACAAACGATAATCGGTTTAAGTCGGCTACGGTAAACTGGACGTATGTCGGACGAGAAAAACTCGAAGATGGACAGTAGGCAAATGGTCACCAATAAAGTCGTGCCCGCATGTAACACAAGCAATGAAGCGGAAACTGATTGATAAATTAACTCCCGGACGCATGCCCTAGGAAATGTGTAATTTCTACAGGTGAGCTCCCGCCAGTGTGTATAGGTTCGAACAGCCAAATTCGCCGGGAAATTCGTTGCCGGAGACGCTGCACTCAAATTCGAGCGCAAGACGGCGCAGCACTATCTTGTCCCGTCCAGTCGACCAATGAACCTTTCCGCTTTTGTCAAATTGACTCGACCCGGCGTGAACTCAACACGTAAGCCGTATGTTCGGGTCGACTGTTCCACAAGCGGTGTAATGAAAAGTGACGAAGGCGGACCGCCGCTCGCGTGATGGCGGATTACGTAACCTCCGATGAGATATCCAAGTGTGCCACCGACAAGTACGTCGGAGGGAAAATGCTCACGTGCGGTCACCCGACTTGCACTGATGGCTAAGGCGAAAGCGTACGCCGCGAGCTGAATCCGTTTGCTCGGGTACTCGGAGGCAATGACTCGCGCCAGAGCAAAAGTGGCTGCGGCGTGCTCAGACGGGAACGAGCCGTCCCACTCGTAGGAACTTGTGCCGTGCGGCCAGAAATCTCCTTGGCCGTTACCTTCGTTAGGCCGTTGACGGTTGGTTGCGAGCTTCAACCCTTCCACTACTATTGAGGCGTCAGCGACCGCCTCCGCTCCCAGCCGTCCGGTCTCGGTAAGGTGATCATTGTGAGTTGCTACGCCCAGGAAGTAGAGACCCGCATCCCCTGCGAGCGATCCGTAGAGACCGGCGTTGGAAAAAGTATCGCTCGCATCAATTCTGGTCTTGTCGATACCCAAGTCCTGCTGTGCCTGTGCGTCATAATGCAGTGCAACTCCGGTAGCTCCGGCGAATGGCACTAACCAGATTGCATCATCGGAAGACACGCGCAAAGGGCTGGTCCAAATGCCAGCCTGATCGTGGCCGACGTCTTTGAGGCATTGTCCGAAATGCTTGATTCCACACGTTGCGGGTCCGTGAGATGAGTCTTGCGGCGTACCCTGCGGTTCGTCCAGTGGCTGGCGCACGCTATCGCTTGTCTGGGAGCTTTGCGGCCGGCCATCGGAAGAAGGATTTTCAACCTGGGCAAAGACAACATCCGGTAGAAATAGTAGTGCACTCAGGGTGAAGACTAGGAAACCCAGTTTAGGAACGCGCAAAGTCGATACAGAGCTCACTCATGCCTCCGCCCAGAGCACCGGAAAGAGTACTCTTTTACATTTCGATAAATACGAGCCGTATCTTACCGGCGAGGCCTCTGCACCAATCGACCAGACCCCTCGTCGTGTAACGCTAGCTTTAGGCGATGGTGGTTTTAGTTTTGTCGCATATATCAGCGGTCCTCGCTTGTCATAGCTATGTTCCACGGTAGCGTCCTAATAAACTGTCTCGGCTCGATGCGGTCGCCTTCATTTCCCCATCACATTGGCATCGGGAGTGGTTGTCGGCGCCGGAGCAGGAGCGGAGGTCGCATCGCGATATTAATCTGCATGGATGTGTTCTTCGGGAATACAACGTCGCGTCCACGCGAAGCACTGAGACCGCCAACGGGTCTGTGAATCAACATCGCGTTGGGAGCAGGTGCGGACTCCGAAACAG
The DNA here is from genome assembly GCA_035534055.1 of Candidatus Acidiferrales bacterium. Taxonomy (GTDB): domain Bacteria; phylum Acidobacteriota; class Terriglobia; order Acidiferrales; family UBA7541; genus Palsa-295. Next base: position 20,887 of record DATLST010000312.1, on the reverse strand, counting down.
CGTCCTGAGCCTGCGCCAAGCTCGCACATACGCATATCAAAAAAAGCGCGGAAATCAATCGTCCGATTGCCATATCATTTCTGCTTTTGCCAGGTCATTTCCACGCGCACTGGTATGTCGTTTTTAATGGGCATGGTTAAGAGCTTCGGCGGCTCAATTTTGAAATCGGACACCGTTGCGGGAATCGTTCCTGTCAAGGTGATTTCATTTCCTTGAGTCGCCAGTTGGAAGGGAACTTGTTTGTAGGAAGCGGTCTGGCCCGCAAACTGGACCTCCAGGTCGGCATGGATTGTCCCGGCTTGAAACCCCGTGTCGGGCAGTTGGGTGCGCACAACGACCATGGGGAATTGTGCGCCGCGTGTCACTTCAAGCATATGGAGATCCCTATTGCTGTCGCCCGAGTCGAATGATTTGACGGGCACCGCGATCAAGAAATTGCACTCGCCAGCTTGGCAATCGCCCTTGCCCCGCGCCGCGTGGCTGACGCCATCGGCCTCGTGCAGCGGATGAGAAACGTGATACGTAAGAGTGGATTTCTCAAGAGCCCATTGGCTGTTCGCCTGGGCAAGCGTAGGAAGCATTAGAAGCAGGAAAGCCGTAACGAAGATGTTCTTCATGCATCCGTCCCTTTCGAACTGCGCTCCGCCAATATTCCTATCCGGAAACAGTCGAGCGCCAGACGTCCACCGCTTCCCCCTGAAACTTTTCGCCGTTCCTTACTGGCTCGCGTACGCTTCCTCGCCAGTGGTTGTGTCTTCGGAATGGGAGCGTTTCAGGCCCAGGGCTGCCGCGACGTGGCGAGCCGACCGCGAGACAGACCCCGATTTAATTGAAACCGACAAGATCGCTGCGCCATACGCTGCGGCCGTGACGATCGCCACCTCTCCGTGGTACTGCGCGATCCCATGCACTTTTTCTCCCTGGCTTTTTTGACTGAAAGCCATCTCTCCCAGGATGGGTGTCAGGATCATGCCCGGGCCGTGAATCCAAGCCAGTGCCTTGTGCAGGCGAATGGGCCCCTCGGTTTTAGTCCCCGGAACCTTAGGCGCAAAGATTGCGTAATATGCTGTCGCAAAATACAAGCCTGCCGTCGCCGAGCCGAGCGCCGCATGCACATCGCGGTCCGTCGAGCTCGTGGCCTTGCCACCGGCGAAGCCGCCGCTGATGACCGTGGCAATCAGAGGAATGGTCGTGATCAGGCCGAGTCGTTGATGAACTTGTAGCATATGCGACCGCCTGTCGAGCCTCGCTTGCTCCTGCGCGTTTCCCTGGATCTGATCCTGCGAGAAGCCGAGGCTCCCCAGCGAAAGCCCTCCGCCCAGCGTCAAGTTCGTCGTTTGCTGGGCTCCCTGGACGATCGTCACCTTGGCCGCGTTGGTGCTGAACCCTTCCGCCGAGACGGAAACCTCGTAATCTCCCGGCGTGAGGTTGGATACCTTGTAAAGACCCGACAAATCGGTCTTGGTCTCTGTCGATTGCCCTGTGTCTTCCTTCTTGACTCGGACTCTGGCATTGGGAATGACCTTGCCCGATGGATCGGTAATGGTGCCAGACAGCGTGGCGCTGCCAATCTGGGCTCGTAATGGAACCGCGAGCATCAGAGCAAGCATGAGAGAAGGCGCTACAGTCCCCACTCCGGGGATGAACCTCGCCGTTCTACGATCCATGTAAGCTTCTCCCTCTGGTAGCAGGTTTGTCGGGAAATCAATCGTGAGGTCGCGGTGAGTGAAAGATATATCAGCCGTTTGGAATTCGCGCCTGCCGATCTTTAGGGATGCCTCCTAAAGCGCTCCCAAAGTTCGATGTAGAACCCTATCAGTTGAGAGTGAAATCCTGGTGTCTTATGGATGACAAATTGTTCATTATCCTTACGATCCAGCCTGAAAGGTATGGATGCAGCGAAACCGGCTTCTCATCTGCGGTACTTCGCGCGACTTTTGTGAGTGTGTCGCCCGATCCGACAAAAGCCTGCAAATTAAACCGCCTTCTACCGAAGCGCCGGAACTACGCACTTTGCCAAACCGAGGGTTCAATTCGGGTGAATGATTTCAGGAACAGGATCAACGTTTTCGCTACTCCTCGACCGCGGGCGGGACGAAGCGCGAAACGCTTCTTTCACTAGCTTGAAAATTGTCTGTCGATTTTGGGTAATGACCTTCACCCATGCCAAGCGGCCCATTTGAGGGAAGTAGATTCCGCGAAAACACATTCGTGCGATGAAGATGTTGATGCGATAGCCCAACGGCTTATGATCGAGCAAATCGATGGCTCTTCCAATCGCCTCTGGACTGTACGACTTGGCCCACCCGTACTTTACCTCGGCATGAGCTTCCGCGATTGTCATCTTCAGCGGAGTGTGGGCCATCTCAAACGGTATGAACTCCTGCCAGTGTTTCGGCCGCGTCAGTCGCCCTGCGGCCTCAAGCCGCTTGTAAAGCGGCGTCGCCGGTAAGGGCGTGAGCAAGCCGAAAATGGGCAGCCCCGGGGGCCACGTGCGAACCTCTTGAAGCGTCCGCTCCGCGACCCCGGGCGTGTCGTTATCCATACCGAAAATGAAGGAAGTGATCGCATAGACGTTGCGCTGGGCGAGCCTTTCAAGCACGGCCGCGTACTCACCGGGCTTGTTGAAGCCCTTGTTCACGTCGGCAAGGTTCGCAGGGTCGATGGACTCCATGCCGATGAAGATCCACTTGCCGCCTGAGGCCGCAATGAGGTCAATGAGTTCCTCGTCACGCAATAGGTTGGCGCTAATCTGGGCGACCCAGTTCATTTGTGCACCTGCGGCGATGATGTCGCGCAACAGCGATTTCGTCCGTTTCACGTTGATCGCAAAGTTGTCGTCGATAAAAAAGACAGCCATCTGGCCGCGCTCGCTTCGCGCGCGAGATTTTAATAGCAACAGCTCGTCCACAACATTCTTGTTCGTGCGAAATCGGATTGAGTCGCCGAAAAAGCCGGTTACAGTGCAGAACTCGCAGCCATAAGGGCATCCCCGGCCCGATTCCATCGGGATAATGCGGAAGGTGCCCCAGCCGTCGCCGATGCGTTGGAGCATCCTTTTTGCCATTTTCGGCACCAGGTTGAACTGGTCGAGATCTATCTTGTCCCACGGAATCGCCGGATATTTCTGGAGTGAGGGTTTGTGTTCCTGACCGAACGCGTCCACCGGCTCGTACACATCCTTCAGTTGGCCGCGCGCGGCGTCCTCGACGATCCTCGGCCATGTTTCGTCCGCCTCGCCCAGCGCCACTGCGTCCGCGTGACGCGGTCCCCCGCTGCGCCCCAGAGCCTCGTCGGCTTCTTCCGTGACGTGCGGGCCACCCATCACTACCGGTACACCCACGGCGCGAATTGCGTCGGCCATACGGTAGGCCTTGGCGATCATGCGGGTCATCGCCCCGATCCCGACAAGTCCGATGTCGTGTTCCCGTACGAATCGCGCGATGCCGTCTTCATCCATTGGTTGTGCGTTGCCATCGATCAGCACTACCTCATGGCCAGACGGCGTCAGCGCCTGGAGAAGAAACATCCAGAGGTGTGGCATGAAATTCCGCGTCACACCATTGTCAGGGTTGTAGAGTAAAATTTTCACAATGCCTCCGGTTCTTTTCACTCTCCTACATGGCAACGAAGCGCGCGTGTGTTTGATTTGGAGCGCCTCGGAGATGACAATTTATTCATTCAATTATGATCGGGTCTGACAATGCGTAACCCATGACAAGTGACCTGTCATTGCGAAATAAATCCCGCGAAAATAGAGCCACAGAATGTGGCCGCTGTTCATCTGAGATCGCGCGACAGCATCAGATTGAGCGTCAATTTGTCGGCCCCAGCGGTCAAGCCAAATCCTACGCCTGTTTCAACATCCACGAACTTGCTTTCGTGATCCATGACGGCCCAGACTTCGTGGAACCGGTCGTGGAGCGGCAGGCAATGGCGCAAGGGCCCGTCATCGGAATACTCCTCGAAGGCCGCGGCCCAATTGTCATTGAAGTTATAAGCAATACGCGTTGCCGGAACGAATTCGAGACCAGCCCGCGTGGGCTATGGCTTGACCAGAGGGTCCGATTCTACCTGAGTATCGGGCACCAGAACATTCTTAACGGATGCGGGAAGTTCATTCACGTGCGCAACCAGCTGGCTCACCTGCCATAGCTGCACGTTCGTCAACTTGTCTTTGAACGACGGCATTCCGGACAATCGAATGCCGTTGGCCGCTTTCCAATAGCTTTCTGACGCAGGATCATCGGTCACACCCTTGCCTTTGAATAATTGAGTCGGCTTCGGAAACATCATGCTCACGTAGTCGACCGGATGCCCGGGCAGCCCATGACATACAGCGCAATTTTGCTTGTATACCTCCGCGCCAGCCAGCAGGTTTGCTTCGTCAGCCGGTATGGAAGGCTGGCCGATGTGCTGCTTTTCGATGTGCGCATCCAGAGCCATATTTGCCAATTTTCTTTCAAATGGCATCAACGGATCGGCAACGGCTACAGGTGCCATTCCAGAAGCGAAATAGTAGTAACCAGCTCCCACACACACCAGAATCCCAAGAATAATTCCGATGATAAGCCCCCTGATCATTTTCGGCTCCCTGGTTCAGCTCTTCTTAAGCCTTGCTGACTCTGAGTCGCATTTTTACGAGCCACATCAGACACTCCTCGCGCCATTGCTGTTGCGTAGAATTTTCAATTGGGCGGCTTAGGCTCTGGAAGCGCCGGCTCAGGTCGAGGATTCAGGTCACGTGACAGCATCAATTTCAACGTCAGCCTATCGGAGCCTGCCGTCAGCCCGACGCCAACACCTGCTTCGACGTTGATGAACTTGTTGCTGTTGTGATCCATCACTGCCCAGACCTCGTGAAACTGATCATGCAGCGGTGCGGTTTGACTGAATGTCCCGAAACCATCATATTCTTCGAATGCAACTGCCCACTTGTCATTCACGTTGTAGGCTGCTCGTCCCGCGGGATTATATTGGAGGCCGCCCAGACCACCTGCGTAGTCCGTATCCATGATCGGGTTGTAAATGAGATCCCAACGACCTAGGTGTGCACCTATAATTGGCCGGATCTCTGACGTAATGGTGCGGGATTCCCAGTAATCGCGATTGATACTGAATTCGAAGTTCACACCGTAGAAAAACATATGCTCGTGCGCATGGGGCCGCACAAAAAGTTCGCGGATCTTGAAGCCATTAATCGTCGCGCCCTGCCCCTCAGAATGCAAACTGAAAACCGGCAAGTAGAGTCCCTGCTCGAACCAGTCAGTGACACCGTAGGCCCATTCGGCGGCACCGTTAACCGAATCATTTGCGATGATTGCGCCCGGAAAAACGGGCTCCTTGCGGCCGACTGGTGTGAAGTTGGTATGCACCATCAGATTGAAAACGCCCTGAGGTTCAATCTCTGCGTCGTATACTTGTATCTCATCCGTTTGTGCATAGGCCACCATCGGCATGCAAATCAGACTAAGAAGAATCAATAAAGTTCAGCGCAAACGGGTTGACCCTGGACGCAGTAAGGCAACTCTGGATATGCCCACGCGGTAAGCCCCTTTCAATTCGCACACAAGCACATCTTCTTTTTTAATGATTGGAATACTCGCAATCTTGATCCAAGGTCGCAAGCAAAACGGTAACACATTAAAATGAAGACAAACTCTCGCGAAGATGACAAATTGTTTATCTGGCGTAATTGATCGATACAATCGATCCCGAGCCGACTGCCATTCTCCCGAACGGCCTCCTTCGGTCCTGCGCGAAGCCGATCAGGATACCTCTCGCGTCGCAAGAGAATCTTTGCCGACACGCCCGTCACCACCGCGCTGACCGACCGCCAGTCCCGTCACTCGTTTCTCGGGCAACAAGACCGTGACCACAGCACCCCCTCCCGTGCGCTGAGCTATTCTGGCCGATCCGCCCTGGGCACGAACAACTGCCTGGACAAACGCGAGCCCTAGACCGTGACCGGATGAGTGCTTGCCTTTCGCGAAACGCTCGAAAGCCCTGCTAATTACCTCAGGAGAGAATCCCGGACCGTTGTCTTCGATCTTCAGCTCCGCTGCTCCATCGTGCGTGAACAACCGAATTCCGATCCAGCGTTCAGGAGGCAAATGAGTGAGCTCGTTTTCAAGCAGATTGCTCACCATGCGATGCAACATCTGCTCGTCCGCCTCCACCATCACATGGTTCTCGAGGTTGAGCGCCAATTCATGCCGGTGCACTGCCATAGACGGCACATACAGATTGACGAGCTGTTTCACGACTGCCGACAAATCCACGGTCGTTCGCTCCAGCCGGAGCGCTCCGCCTTCCGCCTCGGCTACATCAAGCGTCGTGTTTAAGAAATGGAGCAGCCTGTCTAGACCCTCGATTGCTTCGCAGATCGAATCCCGCCAACCCTCATTGGAGTCGTTCGAGAGCGCAGACTCCAGGCTGCAGCGGATCGACGTCACTGGACTCCTCAGATCGTGCGCAACAGCATCCGTCACCGTACGCAGTTCCGTCACAGATGTTTGAATACGCTCCAGCATTCGATTGAACGTGCTGGCCAGCCGCGAAATCTCGTCGGCGTTGACCGGCTCTGGCAGTCGTTCTGCCAAGTCTCTCGTGCCTATTCTCCCCACGGTTTCCGTAATACGTTCTACGCGCAGAAGCGTTCGGTACGCGCTGATATAGGAGATAAAGAAACCGATCAGAACCGTGGCGCCCCACAGCAGCAGGAAACGGAACGCCATTACGTTCAAGGCGTGTACGATCCCACGATTCGAGAGGCCCAGATAAATCCTTCTGCCATCCTGATTGTGCGCGACCACGCGGAATGTCGTGGGCCAGCCTTCCACCTGCAACGACTCTGGAACGCCGAGCGCAAGCCGTGTGTTGTGTATCGCTTTCAGGAAGGGCGGGCTCGAACTCGGCCCAACCCATAGCGGACTCCCGCCAGTAGCGGAATCTTCCTCCAAAAAGAAAACGGAGTTCAGTTCCTGTCCTCTGGAGTTTCGTTCGTCAGGTACTTCTCGGCTTGCCAGCTCAGCCACTTCTCCCACGATACGGTTGTAGAGGTGGTCTCGCGGCGTATCCGCAGACACCTGAGAAAGTACCTCGGCTTCGCCCTTCAACCACGCGTCGCTGCGCGCCCGAATGCCGCGCGCCACCAGAAGGTAAACGATCGAGAATGTAAGCGCAGTTCCTACCGCAAAAGCGAGCGTCGGCCAAAGCGATATCCGCCACGCCGCCGTTGTGCGCAGTGTCTTAGGCACTTTTAAAGACATAGCCCACTCCCCGGATGGTGTGGATGAGCGGCGTCATCCCGCTTTGGTCCACTTTGTTGCGCAGCCGATAGACATGCACGTCCACTACGTTGGTTGCGGGATCAATCCTCATGCGCCACACGTGATCGAGAATCATCGAACGAGTAACCACACGTCCGGCATTCCGGCAAAAATACTCAAGCAAGGAGAACTCCTGTCGGGTTAATTGGAGCACTTGATCGCCACGTCGAGCTTCGCGAGAGAGGAGGTCAAGCTGTAGGTCTGCCACTTGGAAGCGTACCGATTCGTGCTCTACGGGAACGCCTCTGCGTAGCAGATTGCGGACTCTCGCAAGCAGTTCTGCAACCGCGAAGGGTTTCGTCAGATAGTCATCGCCGCCCTGCTCCAAACCACGGACGCGCTCGTTGACCGAGCGGCGCGCCGACAGAATCAGTACGGGTGCGGCACTTCCCTGGGCGCGGCATCGAGCAATCAAATCCAGGCCGTCCGTGTCCGGCAATCCAAGGTCTATAATGAGGCCGTCGTGAATGCCCTCGAGAGCCTTGAGCTCCGCCGTTCTGCCGTTGCTCGCGGTATCCACCTCGTATCCAGCTTCCTTCAACGCTCGTTCAAGAAAGCTTTGAATTGCGAGGTCATCTTCTACCACCAGTAGTCGCATAGGATCACGCCGTCCCTGAGAACTCTACACCCGGAGGTATGATGCTTGGAACCGCCACGCCGTGTTCGGTTGGACGATGTCTCCCCGCTACACTCGACCCAGTGACGGCGCTCCGAGGGACGCGACCAACAACAAGACAATTCGGAACGAAGGATGAATCATAGAACGCACCCTGGCGGAGTGCTCTTCTTTATTTAGAGTTAACACTTGCATTCATTTGTGGTGTATAAAGACATCATGGCATACACCAGAACGAATATCTACCTGACACAGCCGGAGATGAAGGCCCTCGAAAAAGAATCGAAGGCTCTCGGGATCTCCATGGCCGAGCTGATCCGCAGAATCCTCGACAAGCACATTGCACAGCAGGGGAAACAATGAACTTCGAGACCGTCGCGAACCAATACCTAAACGCACTCGAGACGGGCAGCAACCCTTGCCGGCCCTCAACGCTAAGAGCATACAGGTCTGCGATCCGGGTCCATCTGACACCCCGGTTCGGCAGCACACCGTTGGCCGAGTTTGCGACGCAGAACAATCGCATACTGAAAGATTTGGTCAAGGATCTGCGCGCGAAATACAAGCCTGCATCTATTCGCCTCGTCGTTACATTGGCCAAACAAGTTCTCGAGAGCCCGAAAAGCGAGAACGGTTTGCCGCTCTAACCGATGCAGTGGTCGGCGGATTTTATTGACTTACCCGAAATCACCAACCAGAAGCAACCAGTTGTAACGGCCGAGGAGGCTCAAAGCATTGTGCAAGATGGGCCAGACGCAACTCTCTATTTGCTACTCGCTACATCCGGTTTGAGAATTTCTGAAGCTTTGAATCTTCGGCGGGAAGACTACCACGGTGGGGCAGTCCGCGTCGTTCAAGGTAAGACGACGAATGCCGTGCGCGTGGTGGATCTGGCCCCGCAGGCATCCGAGATTATCGTTCGCGTTGCCGACGAGACAACGCATCTCACGACCCTCAGAGAGCGGATCAAGGTTCCGGGGTTTCACTCTTTGCGCCGCTTTCGCGAAAGCGTCCTACAGCGCAGCGAGTGCCGCAATCTCTTAATAAATTTTTGGATGGGTCATTCAGACAAAGAGATTTCGACGCGATATGGGAAGCAGCAGCTGCTGGCGGATGTTGCGTTCAGAAAATCTTGGGCTGAAAAAGTCGGCCTCGGATTTGATCCTACGGTGCGCTCTTTTCGACCACGAGAGTTCGATTGTGATTTCAGTGACAGAGAGGCTCGGGCATGACTGTTTTTTGTACGAGAAATTGTACGGAATCTAGCAAATTGACCAAATCCAACCCAATCTGTCGGCATCATAACCCCTGTAAATCCAATAGATACGTTGATCTTTGGGGTTCGACTCCCTCCTCCGGCACCAGCGATAGTGTTCACCAGCAGTGGCCTACGGAACGGCCTAACCTTCCCTCAGCCTTCACTCTCGACGGACATTCGGGATCATCTTGGCGCGATCGGGTAGCCGCGGTCGAAACATGAGTCGTCGCAACCATGAGCCCAGCCGTTCAAAATGTCCTTTGCGTACGGCTACCTCTGCGAAGTTGAGGACCAGGGCAAGCACCAACAAATAGGGCCAGAGAGGTCGGCTTTCGCTCACCCACGTGCCGCGATCATCCAGCAAATCGCCTATGGTAGGTTCCATACGGCCCCGAGTCACGCGGCTGATTTCCGCCAGCAGCGGAACGTTGATTTGCTGTGGCTTCATTTCCTCGGATCCTCTATAAAATCCCGCCTCAGGTAGCACCCATTGAGAATCTCCGGAAACGACACGATAGAGGCCGTGCTGGTCGCTCGGAATGCTGGCCTCATAATGATTGGGGGCGGTCTCCTGGAGGGGAAACGCGCGAGTAGCTCCGCCTGGAGCCGTGACCAATACGTACGGCGGTACGGCGAGGCTCGGAACAGACGCTGCCTCCGTGCCTGCATCTTCCAGGACATCGTAATAGACAACGGACTCGCCTTCGCGAGTCCCCGGGCGCACGCCCGCGCGCACCTTGCGGTCCCGGTGGGATACGTCGCGCACCATCTGCGACCACAAAGTTCCGTAGGACTTCCAAGGAATCCAATCCGCCGCCCATCGAGCACGCGCATCCGAAAGGAAGGCAATCACGCGCCCCAGACCGTACTGCCAACGCACGAGCAGCGGTTCTCCGGTTTCCGTGCGCAGAATCGTTTCGGCACCCTGTCGTGGCTTTTCCTTGACGAAGCCCAGCAGGCGCGGTGCGTGGCCAAAATCGATGCCGTCGGTAAACTCGACAGGCCGGATACGAACAGGACGCACGGGCCGCTCCTCAATCACCGAAGAGCGAAGGTCGCGCGTGTCACCGCTGATGATCTGCGGGATTTTTTGGGGATCATTGAGAAAATAAGATTTTCCGCGAGTCTCTCGCGCCAGATCTTCCAGTAGCGAGCGGTCCACGTCGTTGCCCACGCCAATCGTGGAAACGGTGATGTGGTCTGCTGCCGCGGTCTTCTCGAGTTGGGGCAAATCTCCGGGAGGAGATACGCCGTCCGTCAGCAAGATGATGTGCCGGCGCGTGACGCGCTCCACCTTGATGGCATCGAACGCCTCCTCGACAGCAGGGTAGATCCGGGTGCCTCCGTCAGCGGTGATCGAGCTGATCAAACTGCTGATGCCAGCGACATCGGAAGCCGGGCCCAGCGGCACCACCCATTGGGGAGCTTCATCGAACGCGATGACTCCGATCATGTCAATCGGCCGCAGCGTCATAAGACTGGCACGCGCGGCTTGGCGTACCATCTCGATCTTAGGACCGTCCATGCTGCGCGACTTGTCTAGCACGAGCACAAGAGCTGTGGGCTCCTCCGGAGGGGGAGGAGGATCGCCGCTGACCGGCAACAATTTTTCCAGAGGCGTTTGAGGCGTCACCGCAAGTTGAGAATTATTAGGTCCCGCGATAAAAATCAGGCCACCGCCCGTAAACACATATTTTCCCATGGCGGCATACTCATCCGGCGGGAGCGGATGATCGGGGTAGTTGTCCAGAAGGACCGCGTCCCACTCGTTGTGGTTCTGTTCCGTTGGAAAGGAAGCCGCCTGTTCAACGTCCACCTGGGCGCGTTTCAATGTATCGAGCAGCGGCTGAGAGGAATCCTGCCTGCCAGCAATATAGAGAACATGAGGACGGCGAACCGTCACAGCCTGTGAGAAGAGATCCTCCTCGGATCCACCGCTGGCGATGTGAACCGCTATCAAACTTACGCCGGTCTTGGAAATGCGCGCCCCCAAATTTACGGCGTTGGCGCCGACCTTCAAGTCCACCGGAACCGACGCTATCTGCTCCCCCTGGGAGGTGACCCAAACGCGACCCGAAAGTACGCTGGAGCTCTCCAGGGCCAGAGATAAGGTGAATCGTTCGCCGGAAAAGACCTGTTGAGGAGCGGCGATGCTCTCCAACTGTACTGGGATGCGAGCTGTGCCACCGCTCGGGATGGTAAACACTGGCACTCCGTGTTCGCTCGCACGCAGAGCACCTGCGAGGGCGTCCCCGCGATTCTCGTTGCCATCGGTTATCAGCAGAACACGGCGCGCTCCGCGCTCTGGAAACGTACTGAGCGCCAATTGCAAGGCACCTTCGATGTCCGTCGCCGCTTCGCCGCCGGAATCCATATCCTGAGGAATGGTTATCTGGTCGGCCTGAGAAGGAAGGGCTTGCAGGCGGGCATTTTCCGCGAAGGTGATCAAGCGCAGTTCGGCACCCGATTTTTTCTGCGCCAATTCGCGGAGGATGGATTGGCCCCGCTCAAGAGACTCCCGCGGCATGCTGGCGGAAGTATCCAGCACAACAGTAACAGCTAGATGCTGAACCTGCATCTGAGCCCAAGGGTCCGCGAGCGCGACGGCCAAGACAGCAAAGACTACGCACTTGAGCGCCAGCGCCACGCGCGACGCTCCGGGCGCCTTTTGCAACCACATCCATAGGACGGGCAGCAGCAAGAGCAGGAGCAAAAACATGGGCCTGTCAATCGTCATGCATTCGCCTAAATCGTGAATTTCGGAGCATGCACTTCGGTCCCTGGCACACTCGGGCTGGAATCGCCACCATTCATCCGCAACTCGCCGACGCCAATCGACGCCGACGGGCCAGCAATCTGCATCCGGTTCAAGCGCTCTCGATAAAATAACCACCATTCCGTCCACAGCGCGATCATGGCCAGAGCCACCAACCACTGCCACAGATCCCGACCCTTATTCGGGATCACCTCGGGTGCAACTGGAGCTGTCTCAAGCGACGTTGGATTGAGGCGCTGGAAGGGCAAGAGCGCGGGAGCATTCACTTCAAATGTTGTAGCACCGTTCGGTCCCACGACCCGGTACGCGCCGGTATCGAGCGCGAGTAAGTGCGCTCCCGAACCATTGCGCGCGAACGGCACATCCTGCCCGGAAGGCCCGACAATTCGAACGACGGGACCAGGCAGATCCAACTCTCCCGCGGAAAGGACGCTGGCCACGTCTTCCACAGGGTGCGTGAGCCATTCCACCGCGCCGGCTACCAGCAGAGGGAACGCGGCCTGTTGCGGAAAATTAGAATCTTGCGGATCGAATCCGATCAAAAGAATTTTATGTCCGTTCTGCTCGCGGGCCACGATCAGCGGTTTCGGTGGATGACCATCGGACGAAGCCAACACAACATCGGTCCGCCGCACATCGAGCAGTGCTGGATTGCGCACGCTAACATCGCGCGTGCGCACCCAGCGCGTTACCGGGTGCTGCGGATTCCAGTTTGTAAGGCGAATTTGCCCCGAAACAGATGCATGCTGTCCCCTGACAAAATAAATGGAATTTACAGCCGGCTGCGCGGGCAAGATTGCACCGTCATAGATGGCGATGTCGGGGGCCACCGCCGGGACAACTCCAGGACGAGAGAATTCCGCTCGCAAATAGGGATCCGTGGACAGAACAGGACGCAACGCTCTCGTGAAGCCCGGACGGGCCGTAAACACAACGACGCGAATTTGGTGAAACGGCGGAACGTAGACGACAGCGTGGTCGTCGGCTTTCAAGGCATCGGCCGGGCTGATTTGTGCTTGCAGCAACCCACCTTGCTCCGAGGTAAGCTCGTCGTGCAGATCGGCAAAGCCATAGGGCACCAGCGAGACAGTGTGCTGTCCGACAATTTGGCCGTTCATCTTCAACTGGAAACCTGATTTTGCAGGGGTCTGGCCGTAATTTTTTAATTGTGCCAGCACGTGCCAGTGATCGGGCTGCATTGGGTCTCGCTCGAGAGCGAGGCGTGCGATTCCGCGATTCTCGACGGGCGTCCTCCCACCAACCAGGCGGAGCAGAAACTGAGGGTGGTCGCCGGTTCCGCTATTCGGCTCCAGCGACTGCCGAAACTCGTCGGTGCGACGGGACTGCTGGTCATCGACCATCCCAGAACCAATGTAAACAAGCAGCCCTCGGCGAGCACCGGCCAAAGCAGCCCTGCCCATCTCCAGAGCGCTCGGCACATCCGCGACGGTGCTGGAAGCGCGTATTTGAGCTATCGCCCGGCGCTGGGCCAGCCGATCTTGCGTAAAGGGCACAATCGGCGTGGCATCTACATCAGCGCGGAGCAACAGGACATCGTCGCTTGCGGGAAGCTCGTTCAGAATCTGGCTGGCATCCTGGCGCACTTGGTCGATCCAGGGCGCCTCACCAGCAGGTTGAAGTTGAGACCAGATCGAGGTGTCGAGCACCAGCACGACTCGGCGGCTTGCGATTTCCCTTCCCCAGCGGGGATTCGCCAGCGCCATAATCAAAAAGACTAGGAACAGCACTTGCGCGAGGAACGCCCAAGGCTCCCGAAGCGAGCGGCGACGGCGATACGAACTGGAGGGCAGATCCGTCCAGAAGCGGAGAGTCGAAACACGGCGGCGAACAGGACGTTGATGGAGGTAGAGCCACAACGCCACCGCTGTGGCAGCAAAAGACAGTAACACGACTTCGAGGGGACTCAAAGCCAGCCAGCTCATGCCAGTACCCGTCCGCTTCGCAACGTCCGCAGGACAAACTCCTGGTAACAAACGCCGGTAAAGGCTCGCGCGTAGCGCCCTCCATTGCGGAGCGTCACGCGCTCCAGCCGCTCGGAAAATTCCAGGAACGCGCGCTCGTACAAAGCCGCATTCTCGGGCGAACCTTGAATGATGCGCCGCGCCCCGGTCTCGGCCTCCTCCAATAACAATTCACCGGAAGCCGAAGGCCGCTGCTCCTCAGCGCTGTGCACCTGCAAAATCACGAAATCATGGCCGGCCGAGCGAAGCATCTCCACTGAACGTTTGCATCCTTCTTCATCCAAAAAGTCGGAAATCACGACGATGACGCCACGAGAAGGAAAATTCACCAGGAATTCTTTCACCGAACGGTAGAGATCGGTGCCGCCGTTGCACGAAAGTTCTCCCAGGAACTTCAATACAGGCCAGAAATTCTCGCGTCCGCCGGAAACGACGATTGGCTTGCCGAGCCGTTCGGCAAACGGCACCACCGTGATTGTGTCGAGATGCAGAAGCGCCAGATAGGAAAACGTGGCCGCCAGCCGCTGCGCGTATAGGAATTTGGACTCGCCAGAAGCCTCGCAATCCATCGATTCGCTGCGGTCGAGCAAAATGCGCACGGGAACGTGCCGTTCCGTCTCGAAGATCTTGAGGAAGAGTTTGCCGAGGCGCAGGTACGCGTTCCAATCGAGAAAGCGCGGATCGTCGCCGGAACTGTAACGGCGATAATCCGCGAATTCCATTCCGGGCCCATGACTTCGCGACCGGTGATCGGCGCCAATCGGGCCAGCCAAGTCCTGGCGGCACAGAAATGTAACTTCCTCGAGGGTCTTCAGGAATTCGCGGTCAAGTAACAGGGGGGCCATGGTCTCAGGGTTACGGAAAGCAGCGATCGGACCCGGGCCGCCGTCCGTGCAAGTTCACCCTTTCTCACGATTGCTACTCTAATTCTTGTTCGTTCCGCCAGCAATTTCTTCGAGCAGATCGTCCGCGGTGCGGCCGTCTGCCTGCGCTTCGAAATTCAGAATAATGCGGTGACGCAAGGCAGGCAGCAACAAGGCGCGAATATCCTCGGTGCTGACGTTGAAACGCCCCTGGGTCAGGGCGCGGACTTTCCCGCCCAGGATCAAAGCCTGCGCGCCGCGCGGAGAACTTCCGTAGCGAATGTATTTGTTGGCGAGGGCGTTCGCGTGCCCACCTGAATGGGTCGCCAGCACCAGTTTCACCACATAGTCCTGGACGTGCGGTGCCAGCGGGACCATCCGCACAACACGGCGCATCTCCAGAATCTGCGGGCCGTTTAACACGTGGCGCACTGTTTGTCCCGCTCCCTGCGTCGTGCGGTCCAGAATATCGTGCAGCTCTTCGCGCCGCGGAAATGGCACCCGCAGCTTGAAAAAAAAGCGATCCAACTGCGCTTCAGGCAGCGGATAGGTGCCTTCCATCTCCAGAGGGTTCTGAGTGGCCATGACGAAAAACGGCTCTTCGAGCATGTGCGTGGTATGTCCAACGGTGACCTGCTTCTCCTGCATGGCTTCCAGCAGGGCCGACTGGGTCTTGGGCGTAGTGCGATTAATCTCATCCGCCAAAAGCAGGTTGGTAAAGATAGGTCCAGGCTGGAAGTCGAGGGCTTTTTTCCCGTCTCCATTTTCTTGGACCACGGAAGTTCCGATCACGTCGGCCGGCATCAGATCGGGCGTGAACTGAATCCGCGAGTACTTCAACGACACAGCCTCCGCCAGCGTGCGTACCAGTAGGGTTTTTCCGACTCCGGGAACGCCCTCGAGAAGCACATGGGCCCCTGCTAGCAGCGCGACCAGCACTCCTTCCACCACTTCGTGCTGGCCGACGATGGCCTTGGAAATTTCCTGGCGTACCTCCGCCATCTTCTCCGACAGCGATTCAATTTGCCGTTCCAGCGGCTGATCGCTCTTTTCGTTCTCAGTGATCATTTTGTTTCCTTCACAGGGTCTCCGGGCGGTTGCGACGACAATTTAACAGGAGTTTTGTCCTCGCGCTCAAAATAACGCTGCACGTAGAGCCGGTAACGCACCGGGATATTTTCCTGCTCCGCGCCCTTGATGGCGGCGACAGACTGCGGCTGGACGTCGCGCAGCGGCAGCAGCGCTGTGCCCGGTCCAGCACTCGCGCGCAAATGACCGGGCTGCCTGAAATCCGTGGCGTCTAGATCTACCCGGTCGCGGACAAGGTTGGCAGGCACTGGCGGCGGATTCTTTACACCTTGGCGTGGTATGGCGGTACTGCCATTGCCCGCGCCGCCTCCCGGTTTCTTGGGATCCGAGATGGCGCTTGAATCCCTCCGATCACTGTCACCCTTCGATGTGTCCCCTTGAGCCGTATGCTCATGCGCATTGCCGGTATCCGCGGAAGCCTGAGCAGTCGGAGGCTGATCGCCAGGAGCCCATTCGGCCGGCGGCGGAGATTGCGGCGACTGCTGGCCCCGGATACTCTTTATGAGATTTTTCAGCACCTGTATCACGGATTTCGCGCCAGATTGCTCGTTGTTTGCCTGCTGCGACGAATTCGATGCTTGCTGCTCGCTCGATCCGCGTTCTGTGCTTTGGACTGTCTGCGATTGTTGACTGGCCTCGGCCTCCTGCTGGTTCGAATCGGACTTGTTCCCCTCCTGCGCCTGAGGGGAGGACTGGCCCGGCTGCAGATTCGATGGTTGCCTAACCGGCTGGCCAGGCTGCGTTGCATCGGGCTCCCAATCGCTGTTCGGCACGCCTCCTGCATTGTCGCCAGGCTGCGCAAGGTTACCGGAGTCCCGTGCTTCCTTCAGCCCAGGAACGACTTCGGCGTCGGCAGACACCTGTTTAGCTGCGTTATCCCGACTCACCAATGCCAACAGGTCTCGCTTCATGGATTCGGCAAGAGGAGACAAAACCGCCTTGGCCGCACGCGAGTTGACAGCCGTATGTACCAGAGCAGTGATGGGAGGACGATAGTAGACGCGATACACAAAAAATCCGGCGGCCAGCAAGATCAACGCCAAGGTTCGGCGGGCAAATGCGGGGATCTGGACGGGAAAAAGCGCGGGCGTATCCACTCGCGCCAGTCGTTCCAGCGCGTCTTGGCGCTGGCGCAGTGCCATCCAATTTGGATTCTCAACCGCCGCCAAATGCAAGGCGGTCGAGGTTCGGTCAAAGAGGCCAGCGGCGGAATCGAGCTTGCAGGCCAAAGCGTAAGCGGAGGGTTTCGTCCACCAGATTCGGGCTATGGCGATAAATGCCCCAAGAACAACAGCCACTGCACCAATTACTAGAACAGCTTTCAACCGAGGAATCAATGCGGCTGCGACGAGCAGCCCGGCCAAAACCCAACTCAACCACACCATCCAGTCGCGCAGGAACTTGTTGATTAAAGTTCTCCGGCGTACGACATCAATGGCTACCAGCAAATCAGGCACAGGCGACGCGTGGTCTACTGTGGATGATCTGCCTTCATTGTCTGATGGCACCGGTAGCATTCTCTCGCTTTCCTAGGCCGCCAAACCGTCCAGATCTACGATCACTTCAGCCAGTGTACTCTAAGGCCCGCGCTTTTCAATCGTGGCGGCGACGGCCATCGTTGTCCTTATTTTGTCCTTGGGACAGTGCAACAGGAACGCATTCCCGTCGATGTAAGGATTGACGAACCACGCTCCGGGATATTCATCGGTGTGACACGCGACACTGTGTCCGCCTTGATTTCCGCCAACGCCGTTCCGGGTGCTTTCGTTCTCGGCCTTTTCCAGGAGCGGGGTAGCCCCAAGACATCCCTCGATCGATGGGATGCTTTGCTTTTGCCCGCGGCTGCCTCTACACATCCCAGTTTCCGATCAGCGATTACTCCGGCTCCATGCGGATCGCAATTCAATGGAGCGTTGTTGGGGGATCGTGCGGATGGCAAACATAAAAGAAGCAAACGATTCCAGCAGAGGCGGATCAGAAACGAAGCGAACGCGTCCTCATCGATTGTCGCCATTTGTTCGAGGCGAGCCCACAAAAAAATCCAGCCTTCTGACAAGAAATGTTTTGCATTAATGGTCGCAGTCACAATCATTGGTGATAATCAAAAATAAGTGGAACTGAGAAAAAGTAATCTGGGCAACCCTGAAGAGAACAGGCGAACGGGATGGCAAAATCTCCTGCGCTGCACCGACCGCACCGGTCTAGCAAGCGAGTGATCGATGCCGGATCACTGCTTTATTTATTGTTTGTCCTCTTTCAATTCCGCGAGCCATGCGTCCAAAACCTTGAGTTGATCGTCACGTGAATCGACGAACGCGACTCCCATGCCCATATGTTCCTGGACATAGATAATTTTCGCGGCTGAGCTGAATGTGCCCCGATCGCGTGAAATGACCACGCGGACTGGAGTGTGTTTCGGTAATGTATTCAAAATATCCACATAACAGCCTTTACGGCTGATTTCGGAAACACGGCCGGAGATGCGAACGTCGTTCACAGGCTCGATGATATCGATCATCGCAATAAGAGTGTAGCGCGGCACCTCACGCCGTTGGGCGTATGGCTGCGCAGGGTAGTTCGATCGCTCCAAAGGATTGTTCATGTTCCTGACCCACTCTCTTTTAAGCGTGACACAATCGATCGAGTGACACCAGCCTGACAATCGCGAGTGATACCAATGCGAAACCTGCAGCGACTCTAGCAAATCTCCGCATCCGGCCATGTGATGGCGTCTGCACCATGTGCGTATCCCTCAGGCACCGGCGACTATCGAAGGGGTTAAAGATATATGCTAAGTAAATAGATTGGGCGCGTGCTGCCAGGTAAAATGTCGGAATGATTTGAAGGGCTTTCGGATCAAACATTCCAAGGAATGCCCAGCGCAACGATTTTAGTGGAATAGACCGACAAGAAAAACGAAAAGGAACCCCAATTATATCGATTAAGACTAGCAGAAAAACATTGCAACGGGGAGTTGCTTCTGATTCTAAGCATTGACGTACCAAAATCTCAATTTAGCCGCCTAGCCCTGTCTATATGCTGGTACGACCCTCTGGTTCTGCTGGAACTAACCCTTCAGTTAAGGCTTCTTGGTCTAAAATCGAGTGCAACGGAAACTCCAATTTAGCCGGGTCAGCCCTCGCGCGGAGTGATGGCTTCGTTCCTGAGTTTAATGAAACAAACCCTCTAAAATCAGTTGATTTCGCAGCACAGAAAGCTTTAATGTTCTTCCCATTGTGGGCAGGAAGGTGTCCTTGTGCCAATATTGAACAGTGCAGCGGGGCCGCACATGCGTCCAAGCGAACAGCTTAGAGAACTTCGCAACCGACTCGGCGTAACCACCCGGGAAGTAGAGGAATTCAGCCGCACCATCGCAGAGGACCGTCAAAATGAAGAGTTCTACATCTCGAACGCGTGGCTGACCCAGCTTGAGAACAAGAACTCGATACCCAGCATCTACAAACTCTACAGTCTGAGCGTTATCTACCGGACGAGATTTAACGATTTATTGCTCGTCTTCGGCATCGATTTGAATGCCAGTTCACGGTATCAGCTGGCTTTACCGCTGCAGAACACTCATTTGACCTCCTTAGAGTCTCCTGACCCTGAAAAACCAATCACCTTTCCCGTTCGCTTCGATAAGAGCTTCAGCCTCGACAAGACCAGCCTGATTTCGCGTATGGTCGAGGTCTGGGGAGAAGTGCCCATTGCGCTGATTCAAAAACTGGATGTGCGCCACTGCCAGTACGGGTACGTGGGCGTGCAGGACTACACGATGTACCCATTGCTGCGGCCGGGGTCCTTCGTGCAAATTGATAGCCATCCAACCCGCACGGAAACGTCCGACTGGCGCTCCGAATTTGACCGGCCGATTTACTTTATTGAACTGCGGGATGGATACGCCTGCTCGTGGTGCGAGGTGCGGGGATCGCAGATCACGCTGATTCCACATCCACTTTCCGGATGCACGATCCGGCAGTTCGCTTACCCGACCGAGGCGGAGATCATTGGCCAAGTCACTGGTGTGGCCATGCGACTGGTACCGCCTCCGGACGAATATTCAGACGCGCTTCCAAAATTACCAAAGCGATCTTGAGGTTCGAAAACAGGAACTCGGCCGACAGGAGATCCGTTTCAACCGGAACCGCCACCCGGTAAGGTTCCAATTTCCTCCAAGCCGCAATAAAGGCACTGGGACTTGTGTACGTCGAGTCGATGTATGCCTCCATCTGTTGCACCAGGTTCTCGAGCGAGGAGGACAGCAAGTCACGGAAAGCCTCACGGTGACAATCGGCCATGGCCTCGGAAGCCACTTCTTCCGTGAAGCGCGATGCCAGGCCTTCGTGATAGTAAGAGCCCGTATTATAGTCGCGAGTCGAGGCCAGATAGATGAGCCGGTCGAGCGGCCGCTCAATCCTCGCAAGTGTGCGGCGGCGCAGGTCTTCTGCCGCGATCCGTACATCCATCCGTTTGGAGACAGCCTTCATAGTTTCAGCCCTACAAGGTCGGGTTCCCCACCGGCCTCGTCGTGAGCGTTTCCAATTCCGGCTGCTTTAGAAACGCCAGCGATTTTTCCGAAATATCACAGACCTTCGCGGCTCCCGCCGCCATCGCCCCGACTACGTAGGGAGCGGCGTAAGGCCCTCGAATGTAAAGCATGATTTGCAGCAGGCGACAGGCTGCGAGCAAAGCCGCAAACTCTAGGGCCAGATTGATCTCCGCCCAAAAGCTCACCCGTGAATAAAACCGTGCGGACCGAAGGTGGAACTGCTTGAGGCTCAGAATATGAGTGCGGATCTGGCTCACCCAGCACAGGGCAATTTTCTTTCGTTCCTTAAGGAAAAGCTCGTGAACGGGCCGAGGGCTTCCGGTTAGAACGTAGGCGAAATCATCCTTGGCAAAAATCCGCTCCACAATTTGGGCTGGCAAGAGCCCAAACTGCAGTGTATTCAATGATTGGCGAGCTTCGAAT
>DATLST010000311.1:0-3300 GCA_035534055.1 Candidatus Acidiferrales bacterium | reverse complement strand
GGCGGCTCCGTTTTCGGAAATCAGGCTGCCGCTCCCGCCAGATCCTGCCGCGAAGAGTCCGCCTCCGGTCTCGCCGATGAGAAGGGATGCGCCGAAAGCGCTTCCGCGGGTGCATTTCGGGCCAGAATTGGTCAAAAATTGGTCGCGAAGGCCCAGTTTACGGCGCCAATTTGACCGTTTAGTGGCCATTTTTGGCGATGTTACTCGCGAATATCCCCGGCTTTTGATTCCAACTCGCGCCTCGAATCAGGCCGCATCCCGCCTTCGGATTTCCGATCGCCAAATTCAATTGTTATGAAGATGGCCCTGCCCGCTGAAAATAAAATCCTACGCCCGCTCCTAATCGCCAAAAGCGCCCGGCGCGGGGAAGCGCCGGTGCCACGATCTCAAGCGGGCCACGCGAGCCGATAGATTTTTCTTTCTACTTCGGTGTGTCGGCGGGCGAATGATTCAGGCGGACGGTAGAAATGTCCGGGTCGGATCGCGGTTCGCGTTCGACCTTCAAATGTGCAGCTTCCAGAATCTTTAGCGAGAGACTTGCTGGCGGAAATAGTCGTAGGTGAGCTGCAATCCTTCTTCGAGGCCGACCTTCGGCTCCCAATGGAGAATGCGACGCGCTTTGGCGATGTCGGGACATCGCTGCTTGGGATCGTCCTGCGGCAGCGGACAGAAGGCGATCGGAACTTTTGCGCCTACAAGGTCGCGCACGCGCTCCGCGAATTCCAGAATGGTGATTTCGTGAGGATTGCCGATATTCACCGGCTCGTGCTCGTTCGATTCGAGCAGCCGGTAAATTCCCTCGATCAGATCCGAGACGTAGCAAAAACTCCGGGTCTGCTTGCCGTTGCCGTACACGGTGATGGGCTCGTCCGTAAGCGCCTGATAGAGGAAGTTTGGAAGTGCACGGCCGTCGTTGAGGCGCATGCGCGGCCCATAGGTATTGAAGATGCGGACGATTCGCGTATCCACCTCATGATAGCGGTGGTACGCCATGGTAATCGCTTCGGCGAAACGCTTGGCCTCGTCGTACACGCCGCGCGGCCCGATGGGATTCACGTGGCCCCAGTAACTTTCCGGCTGAGGACTTACATCGGGATCGCCGTAGCATTCCGAAGTGGAAGCGAGCAGAAACTTCGCTTTCTTGGCCAGCGCCAGTCCCAGCGAATTGTGCGATCCCATCGCGCCCACCTTCAGCGTGGGAATGGGAATCCGCAGGTAATCGGGCGGGCTCGCCGGCGAAGCGAAATGCAGCACCGCCTCCACGGGACCGGGAACTTCGATATAGCGCGTCACATCGTGCCGGGCAAAGCGGAACCGCGGATGGGGAAGGAGATGCGAAATATTCGCCTCGGAACCGGTGACGAGATTGTCGAGGCAGAGCACGTCCCAGCCTTTTGCAATGAAGTAGTCGCACAAATGGGAGCCTAGAAAACCAGCTCCGCCTGTGATCACGGCGCGCAAAGGTTGATTCCTCCTGCTAGGACATCGTCCAGCTTCGACGCCCATTATCCCTGAAAAAACAGGCGGAGAGAAAAAATTGGGAAGGGGCTTGCGCTAAGTCTACCGAGCCGCGCCTGCCAATCGCGGTGGAGCGCGCAGCGAAGAAAAAGAGGGCGCGCAAAACAGTACGGTCGTTCTATTGTCCGCGGTGAACATTCCCGGCAAACTGGCCCCGGTCAAGAAAATGCTGATTGCGGCGCTCATCTTCGTGCTCTCCTTCGCGGCCTTCATCCAGTTCGTCGTGCTGCAGTGGCGCGCCGGAATGGTTCGCATGGCGATTGCCGTGCCTGAGGCGGCCTGTAACCTGATGAGAGAGAAGAGTTTCAGTGACGTTGCCGCTTTCCGCAGGCTTTGCCCCGACCTGGGCATCGATTCGGCGGCTCCCAAGCTTCGCCTGGTGCGCACCTATCACAGTCTTCTGAAGGGTCTGAGCCATGTTACCTCTGGAGACTGGGCCAAGGGCGAGATGGAGCTTTGCGCGCGTTATGCCTCCGCGGTAATCATGCAGCACGTGAAGCTTACGCAAGCCGCCGCTGTGGAAGCCGGCTCTTTCTAAACATTTCCTAAATACGTCTCGCAACTTATTCCTTCCGGCTGCTCTATACGCCATTCGCCTCGCTCACATTCCAATGCCAGCCTGCCGGTTTGCTGCGTTACATCGCGCCGGGCGAAGCGGAACTGCGGGTGGGTATGAAGATGCGAAATATTCGGCCCGGAACCTTGACGAAGCGCGCAGCGAAGAAAAAGAGGCGCGCGCAAAACAGTACGGTTGTTCTATTGTCCGCGGTGGACACTCCCGGCAGAATGGCCCAGGTCAAGAAAATGCTGATTGCGGCGCTCATCTTCGTGCTCTCCTTCGCGGCCTTGATACAGTTCGTCGTGCTGCAATGGCGCGCCGGCATGGTTCGCGTAGCGATTGCCATGCCTGAGGCAGCCTGTAACCTGATGAAAGAGAAAAGCTTCAGTGATGTTGTCGCCTTCCGGAAACTTTGTCCCGACCTGGGCACCGATTCAGCGGCACCCAAGCTTCGCCTGGTGCGCGCCTATCACAGTCTTCTGAAGGGTTTGAGCCACATTACTTCTGGAGACTGGACCAAAGCCGAGATGGAGCTTTGCGCGCGTTACGCCTCTGCTGTAATCATGCAGCACGTGAAGCTTACGCAAGCCGCCGCCGCGAAAGCCGGTTCTTTCTAAACATTTCCTAAACACGTCTCGCAACTTATTTCCTCCGGTTGCTCGATACGCCATTCGCCTCGCTCATTCCAATGCCAGCCCGCCGGTTTGCTGCTTAAATTGTGGGTTCGGATTCATCAGGGCCATCCTTAACAAAGGAGGCGCCATGTCCGTGCGCGCCGGCTTTTCTCGTTTCGTTGGTCTGCTAATTTTTACCTGTCTTTTGGTCGCGGGCTGCGCGGGGACTCCGGCAAGCTTCCACTCCGTTGCCTTGACGCCCAAGACCGCGCAGACCATCGGCGAGGGACAGACACTGGCAATCGCCGCGCAGGTGACGAACGATACGTCGAATGCTGGTGTCACATGGGCGCTGACACCGGCGAGCGGCGCGGGCGCGCTTAGCGGAACCAGCAGCACGGCGGCAACCTACAACGCACCGGCAAGCGTTTCCAGCGCAACGACCGTGACCGTGACGGCGACATCGGTGACGTTTCCGAATGAATCCGCGACGCTGACGATCACCGTCGAACCCCATCCTTCCATCGTGACGACATCCCTGCCGTCCGGCAGCATCAACAATGCGTACAGCGCGACAGTGACCGCCTCGGGTGGCGTATCTCCGTTCTC
>DATLST010000310.1:0-90679 GCA_035534055.1 Candidatus Acidiferrales bacterium | reverse complement strand
GCTAGTCAACGTTCGGCGGCGTGCGGAGCCCGTCCGCGGCAACCCGCCGTCAGCCGGCTTTCGGCACGCCATCGAAGAAATCAACGGCCCCCGTCTCCAGCGAATACTCAGCGCCTACGACGAGGAGTCCCTCTTTCCAGATCATCTGCTCGAGGACTTCGGATCCATGCCGCAGGTGGTTCGCGGAGACACGGACGTTGGCCCGAACAGCCTGCCGCACCAGGGCATCCGGATCGTGCCGGAGTTCTGTCGCCAGCAACGCTTCCACGGATGGCCGAACGCGGTCAACGATCGAACGCAGGTTCCGCGATTGGTTTTCCGTCGCCTGCTGGATTTCTTCCAGGGTGGCCAGAACAGCGCCGCACCGGGAATGTCCCAGAACCACCACCAGCCGTGTGCCGGACCGCGCAGCGGCGAACTCGACGCTGCCGACTTGAGAGGGAGCGACGATGTTTCCCGCAACGCGGATGACAAAGAGGTCGCCCAAGCCTTGGTCGAAGATGATCTCCGCCGGTACCCGCGAGTCGGAACAACCGAGAATGGTGGCAAACGGCTCTTGACCTGACGCCAGCTCGTTGCGGCGCGCCTGGCTCGTGAGGTCGCCGTTCCGAGTGCCAGATAGGAAGCGGCGGTTCCCCTCTCGCAAGCGTTCGAGCGCTTCTCCTGCCGAGATCATCGGCGCGTCCTCCCTCGTCCAGCTAATATGCGATTAGGCAGCGTCCACCATGTGACGCTGCTGCTTCCCGATTATTGAGCGCGCGGCGCAGCGCGGTTTCCAGCTTCGGAAAAAGTAAAGCAAACGCTAAAAACCAGCAGAATGGTGAAAACAACGCGATCCGTTAAATTCTTCAGGGCTGCTTCGATTCATTCTTTTGTTACGGAATCGCCGCAGCGCCATATTACATGAACGCTACAGCCTCTTCTACTCCCCAGACAAAAGGGGTTCCGCTTGCCGATTGAGTTGCGCGCGGTTGCGACAAGCTAGTTGACGAAGTTCGCAGGCGCAGGCCATGATGCTGGCGCATCAGGAGTTTCGCGGTTCGCCATGATGCCGGGAATTTTCCGCTCCCATTCCTAATCCCCGTTTGGAGACAGCGACGATGACAAATCTCGGATTTATCGGCCTTGGCGTCATGGGCGGCCTGTTCGCGGAGCGCCTGCTGAGCAAGGGCCACACGGTAACCGGCTACAATCGCACGCGCGCGAAAGCGCAGCCGCTGATCGATCGCGGCTTGCGGTGGGCGGACTCGCCCCGCGCGGTCTGCGAAGCAGCCGATGTGACCTTTGCGATGGTGACCAACTCCGCGGCGCTCGAAGCCATCGCCAACGGGCCGGACGGCCTGCTCGCCGGGCTGGGCCCCGGAAAAATCTTCGTGGACATGAGCACGGTCAGCTCGGCGACGAGCCGCGCGGTGGCGGCCAAGGTGCGCGAAAAGGGCGCGGACATGGTGGATGCGCCCGTGTCGGGGAGCGTGGCGACGCTGGTGGACGGGCGATGCTCGGTGATGGTGGGAGGACGCCGTGAAACGTTCGAGCGCGTGAGGCCGATCCTGGAGGAGCTTTCGGACGCGCCCGTATCGGGCAAAGGCGCGAAAGTGACCTACGTCGGCGAAAACGGCCTGGCGCTGGCGATGAAGGTGGCGACGAACCTGCAACTGGCCGTGCAGATGCTGGCCCTGTGCGAGGGGGTGCTGCTCGCGGAAAAAAGCGGGATCGAACGTGCGACGGCGGTGCAGGTGCTGACGCACAGCGCCATCGCGTCGCCGATGGTGCAATACCGGGGGGAGATGATCCTCCACATGCCCGAAGAGGCATGGTTCAACGTAAACATGATGCAGAAGGATATGCTGCTGGCGCTCGAGCAGGGGCGGCGCGTGGACGTCCCGCTGCCGATGACCGCCGCAGCCAACGAGTTCCTGACCGCCGCGCGGGCCATGGGCATGGCCGAGCAGGATTTCGCGATTGTGTTCCAGGTGCTGGCGCGCATGGCGGGGCTGCTGAAGTAACGCCTGGCGTCGAGCGCGGCACGCCTGGCGGAACGAATCGCCGCCAAGAGGGATTTTCCAAAACAAAAGAGCGGTACTCCGCATGACGCGGTGCGTTCCGCTGCGCGCTGCCCATCGCCACTTCCCACCGCACACTACTTGATATCGTTCTCCTTGCCTTCCTTGACGTACGCGATGGATGAAGCAATGTGATTCCTGCTGTGGATGGACTTCTTCTTGGCCAGATGCGCGAACATCTGGATGCCAAAGCCGCCGTCCAAGTCGTCCGTAATCCGCTTTTTCCAAGGACGCCGTATGATTTGCGTGGTCAGGCGGCGGGTGATGCGGGGCTGCGTCATGATATGGCCGGCAATCTTCCGAGCGCGATCCAAGAGCTTATCCCGAGGCACCACTTCGTTGACCATTCCGTACTCCAGGGCCTTTTGGGCATCAATCGCCTGGCCGGTGAGCAAAGCGTAGGCTCCGCGCTTGACGCCCAGCAACTCCAGGAAACAGCTATGAACGCCGTCGCCGGGAACGGAGCCGATATCGTAGTGGAGATCGAAAATAATGGCGTCTTCGCTGCAAATGGTGATGTCGCACATCAGGCAAATTTCCGCATGAAAACCGGGGCCATTCAGAACGCCGATGGTCGGAATCTCCAGATCGTTCACCAAGGAACTGACGTTGATTCTGCCATCCTTATAAGCATGCTCGTAGGCCCAATGCTGCAGATCTTCCTGCTCCAGTTGGAAGCCTTCGGGATCCGCGTCCATCATGAAGTCCTGCCCCGTCCCGGTGAAAATCATGACTTCGTTTGCAGGGTCCGCGCCAATGGTCTTGAAGAGCTGCCCGACGGAACGGTGATTTTCAACGCTCAACTGCACGGGACCGCCCGCGGTGTGCGCCTGAACGAGAATGACGCCGTCTTCGCTGCGTTCCAGTTTGTAATGCTGCTTGAATCGCTCTTTATATTCCTCGAAATTAGGGGTGGGAACAAAATCGACCAGCGACATGACTGATTCTCCTTTCAACGGCCGGGCCGGATGCGTGCGGCAGCACGCGAAGATGAAGCGCCGCCGAAAAATCGGGCCGAGCGCAACTGATTCAGCGGTCTCTCGACTCGGGCACGTTACGCGACGTGGGACGGCGGAGTCAACGACGGATTCGGTTCGCGACGCAAGGCGGCAGATTTCCGGAAGGCTTTCACGTTGCGGAAGCGCCGCCGGATTCCAGGTAGCGCCGCGGCGATCCCGTGCTGCGGCTGTGTGCTAGACTGACTCGGTTCGCAAGGCGCGCGACCGGGGCGCACGGATATCGCTCGATCGAGCGATCGCGAATCAGAAAGCGGCCAGAGAGTCCATGGCGAAAGCGAAAAAAACAGAGAGCGGAGAGGGCTGCCTCTACCTGGTGGCCACGCCAATCGGGAACCTCGAGGACATCACGCTGCGCGCCCTGCGCGTCCTCAAGGAAGCGGACGCGATTGCCTGCGAGGACACGCGGCAGACGCTGAAGCTGCTGACGCATTTCGACATTCAGAAGCGGCTGATCAGCTATCACGAGCACAACGAAATCACGCAGGCGCCGGAGATCGTGATCGAACTCGAGCAAGGAGCGAAGATCGCGCTGGTGAGCGACGCGGGCACGCCCGCCATTTCCGATCCGGGCCACCGGCTGGTAAGCCTTTGCGTGCGGCACGGAATCAAAGTGGAGCCAGTGCCGGGAGCGTCCGCATTCGTGGCGGCGCTGGCCGCATCGGGCATGCCAATCGAGGAATTCACGTTCATCGGATTCCTGCCGTCGCGGCAGAACGCGCGGAGAAAAGCGCTGCGCACGCTCGCCAACGAACCGCGCACGATCGTGCTGTACGAAGCGCCTCACAGGCTGCTCGATACGCTGGAAGACGCCCTGGAGATTCTGGGGAACCGGCCGGCGGTGATCGCGCGCGAGATGACGAAGATTTACGAGGAGTTTCTGCGCGGCCACATGCAGGACCTGGCCGAGACAGTACGAAAGAAATCTCCGAGGGGCGAAATCACGATGCTTATCGGGCCGCCGGATGGCCGGACGCCGAACGAGGACGCGGCGGAAGCGGGAACTGCAATTCCACTAGCACGGCGCGTGGAAGAGATCATGAAAGAACATGGCACGGACCGCAAGGCGGCGCTGAAACGGGCGGCGCGCGAGCGCGGACTCACGCGCCGCGAGGCTTACAAACAGCTGCTGGTTACGCGAGACGAATAGCAAGCAGGAATCGACGCCTAGTTGCCTCCCACGTGGACGTAGCCGCGAAGCTCCAGATTCGTGAGCGTCGTCAAGGCCCACAGATCAAGCTGGACTTCGGGCATAATCGTCTTCGGATCGATTTTTTTCGCCAGCACGGCCTGGCCGCAAACGCGGAAATCGACTCCCGCCTTCTTCATGCTCCGCATCAAGGCAATATTGGGATTATCATGACCGTCGTTGCGCGCCTTGAAGGCAGAGTTGTCCAGGACCATTTCAGTACCGCCCTGATGGAACACCACGACGATTTTGCGATGATCGGCAGGCACGCCGTTCTTGGCAAGCGTATTGAAATACCGCGCAACGCCGATCAGGCCGGGATTCACCTCGTCGATTTTCGGAGCCGCTTTGGCGATATCGAACACGACTTTGTAGGTCATGTTCGGATCGGGCATTTCGCGCGCGCCAGGGATATCCGTGGCCACCGGGGCGTCGGGGATCGGCAATGTCGATGCCGATTGCGCCAGCGCCGGGCCCGAAAGGCCTAATAGCGCAGCCAATACGACCGTAGTACAGACCCATATATGCTTCATTCCAGCCTCCATCCACCAGGATTTCATAGCTCGACCGCGTTCAAAGTTGCGCGAACGACATTCTACAACGTCTGACGCCAGGCGCGAGGAATCGTTTGCCGCTAGTCCCCGGAAGGAGCCGCCACGTGGCTGAAAAATTCATCGATACGCCCGAGGATTTCGGCGGTGGTGTGGGCGTGGTGAACCGACTGGCGCAACTCGCCGCCATTGCGGACACCATGAGTAAACAACGTGGCAAACTGCTTCATCTTGCCGATCGCGTCGGGCATTTCCGCATCGACCAGGCTGCGGAAATAAGCCGAGAGCAAGCGATAGCGATCGAGCTCGGAAGGCTCGGTGTAACTGCCGGTGGCTATGAAGTCCGCGATCTGGCGGAAGATCCACGGGTTGAAAGACGCGGCACGGCCGATCATGACCGCATCGCAGCCGGTCTCTTCGATCATTCGGACTGCATCCTGCGGCGTGCGGACATCGCCATTGCCGATTACGGGAATACGCACGGCCTGTTTCACGGCGCGAATCACCGACCAATCCGCGAAGCCGGCATATCCCTGCATGCGCGTGCGCGGATGAACGGCGACAGCCTCAATGCCGATTTGTTCGGCCATGCGGGCGACATCCACCGCGACAATGTTGTTTTCGTCCCAACCGGAGCGGATTTTGATGGTGAGCGGGATGCGCACGGCGGCGCGAACGGCACGGAGAAGCTTCTCGAGATGGGGCAAATCGCGGAGCAGGCCCGAGCCGCCACATTTGACGACCTTTTTCACCGGGCAGCCCAAATTGATGTCCACCTGGTCGAAGCCGAGATCCTCGGTAAGAGCCGCCGCCGAGGCCATGACCGCAGGATCGGAACCGAAAATCTGCGCGGCGATAGGATGCTCGTCGTCGTCGAAATAGAGATAGTGGAGAGTGCGCGCGGAATTGCGGGTCAATCCTTCCGCGCTGGTAAATTCGGTCATGATGAGGCCGCAGGCTCCCAGAGAACGAATGACCCGGCGGAAGACCGTGTCCGTAACGCCAGCCATCGGGGCCAGGATCGTTGCGGGCCGGAGCTTGAGGCCGCGAATTGTAAGTTCACTTGGAAACATTTTAGATGTGCCTTGAATATGCCGCCGTTTCATCCGAGGCAATGGCGACAATGGCTTCGATCCGCGGTCAATCAGGCTCCACGGGTTTCGCACTGACTGCAAGATCCCCGGTTTTGCGAAATTCGATCTCCGAAGCGGCAGACGTGGGTGGGACCGGTGCGGCGGCGCCTGGAGATGTTGTTGAAGCGGCGGCGGCCGCGGCGAGCGTGAGCGGCGAGGCGGCGCCGAGTTGCGCAAGCAACGCTTCCCGCGAGCCTCCGAAAAACTTTTCGACCACGT
The DNA here is from genome assembly GCA_035534055.1 of Candidatus Acidiferrales bacterium. Classification (GTDB taxonomy): domain Bacteria; phylum Acidobacteriota; class Terriglobia; order Acidiferrales; family UBA7541; genus Palsa-295. The sequence goes on along the minus strand of DATLST010000310.1, from coordinate 84,508 downwards.
GGCCGAGGGCCTGTGCGCGGGCCTCTTGAACGCTCAGATTGGCGCGATAGACATAGGCGCGGCCGGACTTGCAGCGCTCGACAATTCCCTTGCGCGCCAGACGGTCCATGATCGTCATGATCGTGGTGTAAGCGCGCGGGAGGCGCTCGGCAAGGCGATCCCGAATTTCGCGGACCGTCCCTTCACCCATGGGCCAAAGCGTATTCATGCAATCGAGCTCAAGCGGCGCGAGGTCGAGCACGGCACGCCGGGGAGAGCGGCGCTTTCCGCCGGCTGAATCCATGGATCGATTGGCAAGGTCACTCATGGGAGATGGGAGGACAATTTTTTATCGCAGGGCCATTTGCATCCGGCCTGACGCCCGCACCTGCAACCTCCGGCGGTTTCGCGACTCCGTCGTTCCCGAGAAACTTATCCGAGCGAAGCAGGACGCGCCGAAGCGAGGGATTACGATCGGTCCAGACCGACAGCCCCGAAGCGCTGGACGCCGCTTCGAGAGTGGCGCGCATGGCGCCCATTTTCGAATCCAAATCGTCCATGAAATGGAGGGCGATGGCTTCGCGGGTCTGGGGCAGCGAAGGCGAGCCGAACTCATGCGAGCCGTGATGGCTCAGGATCAGATGCTCGACGAGAACGGCCAGCGGGGCCGGAAAGCCAGGAATGGCCTTGATCTTGTCGCGCACCAGCATCACGCCGATCGTGATGTGGCCCAGCAAACGCCCCTCGGTCGAGTAATCGATTCCGCGGGCGTACCGAAGTTCGTCAATTTTCCCAATGTCATGGAGAATCACGCCCGTCAGCAGTAAATCCACGTCCAGCTCCCGGTACTGCGCGGCCACCCCCGCAGCAAGGCCCAAAAGGCTGACGATGTGCTCAAGCAAACCGCCCAGAAAGGCGTGATGCATGGTCATGGCAGCGGGGGCGCGCTTGAGGCGCGGAACGATCGAGGGATCCTCAACGACACTCTCAAGCAACCGCTTGAGCCAAGGGTTTTCGATGCCCGCGACGGCCGAGCGCAGATCGGCGTACAGTTTTTCGACGTCGTATTTCGTGTGAGGCAGAAAATCCCCGAGATCGTAGTCGCGCTCGGAAGCGGGAATGATCTGCTCGAGGGTCAGTTCCTTCTGGCCGTTGTAAAGCTTCACGCGCGCGCGTATCTGGACAACGTCGTCGCGCTCGAAGGTGGCGACGAACGGAGCAAAGTTGTCCCACATTTTCGCGGAGATTGCGCCGGTACGGTCGACCAGCTCAAGCTGAAGCCAGGAAGCGCCGGTGCGCACCGAGGTGCGCACCTCCTTTTCGCGAACCATGAAAAGAGAGGCGAAACTCTGGCCGTCGGTCAAATCAGCCACAAAATGAGACTTCATGAGCCTGAGACTTTCGGTTCCGGCGCCTTTCTTTTTTTCTTACCAGAGCCCGTATCCGGCGTCGCAGGAACTTCCTGAATGACAGTAGCACCGGGAACAGCCGCACTATCGGTATAGCCGGGCTTGACCATCACGTAACTTTCTTCCCGAAGTTCGGCGAGATAACTGCGCAGCGCCGGCTCCATCTTCTGCTTGTAGATTTCGTTCATAATCTGGCTGGTTACCTTGTCCATGGGCTGCAAGCCGGCTTGAAAATGGTCCAGGACTTTGAGGATCTCGAAGCCGGTCTTGGTCTGGATCACGTCGGTGACCTGCCCCTTATCCATCTTGAACACGACATTCTCGAGCTGCGGGGCGAGCTGGCCACGCTCAAACCGGCCGAGATCGCCGCCATCCTTGGCCGTTGTACCTTCGGAATAACGCTTGGCGATCTCGGTAAAATCCTCGCCCTTCACGACACGGTTGTGAAGATCGTCGGCCTTGGTGCGGACGGCGGAAATCTCCTCGGGAGTTTTTCCTTCCGTGCTCAAAAAGATTTCGCCAAGATCGACCTGTTCAGGCAGGTTGAACTCCTGCTTGTGAGAGTCGTAATACTGCTTCACTTCATCCGTGCCGATGTCCAGATGGTTGCTCACTTGCTGGCGGATCACTTCCTGCGTGAGCAGGCCATTGCGCAATTGCGTCTTGTAATCTTCCCAGGCGATACCGGACGTCTCGACGGCCTTCTCAAGGTCATCCATCGTAGCCAGATTGTTCTGCTTGCGGACATCGTCGAGGCGCTTGACCAAGTCCGTCTCGACGCTGATGCCCATATCCTTGGCGCGCTCGATCAGGAGTTGCTGGTCGATCAGATCGCGGAGCAAATCCTTCTGGCGATCCTTGTATTCGGCGTCAATCTTTTCCGGAGGGCAATTCGGGCAATCATGGGCGATTTCGTCCCGAAGGGATTGAGCGGCTTTCTGATAATCGGACCGGGTAACAATGGAGTTATTCACCCGGGCGATAATTTCCTCGACTACGACACTCTTGGACTGGGCGTCCAAGCGCGCCGGGGCCAGAAGCCAAATGATTCCGACGACCGGCACGAACCACAGCAAAAGCCTTTTTCTCATGTTCCTCGTGGTATTTCTCATGGCAGACACTCGATCAAAATCTTATCCCTACGATTGCAGTTGTAGCAATACGTTTCTGACGGCTTCCATCGGACCATTTTTGCCGCCCTTCCACTCGAGCCAGAGCACACCAGTGGGGTCGAGGCGCATGCCGCGGCGTTTATGGATCAATTTTACCAGGCGTTCGGGGCCGAGTGGGGTGTCGTCATAGAACTTGATGGCCACCTGATCGCCGCGTCGGTCCACCGAAGCGATGAGCAGCTTCTCCGCCAGCGCTTTTAAGATGGCATAATCGAGCAAATTGCCAACTGCGGGAGGCGGCGGCCCAAAACGGTCTTGGAGCTCGCGCTGGACTTCCTCGCGCTCGGCTTCCGAGGTGACGCCGGCAATGCGCTTGTAAATTCGCAGGCGCAAATTCTCACTATCAATGTACTCGCGCGGAATGCGTATTTCCTGGCCCAGGTTCAGAGTGGCGCGCCGCTCGGGCACCACGGCCTCGCCTTTGCGTTCGGAGACCGCACGCTCCATCATCTGGCAGTACATGTCGAACCCGACGGATTCGATGTGACCGTGCTGTTCCCGTCCCAGGAGGTTCCCGGCGCCGCGCAGCTCCAGATCGAGCGCGGCAATTCGAAACCCGGCGCCGAGATCGCTGAATTCCTTGAGCGCGGCGAGCCGCTGACGGGCGATGGACGTCAAGGAGCTTTCCGTGGGGACCAGGAGATAGGCGTAGGCGCGTTGATTGGAACGTCCCACGCGTCCGCGAAGCTGATATAGCTCGGCCAGGCCCATGCGGTCCGCCCGATTGATGATGATCGTGTTGGCGCGCGGAATATCGAGGCCATTCTCGATGATCGTGGTGGAAACGAGGATATCGGCCTCGTTGCGGATGAATTTCAGCATTACTTTCTCGAGCTCGGACTCGCGCATCTGGCCGTGGCCGACCACCACGCGCGCCCGGGGAACCAGCCGCTTTACGAGCGAGGCCAGCGAAGCGATCGACTCGACGCGGTTGTGCACGAAAAAGACCTGGCCGTCGCGCGCAAGCTCTTCTTCAACCACGCGCTGGACGAGCGTCTCACTGAAAGGCGCCACGGTGGTTTGAATAGCGAGGCGATCCTTCGGCGGCGTTTCGATGACGCTCATATCGCGAAGCCCGACCAGGGACATATGCAACGTGCGCGGAATCGGCGTGGCGGACATGGTCAGGACGTCGACGTTCTTGCGCATCTCCTTCAGCCGTTCCTTGTGCGTGACGCCGAAACGCTGCTCCTCGTCCACGATCAGCAGGCCCAAGTCCTGAAACTTGACGTCGCGCGAGATCAACCTGTGCGTGCCAATGACAATATCGACTTTTCCGGCTTCGAGGTCTTCGAGGATCTTCTTCTGCTCTTTTTCGGTGCGAAAGCGGCTGAGCATTTCGATCCGGACCGGGAACGCGGAAAAACGGCGGCGGAACGTTTCATGGTGTTGAAAAGCAAGCACCGTGGTGGGCGCGAGGACGGCCACTTGCTTCGAATCCGCAATGGCTTTGAAGGCGGAGCGCATGGCCACTTCCGTCTTGCCGTAACCGACGTCGCCGCACAGCAGCCGGTCCATGGGGAGCGATGATTCCATGTCGCGCTTGACATCTTCGATAGCGCGCAACTGGTCGGGGGTTTCCTGGAATTCAAAGGCATCTTCAAATTCGCGCTGCCAGTTCGAATCGAGCGGAAAAGCGTGTCCGGGAGCGGTCTTGCGCTCGGCGTAGAGAGCCAGAAGCTGCTCCGCCATATCGCTGACGGACTTGCGCACGCGCGTCTTGCGCGTCTCCCAAACCGTGGTGCCCAGGCGATCGAGAGTAGGCTGCACTCCCCCGAGCGACTGATATTTCTGGATCAGGTCGAGTCGGGCAAGAGGAACGTAGAGCTTCGCATCGCCAGCGTAGCGCAAGAGCATGAATTCGCCGGTGGCGGAATCCACCCCCACCTGACGCAAACCCTCAAACTGGCCGATGCCGTGATCCACATGGACTACATGGTCGCCAGGCTTGAGGTCGGAGAGATCGCTGAAGAAACTCGCCGTTTTGGGATGCGCCTGGGAACGCTGCACAGGCGCAAGCGTCTCGAACAAGTCCGCATTGCCAAAGAGAACCAACTGCGCGTCCGTGAAGGCCACACCCTCGGAGAGCGGCGCTTTGACTAGGACCATCGCGGGAATAGTGCCGCCGCTGCTTTCCTCGGCAAGGCGGGCCACGGTGGCATTCTCCTCGAGTTCGCCGAGACGGTATGGCAGTTCGTATTCATGGCAAATATCGGCAAATCGTTCGAGCTCTCCGGTGCTGGCGGCCGAGACCATGACTTGCTCGCCCGCGCCGAGCCGTCCGCGCGCCTCGGCCATGAAGGCAGCCACGTTGCCGTGATAGCGCGTGGTGGTTTGCGTGCGGAGGGTCCGCGGAGCCGCGCCGCTTTCCTGCGCCATTCCCAGGTGTTCGAGCGCAAAGCGGGGAAACAACTGCAGTGCAAGCGCCCATTCTTCCTCACCGAAGACGTAACGGTCGGGAGGTTCAGCCAGAGGGTCTTCGGCATCTTCAAAGGCTTCGTGCAGGCGCGCGCGGTACTTTTCGACGGACTTCTCGATGGAGGAGGGCTCGTCGATCACGAGGAGCGGATCGCCGCCCAAATCGAAAAGCACCGAGTTGCGCTGCTCGAGCAGGATTCCGCGAAACTCCCAGCCCGGATACAGACCGGCGGCGATCGGATCTTCTTCGCGGCCTATGGCAGTGGACAGGCGGGAACGACTGAGCACTTCCGGGCGACGCAGAAATTCCGTGAGAGGCATCAGCGTGGACCGCTCGACGGGGTTCGTCGAACGCTGGGTATTGGGGTCGAAGGCGCGAAGCGACTCGATGGTGTCGCCAAGAAGCTCGATGCGAAGCGGCTGCAGGGCCTCGGGTGAAAAGACGTCGATGATGCCGCCGCGAACGGAGTATTGGCCCGGCATCTCGCAGGTCGCGTGCTTCTCATAGCCGGCACCAGCCAGGAAGCCGATCAGCTCCTCGTGAGGAATCGATTCATCGCGAGCGATTGTGCGGGCAAGCTGGCGATAAAAGTCCGGCTCGCGCATGCGCCACAGAGCCGCCTGGACGGGCGCAATCAGCAGATCCGCCTCGCCGCTGGCAAAACGCCAAAGCGAGACGGCACGGGCTTCGGAAATTTCCGCGTGTGGCGAACGATTCTCATACGGCAGAGAATCCGGCACCGGCAAACAGGCCACGCGCTGCCCCGGCTTCCCAGTAACCGCGCGATAAAACCAGCGTACGGGTTCCAGAAGCGCCTCGGCGCGCTGATTCGACTCGACGAGAAAAATTGCCGGGCGGCCCAGAGCGGCAAAAGCCAGCGGCACCACCAGCGCCTTCGCCGAATCCGTCAGGCCCGAGAGGGAGACCTCCTTCCCGCTGCGCCGCAGCTTTTCGAAGGATTCCTCCACCACGGACTGGCGAGCGACTCGCGCCAGAATCTCGGAGACCAGCGGAAGAATCATGCCGGGAGATGGATGATGCGTTCGATGAGTCGCGCGGTCGAATAGCCCGGCTCTAGAAGGATATGCACGATTTTGGGAGCGCCTCCGGCCACCGGAGGTTCGCCGGGCGCTGCTGGACGGCGATCGGGAGAGCCCGCTTGCACGACGGCGTCGGGCGCCAGACGCTCCAGCAAGGCCGCTAAATTCGAATCGTCGAATTCGACGACGTAGTCCACGGCCGCGAGTGCCGCCAGGATCTCGGCACGCTCCGCGGCGGGAGAAATCGGGCGCGAAGAAACCGGCGGATGGCTTTCTCCGGCATGCGCGGCCCGGACGCTTTCGTCACTCCGAATGCCCACGACGAGAATATCGCCGTGCGAGCGAGCCTGTTCCAACAGGCGGACGTGGCCGGGATGAAGCAGGTCAAAACAGCCGCTCGCGAAGACAACGGATTGGCCGTTGCGTTTCCAAGCATGACGACGGAAAATCAATTCATCTTGTGCGATGAGCTGCGCCAACTGCTTGTCCCTCAGCGTTCGTTCGCAAACTTCGGCAAACAATTGATTCTACCACGCGGGTCGCTTGCACCGTGGAGCAGGCCATGAAGCGGTGGGAAGCGATCCTTGCCATTATTGGCGGGTGCCTGGTGGCGTGCAGCGCCTATGCGATTCAACGCGCGAGCCTCCCGAGACATTCTTTTACGCTCGATCAGAATAACTGCCGCACGCCGATCACGGTGATCGAACCACCCCACGGCATGAACGCCGGAGGCGCGGCCATCTTGCTGCATGGCCTCTCCGCCAACCGCCGCGTGATGATTTACCTGGGCGAAGATTTCGCCGGACACGGTTTCCGCACCTTCTTGCCCGACCTGGCGGGACACGGGGACAACACCAACTCGTTCACGTTCGCCAAAGCGGAGGAGTGCGCCGACTGGAGCGTACAAGCTTTGATGCAGCGAGAGAAGCTCGACCCACGGAAGACGATTCTGCTGGGCCATTCGATGGGCGGAGCCATTGCCATTCGCATGGCCGACATGAATCCGGTGGCCGCGACCATTGCCCTGTCGCCCGCGCCCATGACGCTGCCACGGCGAATGCCCGCCAATCTACTTGTCTTTAGCGCGCAATTCGATTTGGGAGTCTTAAAACGACAGGCGGGGGCCCTCGCCAAAGCGGCCGGCGGAACACGCACCGCTCCCGATGATTTTGCACAGAAGAGGGCCTTCGAGTGGCAGATGGTTCCTTATGCAACGCACACGAGCGAACTGCTGGAACGGGAGGTCGCGCATCGGTCCGAACAATGGGCCGCCGAAGCGCTGCTGCCGAACGTGGCGCCGAGAACGCTCATTCTGAACCTGGACTTGGCGACCCACGAAATGTTCCATCGAGAGCGATTGAGGTTGACAGGAGCGATTGCAGGGCTGCTTGGATTGCTGCTGCTCTTCCCTGCTTGCGCAACGATCGTGTCTTTGGCCGCCGAGGCTGCTGGAACCAAGAAGACTGCGCAGATGGCTGTTGAGGATCGAGCGGAATCGCCGCGGGCCCGTCCGACATTTTTGCTGGGCGTAGCCGAACAGGCCGTCTGCGCGCTTGTTGCGGTGTTGATTCTCGCGCTGGTAATACCGCTCCGGTTCGTTTATTTATATCAAGGCGACTATCTCGCATCGGCCATGTTTGTATCGGGCGCGCTGCTGCTGGCATTGAACTGGAGCTATGCGAAAGGATGTCTTGAAGTGAGCTGGCCAAAGATCGGCGCGGCGGCGGTGCTGGGCATGGCCGCAATGCTGGCGGCCGGCGGCTGGCTCAACTGGCAGCTCACCGATTTGTGGCTGAACGGCGCCCGATGGCTGCGATTCGCGGCGCTGCTGCCCGGGGCGTGGATCTTCTGCTTTGCGGAAGAGGTTCTGCTGGGGACAGTCGGCAAGGGAAAGCACCGTGCGCTTCGATATGGAGTTTCCCTGGCGCTAAGGCTCGAGCTGTGGCTCGCGTGCGTGCTGGCGTACTACGAACTCGCCAGCGGAGAGGCGCTGATCGGCCTACTGGTGATCGGGATGGCTGTATTTTCCGCCGTTCAAAGGCTGGGTACCGATGGGTTACGCCACCGCACAGGTTCCGCCACGGCGGCCGCCGTTTTTGATGCTATACTTTCCGCCTGGTTCATTGCAGCGGTATTCCCACTGACCTGATTCCGAGCCATTATCGAGGCTGCCACCGGGGCCATGCTGAGGGCCATGAGGGAAATTTCCATTGTCGGCGGAGGACCCGCGGGCGCGCTCTGTGGAGAGCGGCTGGCTAGCGCCGGCTTTCGGGTGACGATCTTCGACGAGCGGCTCGCCTGGGAAAAGCCTTGCGGCGGCGGTCTGACGCACAAGGCGATTGAAGCCTATCCCTTCCTTCTGAATGCGCCTTATCCCAAAAAAATTGTCCGCACGGCCGAGCTGATTTCAAACCGCGGGCACCGCGCACGATTCGAGATGAGCCACCCGATCGTGATTTATGCGCGCCAGGTGCTGAATGGGCTTCTGCTCGACCGCGCCGTGGCGGCCGGCTGCCAAACGATCTGTTCGCGCGTGACCCATGTCGATACGGACGGGCCACAGACACGCCTGAAGGCCGCGGGCGAGGAATACATTTCAGATTTCGTCGTGCTGGCCGCAGGGGCACGCAACCAATTGCTGCCGGAAACCACCGCGCTCGGCCCGCAAGACCTTGAAATGACGCTCGGATATTTCGTGCCGACCGAGGAAGACATCATCAAGGTGAAATTCCTGAAGCAATTCGAGGGCTATTTGTGGTCATTCCCGCGCGCCGATCATCTCTCCGTGGGCATCTGCGCAAAGCTGGGACAAAGCTCCAGCCAGCAACTCCGGCGCCACCTGGACGCATTCGTCAGCGAGGAAAAATTTCCGATGGAGAACGCGCAGCTCTACAGCCACGTGCTGCCTTCTCCCCAAGCGCAAACGATCCGCGGCCGGCGAATCGCGGGGAAAAACTGGGCCATGGCAGGCGACGCGGCAGCATGCGTCGACCCCGTGACCGGCGAGGGGCTCTTTTACGCGCTGCGCTCGGGCGACTTGCTGGCCCAGGCATTGATCGAGGACCAACTGCAAGCCTATCCGGAGCGGCTGCGCGCGGCGTTTTCCGCCGATCTCGAGTTCGCCGCGAATATCGCTCGGAAGATTTTTCGGGGAACGTTTCTCGGAAGCGCAATTACCACGCGGATGGTGCAAATCCTGAACTGCTCACCGGCTTTTCGCGAGCTCATCCGCGACCTCTTCAGCGGCTCGCAGGATTATCGCACCCTGAAGCGGCGGCTCTGGAACCAGTTCGGCATCACGGCGGCTGAAATCATGCGCAGTTTTTTGGATCCCCGCTCAATGATCTCGGCGCCCCGGCCGGCCGTCAGCCGCGACCCCTCCCAGTAAACGCACCGCAAGGCGCTGGCCGTATGCGAACAGCACACAATCGACTATGCAAGACTTGGCAGCGAGGAGAGGGCCGCAGTGATTGAGGAGCGGGACGTTCCCATTTGCGTGACGTGCGGCACTCAATTTCCCGGCCGCCAGGAGCATTGCCCCATCTGCGAGGACTCGCGGCAATTCGTCGGCTGGGAGGGCCAGCAATGGACCACTCTCAAGGCCATGAGTGGAAAATACCGGAACCAGATCAAACAGGAAGAAGCCGGGCTATTTTCCATCCAGACGGAAGAGAAATTTGCGATCGGACAGCGAGCTTATTTGATCCAGACGGCGGATGGAAACTTGCTGTGGGATTGCGTCAGCCTGCTCGATGACGCCACCATTGCAAGCATCCGGTCGCTGGGCGGAATCGCCGCCATTGCGATTTCTCATCCTCATTACTACGCCACGATGGTGGCATGGAGCTGCGCCTTCGGGAACGCTCCCATCCACTTGCACGCGGCCAGCAGCAAGTGGGTGATGCGCCCGCATGGAAATATCCAATTCTGGGACGGCGAGACCAAGCAACTGGCCGGAGGGCTGACGCTGATCCATACGCCGGGCCACTTTGAGGGATTCCAGGTGCTTCACTCCGAGCGGTACGCGGATGGCCTGGGCGCATTATTTTGCGGAGATCAGCCTCGTGTGTGCATGGACCGGCGTTGGGTGACATTCATGTACAGCTATCCCAACTTCATCCCGCTAGCGGCTGCCGCCGTTCGCGACATCGTGCGGAGGTTGGAGGGCTATAGCTTTGACCGAATCCATGCGGCGGTGCCGGGATGGGCGATTGCAAGCGGCGCTCATGAGGCGGTCAGGCGGTCCGCGGATCGCTATCTGCGCGCCCTCGGCATCTGAAATTCCCGGGGGCCTATCGGCAAACACTAAACGCTAATATTCTGTATCGGAGCTGGGCAAGGCGAGCAACGGCGGAATTGCTTTTGTAACAGCGTTTGTCTTCGCCATTTATCTTTGTCATTGTATCTTTGCCATCTACCTTTGCCATCGTGGCACGACTGCAAGGCCAACCTGCCAAAGCATCAAATGTTCATTCCCGAACAGGTCCGGATTCATTTGTTTGACGCTCCAGAAGCGAACGAACGGAAGCCAATGCCGCGATTCCGTCGCGGCTATGAGCCGAGTACGCGATGTAGCCGTCCGGCCGGACAAGGGTTATGTCGGGGCGTGGCACTAATCTTAACTCAACGATATCGCTAAATGATCCGCAGAGCTGCTCGGCAACCTTTCTGGCCGATGAGTCTGCGTCGCTATCGAACACAAGAAGAAAGCGACTGAGAATGCCCTTGCCGCCGCGTATCGAATCGTCGAAGTACTGGTTACCGGCGCCTTCAATAATAGGGCTTCCGCGATAGGCGATACCGAGTTCGGAAAGCCTCTGCACGAAGGCATGCTGAAAAGGGGCCAGACGCGACACCATGGGTATGACGGTATCGCGCAGGGTCTGTGCGAACTTGCTCGGAGTTCCCATCACCTTGGTCAGGAAATCCGTGGTTTCGATGACCTGCTTGATCACAGGACGGCGTTCGGCGCTATAACTCTCAAGTAACCGCTCATTGCCGTGGCCGTGCAGGACAAGGCCCAGCTTCCAGACAAGGTTCCAAACGTCATGCAGTCCGGTATTCATTCCCTGCCCCCCAAACGGGCTGTGAATGTGCGCGGCGTCGCCAGCCAGGAAGATGCGTCCGACGCGCAGCTGAGCTACCTGGCGGTGATGGATGCGAAAAAAGCTGCTCCAGTGCAGTGCGCGCGCCTCGATCCCCACGGGGGCGCGTTGGCTTAAGATCTTCTGAACGAGTTCCAATGACGGAGCGTCTCCCTCCGCGTTGTCGATCATCGCCACGATGCGCCGCCGATTGGCGCTCATGGGAAAGATTGCTACCGGGCCAAATTCGCTAGGGCAAAGCTGCATCTCATCCGCGGGAAGGGTTTCGTTCGTCTGTACGTCGGCCAGCAAGAACAATGCATCATATTCCGCTCCCTCAAACGGCAGGTTCAGTAGATGCCGAACGACGCTGTGTGCGCCATCGCAGCCGACGACGAACGAAGCGGCAACATCCAGGAGCTGCCCTTTCCGGTCCAGCTTTACGCTTACGCAGTCGTCGTGCTGATCGGCCGACACGAATGCTGCTTCGTACTCGACGGCTCCGCCTTTACGCCGCAGCTCTTCCGCAAGCAGTCTCTCCGTTACGTCCTGGGGAACCATGGCGATAAATGGATATGGGCTCTCAGCGGGTGCGAACCGCAGATGGGCCAGCGTGCGCCCGTGTGCCGCTACAACAACCGACGTGACACGATTCGCATTTTCGAGGAAAGGACCGACGAGGCCAGCCATATCGAAGATCTCAAGCGTTCGAGGAAAAATCGCAAGCGCTTTGGAGTGCTCCGACTGCGATGAGCGCTCCTCGACGAGCCGCCACCCCAGGCCTCGGCGAGCGCATTCATTCGCCAAAAACAGCCCGACGGGCCCTGCGCCGACGATCAGAACATCCGTATCGTTTACAGAATTGCGCACTCGAATCCTCACCAACCAACGGCTCGGCCAAGGGAACAATTTTAATTAGACAGGGTGCCGAAGAACAGCCACGGAGTCATTCTGAGTGCGTTTTTGTCGCGAGAAATTCTCTCTCTTTATTTCCAAGCAAGAGAGATTGATCGAAGAGCAAGCGATCGAAAAAACCGCTCTTCGCTCCAATGGACAAAATGGAGGGCATTTTTTAAACTGCGAAGAGAGATCTGTCGTTAGAGCTAGCCTTTCAGCTCTGCGACATCGGGACCCGCAACAATTCGGGCCTGTTCCAGGGAATCCATCGCGGATTTTCTCTCTTTGCGGGCGATTTCTCCGTATCTTTCGCGATCCGCCGGAACGCTCGCCTTCTCGGCGGCTACCTCAGACTCGATTGCCCTGCTCAAATGATCCAGCGCATCTTTATCGTACTGCTCGGCGCTGTAAAGCTGCGTCACGGTTTTTGGCATGGGCCTCTCCATTCAACGATTTGACATCATAGATGCTCTAAGCGTATGCCCGGAGTGTGACCCGGACCATACAGGGATTTCTGTATTGCGGATCGAGCATGCGGCCCCAGGATCATGCAATCCGAGGAATGGTTTGTGACTAAAATTTGAATGGCTTTGGCGGACGCCTCCTAAGAGGGCGGAGCTACATCCGTTTTTATGGAATCGCTGGAAAGTGTTGTACTTTCGGCATCAGGGGGAGCGGGAGAGCATGGCATTTGAAAATATCCGTCACGGGGCCGCATATCAATCACTGCTTAGATGCGCGCTTGTGCTTGTCGTGGCGCTCGCTGGAATCCATACAGCGGGTGCGGACAACGCTGCCTTCGATTTGACCGGACCGCGAATCGAAATGACGGTATCGCGGGCCGGCAAAACGCTGCCGATCGCCGACGTGCCCAATCTCAGATTCGGCGACAGGCTGTGGATTCACCCCGACTTCCCCGAAGCGCAATCGGCGCATTATTTGCTGATTGTCGCGTTCCTACGAGGGTCCACCAATCCTCCGCCAGAGAATTGGTTTACGAGAGCGGAGACATGGAACAAGCAGGTCCGTGAAGAAGGGATCGTCGTCACGGTTCCCAAGGACGCGCAGCAAGCATTGCTCTTTCTCGCCCCGGAGACAGATGGAGGTTTTAGCACGCTGCGTTCCACTGTGAGAAGCAAACCGGGGACCTTTGTGAGGGCATCGCAGGATTTAAACCAGGCCGGCCTGGACCGCTCGCGACTCGAAAAGTATTTGCGCGAAATCAAAGGAACTTCCGACTACGATCCAAAGGCTCTGCAGCAGCGATCGGTGCTGTTAGCGAGGACGCTGAACATCAAGCTGGATCAAGAATGCTTCGACAAGCCGACCGAACAGCAAGCGCCCTGCCTGACGCAAGACACCAGCCAGCTCGTCCTCGACGACGGGCATAGCCAATCCATGGTGGCCGCGCTTACTTCGGGGCCCTCGTCAGATTTAATCGGAGCGATTAGCTCAACGTCCGTGGCTGGCGGGGGATTCTATAGCCCCTACGTCGGCGCCGTGGTGGACCTGGCTCGCCTCATGGGCAGTTTCCACACCGCAGAATACCAGTACATCCCCGCGCTGGCTCTCCCTAAGCAGGAGCAGTTGAACCTAAGGCTCAATAATCCGCCTTCCTTTCATAAGCCGATGTCAGTCCTGGTGGTCGGTCTGCCCGCAGTCGAGGCTGCGCAACTGCCACCGCTGCGGGCTGTGGATCCAGATCAAGTCTTCTGCGTGCAGAGATCGCCGCTCGTTCTTCCGGTTAGCGGCGCGCCTTTAGTTTTCTCCACCGACATCGCGCACGATTTCAGACTGCACTTGCAAGGCCAATCCGGCAAAGCCATCGACCTGCCCGCCACGGCCGATCCGGCACGGGGAGGATTCGTGGTCGATACCGACACGCTGAAGCCCGGCGCGCTTGAGTCGGATGCGACCGGAACACTGCAAGGATATTGGGGATTCGAGACGTTCGAGGGGCCGCGCTTCCACCTACAAAGCGCGCACCCGGCAACCTGGACAATCTCACCGGCAGATCAGAGCGCCCTGATCGTGGGGCGAGAGGACATCGTCCACGTAGAGTCGGGATGCGCCGTTTGCGTCGACCGAGTGGCCGTGCAGGATGAGCAAGGTAAAGAACTGAACGTGACCTGGAAGCTCATCAAACCCGACGAATTGGAAGTGCACGTGCCACTGCTGGGGGAAAACGCAGGCCGGCTGAAATTGACGATGAAACAAGTGGGGCTGGCAACTCCGGATGAGCTCCCCTTACACAGCTATGCCGAAGCGGCCCGGCTGGATCGCTTCACGATACACGCCGGAGATCCGCAAGGTGTCTTGATCGGGACGCGGCTGGATGAGGTGAACAGTTTCGAGTTGGCCGGCATTCATTTCGTTCCGGCGAAATTATCGCGCGCCGAGCAAAAAGACGAACTGAGCCTGGCGGCCTCCGCGTCCGCACCAGACAGTTCTCTGCAGCCCGATGAGAAGATCCTGGCGCACGTCGCTCTCAAGGACGGACGCGTGCTGGAATTGCAAACAACCGTTGCACCGCCCCGCCCCAAGGTGACCCTGATCAACAAGAGCATACAGCCCGGCCCTGCGCCATCCCCCATTCATCTGGGAAATCAGGATGACCTTCCGCAGAATGGACGGATGTCGTTCTTCTTGAAAACGGAGGTTCCGGAGAACTTTCCGCAGGGCGAAAAGATCGAGATCGCGACGACCGACAGTTCGTTCGATACTCTGCTGAGCGTGGCCGACGGAACTCTGATCCTGCAGGATTCGCAGACGGTACTAGCGAAACTGGATCCGGCCAAAAGCTTCGGGCCTTCCGGATTCGGGCAGCTTCGCTTTCGGGCTGTCGCGGCAGATGGAGGAGAAGGAGACTGGCAACCGTTGACAACTTTGGTGCGGATTCCCTCCTTGAAAGAGGTCCGCTGTCCAGATAGCCCGGATGAGCAGTGCAAGCTAAGCGGAACGAACCTGTTCCTGATCGATTCGGTGGCGTCCGACGCGCAGTTTAGTCATACCATCTCCGTTCCCAGAGGCTTTGTGGATTCCACGCTGAGCGTACCGCGCCCCAATGGAACGCTGTTGTATATCAAGCTGCGGGACGATCCATCGACCGTAAATACGCTGGTGCTTCCGGTCCTGCCAGACGAACAATGATTCCGGGATCGCGGCGAAAATATCAGGGATGGGAGACCCCTGCTACCCAGGGAATGCCGACCAAGCCATCCTGGACTTTCACTTCAATCGTATCGCCGTAACTGAAGCGGTCGAAATCGCCGCTGTCGACCGCAATGCGCTCGACGCGATGTCCCTCGCGCCAGGAGACGACCACCAAGCGCCGAGTAGGTACCGGCCCGCGCATCGCGAACTTCCCCACCACGCGGGTTTCCTCGAGATGAGGCCGCGAAGTATCGAGAGCCCCATTGCCAAGCAGGAGCGCCGCCAAGAGCCACGTGATAGGGATCAGTCCGTAGTACACGCGCTTGAGGGCCTCGACTTCCGCGTGCTGCAGAACGCGCCGCTCAAGCCAGATGCCCACGCCCAAAGTCACAAAAAAAAGCACACCGATGAAAATCAGGATTTCGTCAACATCCAGGGCGGGATAGCGGGTGCTGGCTACAACAAACGCGAGAGCCCCGAGCAAAAAAAAGGCGGTCCGATTCAGCAACCGCCGCCGAAGCAAGAATTCCGCGGCGGAGGAGTCCAGTCCGCAGAAACCACAAACGTCGCTGTCCCGGTCGGCTCCGCAATTGAGGCAGCGTGTCATTTCGGATCTGTCATACGCCTCAGAAGCAACCGATGCTACGCACTGTCCGGGGAAGTGTCAATTCATCCGCGATCGATTCCGCTCCTATTCGTTGGAGGACGCAAAATGGCTTCGTGAGTTTGAGTTGGATATTCGATCAACGTTTGAAAGCTTCTTGAGGGATGACAAAGAATGCCCGGCCGCAGAGATTGCCAAGATTCGTTCCATTTTTCCGCCGCAACGTTTTCCAGCGGATAGCGCGCTTATTTTTGGGATGCGCGGATACTGGCAGGCTGGGTATCGAGGCATACCATCGTTTCGTCGCGTCCATTGGCGAGGAGCTGGCAATCGATTTCCTGCGCGCTTCGAACCGCCTCCGCATAGGTTGCGCCCGAGGCCTTGGCGCAATGAGTGGCGTTCTTGAACGTCATGCACACTTCATACTCCTGCTGGGTCTGCTGGAATGAGGAACGAGCCAGCACGGCAAGAAGCACGATTACCCCGATCCCGATAATCCATCGCATTGCATTCGATTGTTTTGCCATAGACTTTGCACGCTTCCTTTCGTTCCGCGCACTGAGGCGATTTTTACCGCGCGGCGTTTTCCGCCGAATCGTTGCGGCGCACCAATTCATGCTGGATATATTTTCGCAAATGAGGAGCCAGATCTTCGAGCGTCGCAATCTCGTTGAGATCGCGCCCCGTAAGGCACGGAAGAAATGCCAGCACCGAAGGCACGGGAGTATGAGGATTGCGGACGAGCGCCATACGAACATTGTACTGGCACGACCATTTAGCGTGCTGTGCGATCGCGGCAACCACGCGCTGCGGCACGCCCAGCTTGGCAAGGACCTTCAGTACCTGGCTCTCGGTGAGAAACGCGTTGTCGAGCGCAAGCTTCATGGCCTGGGGATGCCCTTCGGCCAGAAGCGCTCCGGCCACGCGCGCCGGCCCCCGCCGCGCCAGCGTCAGTTTCTCTCCTACCGAAAGATGAGGCGCCCGGGCGATAATCAATTCCTCGGCGACACGTTTAATGTCCGTCGGCGCCGAAGGCAAAAGGCTCAGCCGCACCAGATTGAACAAGTAAAGATGCCGAACCGTGGCGAGCGCGATTCGCTTGGGCGTGCGAGGATGGCGAGCCAGGCGCAGGCGCACGGCTTCGCTCGAAGTCCACTTCCCTTCCGCGGCAATAGCGCTCAATACGTTAGACGTCAGGTCCAGCCGATCAAGCAATTGAGTCACGTGGGTCTCTTCGATGTTCGGATTCTCAAGAAGCGCCAGCAGCAGTTTCTCGGCGGGTTCATGCACAAGGGCCTTTAGTTCATCGCCCGACGCCGACCGCGCGAATTCCAGATTCACTTCCGATTCAGGCGGCATTTCCTTTTGCATTGGGGAGACGAACGCCACTCGCACATCGCACGAGAAACTTCCTCATCGCGCGGGAAGCCCCCTTGCTTGCGTATTATTTCAGGGCGAATTCTACACGGCTTGCCGACCTCTGGAAAGTCAGTGTATTGCGCCATAGGCAAGAGCGGCGTAAGCTTTCAATAGTGGCTTGGTCTGCCAAACGGAAAGAAACAAGCGCAGAAATGAGGCGGTTAGCGACTCTCGACCGTTTTGGCCGACTCATTGAACTTCGAAGCATGCGTCACATGCGGCGGGCTCGAATCCTCCGTTGTGGTTATTCAATCGCCATCGTCGGTTTGCTCATCGCCAGCGTTGTGTTTGCGGCCAACAATCCACAGCTAGAATCGGAACCAAATAGCAATGCAAATCAATTGGTCAAGGAAGTGGTGCAACGCGAGCTAAATGCCCAGACGGACGATCGGAGCTTGTGGAGATATGAGGAAGTCAGCCAGCAGGAAGGCACGACAAAACTCCTCGAAGTGGTGGAGACAAAAGAGGGAGAAATACATCGGCTCCTTGCGATCAACGGGAAGCCACTGAGCGCCAAGCAACGGCAGGCCGAGGACAACCGTATTCGAAATCTTCTGGCGGACCCAGAACAATTCCAAAAAAAACAGAAAGACCTAAAACAAGATGCTGAACAGGAACGACGGCTGCTGAAAATGCTGCCGCAGGCGTTTCTTTTTGAACATGACGCCACAAGAGGAAAACTTGAGGGCTTGAAGTTTACGCCCAACCCGAAATTCAATCCTCCCAGTCGCGAAGCCGAGGTCTTCCACCACATGGAGGGAACGATATGGGTCGATCCTGAGCAAAAGCGGCTCGCCGAACTCGATGGCCGCCTCACGACGGAAGTGAAATTCTGGCACGGAGTTCTCGGGCATCTTGACGAAGGCGGGACTTTTTCAGTGAAGCAAACTGACGTGGGGGCGGGACATTGGGAAATGACATTGCTCGACGTGCGGATGGATGGCAAGGCGCTGTTCTTCAAGACGATTGCGGTTCGCGAAAGGGAAATTTATTCACACTTTGAGCCGCTTCCCGACAACACCACGCTTAAGAATGCCGCCGAGATTCTGAAGGTGAGCGCAAGCAGCTGAGGGGTCTGGTAAACCTCCACGCAGTCTGGCGAAATTCTTCAAACCCAAGTGGACCGCGCCTCATCAGAGCGTTATAATCGCCCCGGTGCGGATGCGATTTCGAGCGTCGCACCTGATCGCCGCGCTGGCTCTGACGATTTGCCTGGTATGCCCACTTCTCGAAGTGTTCGACTCCTGGGATCATACCCTCCAAACCGGAATCGATAATGAGTACACTCTGGTTATCCTTGCGCTGACCGTGGGTGTCGCGTATTCCTTTGCAAGCGCCGCTCGATTGGCTTGTTCCCGGCCGGGCATCGCAAGGGTGTTTAATTTGCTTGTTCGGAAGTACTTCGCGTCAACGAATTCCATTCCCGAGACATTTATCCCCATCAGCCCTCCGTGCCTCGAACTGCGCATTTAGAATCCGAATCCCGAACTTTGCGATGTTCGCACGGACACGCGCGTGTGCCGCCGTGTGTTAGGACATTCGCGGATCGTCGCGCGGCGCCGTTTGACGGCCGAGATTCCAAATTCAGCGTTCAACGGAAGGATGGCGGCAGAGATGTTTCAGAATTACCGCTCATGGCAGACGAGACACTTCACCGGCACGATTTGCGGGTTCTTCTTGATTGTGGCCTGCACGGTCAGCGCCGGCGCTCAAAGTTCGAAAGTCGGAGCGACGATCGAAGGGACGATAACCGACAGTAGCGGCGGTCTGATCCCGAAGGCGACAGTCTCGCTGCGCAATCCCGCAACGAATCAAACCCGGGATATTGCAACCGACGATCGGGGGTTTTTCCGCGCCGAGGAGCTTGCCGTGGGCACCTATGAGGTTCGCGTCGAGCATTCCGGCTTCGCAGCGTATCAGCACGCCGGCATCGACCTGAGCCTGGGGCAAACCGTTCACCTCGAGATCGTTTTGGCACCGGCTTCGGCCTCCGCGGCAGTGACGGTGACCGCGGCGCCCGCGGCAATGGATACGTCTCAAACATCGGTTGTATCGTCGGTGGATCAGGAGCGAATCGAAGAACTCCCAGTGAGAACGCGAAACTACCTGGATTTCGTGCTCCTCGCTCCCGGTGTTTCCAGCGCGCCCAGAACGGCTCCGATGAGCGGCTCAACGCCTCTCGTCAGCAGCGGCTTCACATTCGGCGGCCGAACGGATTCGGTGGCGTGTATCTGTTCGGTTCCGTGGCCGATTTTCTTGCCGCACAACCCGATCAGTTCCGGCAGGCGTTCGGGAATTCGAGGGTGGACTTCCCGGTCACGAGTTTCGGGAGCTTTGTGCAGGATCACTGGTCTGTCGCACGGCAACTGACAGTCGACCTGGGTGTACGATACGATTTTGAAAGCCTTCCGGCAGGGTTCAATCAGGACACGAACAACTTCAGCCCGCGAATCGGACTGGGCTGGATTCAAACCGAACTCATGCCTTTCCGCTTTCGGCGAGGCCGCTTGGGTTCGGAAGAAACTCGCTGCAGACACCCGGCTTGGCCACAATGGATCTGCGCGTTCTGAAATACTTTCTCTTTGGCGAGTACAAACACCTGGATCTGGTGACGGAATCGTTCAACCTGTTCAACCACCCGAACATCGCTCAGATAAACCCAATATACGGGTCAAACCTGCCGCCCATGCCAGGGTTCGGCCAGGCGACGGAGGGCGTTGGTGCGCGCCAAATTCAATTCTCGCTGGACTTCGAGTTCTGACTAAATCAGAAGCCATGCGATCCTATTCTTGGTTGGTCTAGAAGTGCGTCGTCAAGCGGAGGGTGTCGTTGCGATCAGCTGAGGGGTGGTGCAAAGGGCCGCTCCTTCGTTCGATGTAACCAGGATGCGGCACACGATCAGGCCGCCGTTTGAAAGTTGCGTTTTAGCCGTTAGTACAGCGGAGACACCACTCGTGAAACCCCTCGGGTGAACCGCGAATCAAAGGTAGGACAAAATCTGCCGCGGGATTCAGGGCGTTCCTTAACGCGATCCGGCGAGCCAAAGAGTGGACAAAATGATCATTGTGGATCGTTGGCGACAGGCGTTGGGCTTCGCATGGGGTCCAATGGTTGTCGTTGCTTTTTTATTTGCCTTCCCGCTACGCGCACAACAGCAGCAATCGCCGACGACCGATCCATCTTCTCAAAGCGATTCCCAGGGGACCGAAAACCAGCAGAACGAAAGAGAAACGGGACACGCGGACCAGATTGCACCAAAGAACGACCGGCTTTTCGGAGTCATTCCCAACTACACGACCGTGGAGAACGAAGACCGGTTCAGTCCCCTTTCCGCGAAGGGCAAATTCAAACTCGCCGTGGACAGTTCGTTCGATCCCTACACGTTTCCGTTCATCGGATTCATTGCGCTGGTCGGGCAGGCCGAAAACAGCGAACCGTCGTATGGGCAGGGCATGAGCGGCTATGCTAAACGCTATGGGACATCTTATGGTGATGCCATCATCGGGACATTCATGACTACGTCGATTTTTCCTTCGTTGCTGCATCAAGATCCGCGCTACTACCAGCTTGGCGAGGGACGAATCACTCACCGCACGTATTATGCGGTGAGCCGCATCTTTGTGACGCGGACTGATTCGCAACACGAGCAGTTCAACTTTTCCGAAATCGGGGGAAATGCTGCGGCGGCGGGGCTCTCCAATATTTACCATCCAGCGGAAGATCGCAGCTTTGCGAATACGATGAGCGTGTGGGGAACCGATATCATGTGGGACACGGTGGCGAACGTTGCGAAGGAATTCTGGCCTGACATCCGGCGGAAGATTACCCACAAATCGCAGCAGGCAGCTCCCACGCCTTGAAGCTGAGTGGCGCATGGCTTGGAGGCGCCGACTTCGAAGGCCCAGTTTCCAAAGCGCACAAAGGCCAAATCGCGTAGAATGACGCGGCCACAAAACCCGAATGACAGCTAGACCCATAAGAGACAAGAGCGAGAAGAGCGGCGCGCGGCCTGCAATCGTGCTGGCGGCGGTCGCCCTGGTGGTGGCTATCTTCCTCGTGGAGTTTGGATTGCAGACGCTCGTAGGGATCAGCTCGAAACGCTGGGCCGCGGTAGACCCATGGCTCGGGGAGGTTCCGCAAGCCTTCCCGTCAACGCAGCCCGGAGATCTAGCCTCGCAGGTGGCCAACGGCTCCCCAAGAAAGAAAACCGCATTGGATAAAATCAAGGCATACGACTACGAATTCACGGCACCATGGCCGGGAAAGTCCAAGCCGACGGCTGGATCAATTTATACGGGATTTCAGTTCGATTCGGGACAAGTGATTGTGTTCTACAATCCCGAAGCACAACTCGACACGGTAGGCGAGATGAAGACCGGAAAAACTACCGAGGAACAGCAATTCGAGAATGTGTTTGGAGATCAGACGCCCGACACGAACTACCAGCTATATCAAATGGTGTATGGCGTGTCGCCCGTGCAGGTGTCGCCCCTCATGCAACGGCCGGATGCGATGAAGATGAACGTTCTGCTGCTATGGAAATTGTCGTTTGGATTCGACATGCAACCGGGGGTTCATTCCTTGACCCTGGGGAAGAATCGCGGATTCGAGTTTGGCGATCCGACGAGCGGGCGGCCGGTGGCCCTGCGCATATTTGACGAACGAGACCAGCAGTTTCGGTTCATTTTCACCGCATTAGGCGGGGCGAGCGGGAAGTTCACGCAGGACGACATCAACGTGGCGGTGCAATCCTTGCAATCGGTGCCCATCCTCGAACGATAGCGTGTTGGCTAGGTAGCGCGGGCGGCGGACCCGGCAGCGTTCAGAACCTTCCGGTAGTAAGCCTCATAACGAGGGATGACGTCGGCGGCGCAATATTTGCGCCGCGCGCTGTCGCGCGCCAGTACACCCATCCGGCGGCCGCGATCGGGCCGCGTAAGAATTTCCAGCGCGAATTTAGCGGCAGCGGCGACGTCGCGAGGCGGGACGAGGTAACCATCCACGCCGTGAGTGACCACCTCGGATACGCCACCCACATTCGTCGCGACGACGGGCACCTCGCAAGCCATGGCCTCAAGAGCCGCAAGCCCAAAAGACTCCATATCGCTGGGAAGCAGAAACAGATCGGCCAGCCCGAGCTTTTCATGCACGCAATCCTGTTTGCCGAGGAAGAACACGTCCTGGGACAATCCCTTCCGCCGCGCGATGTACTCGGCCGCGCCGCGATCGGGGCCATCGCCCACCATGACGAGCTTTGCAGGGATTTTCTCGCGGATGAGGGCAAATATCTCGACTGCATCGGTGATGCGCTTTACCGGGCGAAAGTTCGAGAGGTGCATGACGATTGGCTCGCCATTGGGCGCCCATTGCGCGCGAGCTTCCTGATTGGGAGAGCGCCCGTACACATCGCAATTGACGAAATTGGGTATGACTTCGATGGGTCTCCGGATGTCGAATTCCTGCAGGGTGCGCTCGCGCAGATGATTGGAGATGGCCGTGACGCCATCGCTCTGCTCGATGGAAAAGCGGGTGATCGGCAGATAGCTGCGGTCGTTGCCCACCAGGGTGATATCGGTGCCGTGCAGAGTGGTGATGAATGGCAGGCGCTTGGGCGCAGCCATCATGCGGGCGAGCAAGGCACTGACGGAGTGAGGAATGGCGTAATGAACGTGGAGCAAGTCGAGGGAAACCTCCTCGGCCACCTCCAGCATCTTGGTGGCAAGGGCCAGTGTGTAGGGCGGATGATCGAAAAGAGGATAGTCTGTAACTTCCACTTCATGAAAAAAAATGCGATCCACTCCGGTATCCAATCGAATGGGGACGGCGTAGCTGATGAAGTGAATTTCATGACCTCGAGCGGCGAGTTCGATTCCCAATTCGGTAGCTACCACGCCCGAGCCTCCATAGGTTGGATAGCAAGTGATCCCGATTTTCATTTCGCCCCCGGATGATCCCGGCTGACGGGCCGAGCCAGTAACCCGCCTCCGCTTGCCGCCCTTCCTTGCTGATGTTAGATTCGCGTTCTTCACTACAAGATCAGACGGGTCAGGAAGCTCCGAAGATGCGAAAGGATTCGAGCAAGTTTACATGGAAGAGTTGCCGCAACTCCGGGCGATGCGCCCGAGGACAAAACGATGTGGCGCTTCTTCCTCCGATCCTTCCCTGATGGGCACTACAAAATACACCGCTGGAAGACCCGGCAAACGCTGCTATTTCGCCCTTATTGGCCGTTCGAACCTCCGTGGGCGGCTTCGTCACCTTCCTTGTAAAGATACTTAATGCAGTGTTTGTAGACGAGAAGATTCGGGCTACCGTAACGGGTCAGCTTGATGCAGTCCCGGTCGTACCACTCGACGGTGCCGCGAAGGATCTCTCCGTCCGTGAGAACGATCGCTACGGGAGTCCGCGACTGCATCTGCTTTACGTAGTAAAAATTCTCTGCATGAGTCTGCTCGGGAGGGGCGGGCTTCTTACGCGGTCCCTGCTGAGGAGCGGCCTGCGGTGAACGAGGGGTGTATTGTTCCTTTACATCAGTAAGTGTGGGACGAAATAGTTTCCTATTTACCATCACTGCTCCTTCAGATTATTACGATTGACGATGCTACATCCTATGACTACGTGAGATGGAAAACGGTTGCAATAATCTTGGTGAAAATCGCGAAATGGCTAGACGCCCTAGCGAAGCGCGAGCGAAGCAACGAGTCCATCGAGGCCAAGGTGCCGGCCGACATTACGTCGTAAACCGCTTTGCACAATATCTAAGCCCTGCGTGGCTCGCATGACCCACTCCCAATCGACCTTTTTAGCGAGGATTTCCACTTCCCGACTCAAATCGGGGTTCCGAGAAAAGCTGCTCCTGACGCTTTGCGTGGACTCCAGCAGGTCTGTGAGCAGACTATAAAACAGCTCCAAGACATTTTCAAACGATTCCTTCTCCTGCTTGGCAAGCTGAGCGGTTGCCGCGAAAATCTCGCCATAATGATCGCCCGCGACAGCCTGCTCAAGCAGCCGGAGAACGCTCTTGCGGAGACGAGCGGATTCCTTCAGGTCAAGCGACAGCGCCATGCCGGGGCTGCCCGAAGAGAGCTGCGCAGCAAGACTCCGCTCCGCCGGTGTGGCGCGGGCGCGCCCCTTGAGGAATGCCTCGATCTCCCGGGAAGGAACCGGCGCAAAGTGGAATTGCAGGCAGCGGGAACGGATAGTCTGCAGAAGCGAATCGGGCGTGGGCGCCAGCAAAATAAGAGTAGCGGACTCAGGAGGTTCCTCAAGAATTTTGAGGAAGAGATCGGCATCGGTCCAACGCATTGTGTCGGCCCCATCGAGGATGAAGATACGGCGGCGGCCCTGGGGCTGAAAGTAAGCGGCGCGCTGCACCGCACGCAATTGACCCACGCGGATCATAGGACGCGCAACCGGATTGCGGAGCCGCACCGGATCTGGAACGATCAGCCAGACATCCGGATGGGTTTCCAGAATCAGAGGCGTGCGCTCGACTGTAGCGGCGTCGGCGCTTTCACCGCGCTCGGCAAGGCCTGCATCGACGAGCGGAGCAGGATCGGCTAGCGGAGCCATCTTTTGACAGGAGGAGCACTCGCCGCAGAAATCGTCTTTCAGGCGCTCGCAATTCGCCGCCTGAGCGAACATCCGGGCGAGGGTATATTTGCCCACGCCGTGAGGTCCAGTGAAGAGGAGAGCGCTGGGAACGCGTTCGCGACCGAGCATTCCACGGAGCGCGCTGACGATGCGCCGATTGCCGACAAACTCCTGAAAGCCCATTCGATCAGTCCTTGGTTTGAATCGTTGGAAAAATGCGCGCTTCGACTGCCGCGAGAACTTCTTCGTGGATCGCCGCAGGGGACCGCAGAACGTGCGTTGCGGAGTCCCAGCACTCGATCTTCACCCAATGGCCCTGTTGCGATAGCTCGTCATACACCTGCGAGGAAGCTTCGAGGTGCGACTGATCGGCTTCCTGCAAGTCGCGTCGCAGGGTAGTGTAATCCCGCGGACTTTTCCCGCCGATCAGGCGATGCGCCTCCGCCACGGGTACGCGCAGATAGATCACCATATCCTCGACCGGCAACGCATAAATTTCATACTCAAGCTGCTGGAGCCATTTTAAAAACTCAGCACGCCTTTCGCGCGGGACACGCGCGCCCTGATGCGCCAGATTCGAGCCGATATAGCGATCCGCCAGAAGGATTTTGCCGGCAGCAAGCGCACTCTCGATGGCGGGCTTAGCTTCGAGCCGGTCGCCGGCATACAGCAGCGCCGAAAAGTGCGGATCGACAGCGTCCAATGAGCCGAAGTCCCCGTTCAGAAATTGTCCCACCAGTTTGCCGAAGAAGCCGTTGTACCGGGGAAAGCTGATCTGGGAACAGGCAATTCCCTTCTGGTTCAAAGCGCGCGCTAATAATTCGAGCTGAGTGCGTTTTCCCGAGCCATCGATTCCCTCGATCACGATAAATTTTCCGGGGGGTGACATGGAAGTGACTCAGTCTAGCACACGAGGAAGGCATGAAAGCAGGAGCCGGGCAAGCGAATGTCTCTGGAGCCGATATTCGCATGTTAGAATCGCGACGGTGAGCACAGAAACTCATTCGATTACGGCCAATATCGAGCGCATACGCGAGCGATTAGCGCGGGCAGCCGCGCGCGCCGGGCGCGGAGCCGGGGAAACCACGATTGTCGCGGCATCGAAGACTTTTCCGGCGGAGGCCATTCGAGAAGCATTCGAGACAGGCGTGCGGGAGTTCGGTGAAAATCGCGTACAGGAGTGGGAGTCCAAACAGACGAGGCTTGCGGACCTCGATGCAAAGTGGCACCTGATCGGGCACCTGCAAGGCAATAAGGCGAGACGAGCGGCGCATCTTTTCGATCGCATCGATTCCGTGGATCGGTGGTCACTGGCGCAGAAGCTCGATTCCGCCGCCGAGGACGAAGGAAAGCGCTTGCCGGTTCTGATCGAGGTGCAACTTGGAAATGAGGCGAGCAAGAGCGGGATTGAAGAGCCTGGCTTGGCTGCGCTCGCCGAGGGCATCACGGCTCTTCCGCGCCTGGAATTACTGGGCCTGATGACAATACCGCCTTACTTTGAAGATGCTGAAAAGATCCGGCCCTATTTTCGAAGGCTGCGCGAACTACGCGATGATTTGAGCCACGCTCTCGACTGTTCCCTGCCGGTGCTTTCGATGGGCATGAGCCACGATTTTGAAGTGGCGATCGAGGAAGGTTCCACGGAAGTTCGCATCGGCAGAGCCATTTTTGGCGCGCGCGCCGCAACAAGAGAGCAGGCGGCCGGCTGATTTTTCTCATCATGGCAATTCCATGGAGATAAAAATCGAGGAACGAGACGGCAAAGCCACCTTTGCAGTGCGCGTGACACCGAGGGCGAGCCGGGATGCAATCGAGGGTGGGTATCAGGGAGCGATAAAAGTACGGCTGACGGCACCTCCAGTGGATGACCGAGCGAACGAGGCGTTGCGCCGGCTACTGGCCGATCGTTTGAACGTACCCATATCGACTGTTAGAATCGTGGCCGGCAGGAAGAGCCGAACGAAGCACGTTTCGATTGCGGGAGTCACGCGAGCACAGATTGCGGCGCTCGCGGAGCCATAGCGGGCGCCAGACTGGAGGGCCGGGCAAAAATGGTCGAACAGAGAGGCCGGACCCACACCATGCCGGATATAAAAGCGATCCAAGCGGAACTTCGTGCCAGCAAACTGGATGGCTGGCTCTTCTACGATCATCATCACCGCGATCCGATTGCGGGCCGCGTCCTCGGCCTTGGCGAAAACGGACTGGCCACGCGCCGCTGGTTTTACTTTATTCCCTCACGAGGCGAGCCGCGCAAGCTGGTGCATCGCATCGAGCAGGGCGCGCTCGACACGGTCGAAGGCCGTAAATTCGTCTATGCGGGGTGGGAAGAGCTGCACAGGACGCTGGCCAAGCTGCTCGCCGGGAGCAGCAAGATCGCGATGCAATATTCGCCCGACAACAACATTCCCTACATCGGGCTGGTAGACGCCGGAACAGTCGAACTGGTGCGCAAGCTGAAAAAGAAGGTGGTGAGCTCGGCGGACCTGGTGCAGAAATTCGAGGCGAGATGGTCGCCCGAACAGCTCGAATCGCATTTCGAAGCGGGCAGAATTATCGACCGCATACGGCAAGCAGCGTTCGACAGGGCGGCGGCTTCGGTGCGCGACGGAAAACCGCTCACGGAATTCCAACTACAGCAATGGATGCTGGAGCAATTTGAGGCCAGCGGGCTTACGACGGCCGAACCGCCCATCGCGGCGGTGCAGCCAAACAATGGCAATCCGCACTACGAACCGAAGCCCGACACAGCGCGTCCTATTCGCGCGGGCGACCTGCTGCTGCTCGACATCTGGGCAAAATGTAACCGGCCGGGGAGCGTCTATTACGACATCACCTGGGCAGGCTATCTGGGCGCCCGGGCGCCAGACACATACGCAAGAATTTTCCGGATCGTGAAGCAGGCGCGGGACCGGGCGATAGGATTCGTTCAAGAATCGGTTGCAAAGGATCGAACCATTCACGGCTGGGAGGTAGACCGCGTCGCGAGAGAGACAATTCGCAAGGCCGGATACGCGAAGCAATTCCCACACCGCACCGGGCACAGCATTGGGCAGGAAGTCCACGGCAACGGCGCGAACATGGACGGGCTTGAAACGCGGGACGATCGAAAGATCGTTGCGCGCACGTGCTTCTCAATCGAGCCGGGAATTTATCTGCCGGAGTTCGGTATTCGCAGTGAAGTGAATATATACGTGGACGAGCATGAAGCGCGCGTCACGGGCGCCATCCAGGAAGAAATCCTTGCGCTGCTGTCCTGAGCGATCGTGACGGAAAGCTATTCACAAGAGCGAGTGAAGACGGCCAGTGCCAAGCAATATTACCTGGTTCCCTTGCTCTTGCTGGCGGCGTGGATCGTGCCGGGACTTGGGCATCTGCTTCTGCGGCGCTGGGGCCGGGCGCTCACTTTTTTCCTGGTCGTATGCGGGCTTGCCATGACCGGGTTCCTCACCCGCGGCCAGGTGTTCCCCCCGCACTCGGACGATCCCTTCGGAACACTGGGCTTTCTGGCGGATGCGTGCTCGGGAGTATTTTTTGTTCTGGCACATTTTGTCGAAACAGCCGGCCCGGATGTCTCGCGAGCCAGCGGCGCCTATGGCACGCGGTTCGTAGCTGCCGCAGGGCTGGTAAATTTACTCGGCGTGCTGGACGTGCATGGAATTGTGTGCGGATGGAGAAACTGAGTGTCCGGGGCCCTGGTGAACATCAGTCATTTTGCCGCGATGGTGATTTTCGCGGCGCTGATTTCCATCGCGCTCGGCTGCCTCACGCAGCGAACGATCATAGGAAAAATTAAATATGCGTTGTGGTCGTTCGTGCTGTTCATGGTAGCCGGCGTGGGGATTGCCTGGCTGATGTGCCCCTTCTCCCGATGAACCTTTGCAGCTCGAATACACCAAGGTCGAAGGGCAAACGCGCGCAGCTAAGGACGGCTAAACTTATTGGCGGCACAGATGGGCTGCCATGAGTGAGCCCATAGACCGTCACAACTTGCGAGCTGCCGTTTAAGTAAGGTCCTCAGCGCGAATAGGCATGCGGCGAATGCGCTTGCCGGTAGCGGCGAAAATGGCGTTGCAAACCGCAGGAGCCAGAACAGGTACCGCGGGTTCCCCTATCCCGGTAGGCGCTTCGTCGCTCGGAACGATATACACCTCGATCAAGGGCATTTCATCCATCCGCAGCACGGGATACGTATTGAAATTGGCCTGCTCGACACGTCCGCGGTTGATAGTGATCTCCCCTTTTAGGGCCGACAGGCCGTAGACGATCCCGCTCTGCATCTGCGCCACAATCGTGTCTGGATTCACGTTGCGGCCACAATCGACCGCGCAGACGACTCGATGGACCTTGAACGTACCATCCTTGCGGTTCACCGAGAGTTCCACAACCTCGGAAACATAACTTCGGTAGGCAGACAGCACGGCAATGCCGCGATATCGGTCCTTCCGGAGAGGCGTGCCCCATCCCGCCTTTTTCGCCGCCAGATCCAGCACGCCACGGTGACGAAGTTCTTTAGCGAGCAGATTCCGCCTGAACTCGTACGGATCCTTTTGGGCCGCGGCGGCGAGTTCGTCCATGAAGCTCTCGACGAAGAAACCATTCTGAGAGTCTCCAACCGAACGCCAGAACCCAACGGGAATACCGGTTTCCGTGAGTTGATAATCGACAAGGATGTTGGGAATCGAATACGGAAGGTCCGCGGCTCCCTCGACGCTGGTACCGTCGAGGTTGTCCTTTACCGACCCCCGGATGCGCAAGAAGATCGAGGGAGATACGATGCGGTTGGTCCAGGCAATGGGGTTTCCGTTTGCGTCGAGAGCAGCCGAGAAGCGGGAATAAGATGCCGGGCGATAGAAATCATGCTGCGTGTCTTCTTCGCGGGTCCAAGTGATTTTGACGGGAGCGCCCATGGTCTTGGATATTTCCACCGCATCCGCCACGAAATCCGTTTCACCGCGACGGCCAAAGCCGCCGCCTAAATAGGTAGTGTGGATGAAGACGGACTCAGGCTTCAGGCCCGTGATTTTCGCAGCCTCATTCTGAGAAGAGGTTTGGCCTTGTGTGGGCACCCAAACATCGCAACGGTCCGGCTGGACGTGGGCGGTACAGTTCATGGGCTCCATGGTGGCGTGAGCCATAAAGGGAACCTGATAAATGGCGTCGATTTTCCTGGCTCCACTGGCTAAACCCTTGGCGGCGTCTCCTTCTTTCCTGGCCACGGCTGCGCCAGGTTGATCGGCCCGCTCGGCGAAGAGCGTGGAAATACTATCGGTAGAAACGGAAGCGTTTGTGCCTTCGTTCCAGTTGATCTCGATCGCCTTGCGGCCCTGGAAGGCCGTCCAGGTATTGTCCGCCACTACGGCAACGCCCGATGAGATCTGAATCACGTCTCGAACACCGGGAATTGCTTTGGCCTTTGTTGCATCGAAGCTGGCCGGCTTCCCACCGAATACGGGACAGCGCACCACCGTGGCGTAGAGCATGCCGGGCAGCCGCGTATCGATGCCGAACCCCGCGCTTCCGTCTGTTTTGACCGCGGAGTCGAGCCGCTTGACCGACTTGCCCACGATGCGGAAATCTTTCGGGTCTTTGAGCGGCACATTGGCGGGTACAGGGAGCTTAGCCGCAGCTTCAGCAAGACTTCCGTAGCTGACGGTGCGCTTTGTCGGAGCATGCGTGACCACGCTGTTTTCCGCGCGACAGTCCGATTTGTCGACGCCCCATTTCTGCGCGGCGGCAGCAATCAGCATTTCGCGAGCGGCCGCGCCAGCTTTCAGCAATGGCAGGTACGAAGAACGAATACTCGAGCTGCCGCCGGTGCCCTGCGCGCCGAACGCCGGATTATAGTAGGCCTTCTCCGCGGGAGCGAATTCGGCACGAAGCTTTTTCCAGTCGCACTCGAGCTCTTCAGCCGCCAGCATGGAAAGTGAGGTCATGACGCCCTGGCCCATTTCGGACTTGTCGATCATGATCGTCACAATGTCGTCGGTGCCGATGTGAATCCATGCGTTGAGAGCGGCGGGCGTTGCAGTGGCGTCAGTCGCGGCAAACAGTTCGTGAGGTCCCGGCAAATAAAAGCCGATTACCAGACCAGTAGCGCCAGCCAGCCCCGTCTTGAGAAAACTGCGACGATCCAATTGCGATGTGGCCACGCTCATTCCGCACCTCCCACTCCGACAAGATGGCGCCGCTCGTTCGGTTCCCGTTGTGCGTTGTGGTCCGCGAGGGGCACTTTGCGCCTGTTGGCAGCGTTGTGAATTTCCGCAGCGCGATGGAGGGCCGCGCGAATTCTCTGATAGGTGCCGCAGCGGCAAATGTTCCCCGTCATCGCTTCGTCAATTTGCGCGTCGGTTGGCTGGGGATGCTTGGCCAACAGCCCCGCTGCGGACATGATTTGTCCCGACTGGCAATAGCCGCACTGCGGCACATCAAGTTCGATCCAAGCCTGCTGCACAGGATGACTACGGTCGGACGAAAGCCCTTCGATGGTGGTGACCTTCTTGCCCTCAACGCTGGAAACGGGCGTGACGCAGGAGCGAGTCGGTTCGCCATCGATATGAACCGTGCAGGCGCCGCACAACGCCATGCCACAGCCAAATTTAGTGCCGGTCATGCCGAGCGCGTCGCGCAGAACCCAGAGGAGCGGCATGTCGGGATTGACGTCAACCGTTTGAGACTTGCCGTTAACATGAAACTGAATCGCCATGATAGGCCTCCGCACAGCTCTTGATGCCCCCAATGTTACTACGAATCTCAGGTTAGAGGGTCCATCTGTAATTGTAAAAAAGCTTTCGTGCCGAAGGTGCTATTCGGCACTCAGAAAAGGCTAGAAGCTGTTGCACATCCTGGGATAAGACCCTGAAACGAGTGTGGTTGAGAGGTAAGACATGAAGGAGCAATTCCTACGGGCGGCTTGCCACGCCCAGATTGTGCACGCCAGAAAACAAGAACAGGGCGGTGCTTACCGATTGCGGCAGCCACCAAGTGTGGCGAATAAAATTATTCTGGCTGCGCTGCATCCGGCGCGCGACGAAATCGAGTACGACGGGGGACACTTGAATGGCGGCATAAATCCCCGTCGAGTGCGCGAATGGGCGAATCAGGGGATCGTCTTCCACCGCGCCGTGGCCAATCGCTTCGCGCGTCGAGTAGGCATCAAACGCAGCGGCGGCATGCTGCGCAATTGCCAAGACAATCCAGTTCCGACGCGAGGGCACCGTCTCCGGCAAGGTGACGCCGGACAGTTTGTCCGATTCGGAATCGGGTATGTGAATCGTCGAAAGGGCCTGGGAATCTTGCAGTGACGCACCAAGCGAGGAACCTGCCAGAGAAGTGGCGGCGCTGGTCGAAACGTGGCCATTATTCGCCGACTTAGCCAATGCTCCCGGCTCAGGTACGCCCGAGCTCGCAGAAACAGCAACGACGTTGGTGGATGCATCCGGAACGTTTATTGCAAACGCAACCGGGGCTGGCGAAGAGGACGGTGCGGGCACTTTGGAAATCCACGGGGAGACAGAAACCAACTGGAACAACAGAACGGCAAAAGCGATAGGCATCGAATGGGGCTCCTAGTCGGTCACATTCGGAGGAAGCACGCCTAGCACCAAAGCATGGAACATCCACCCTTACGATAACACCTGTACCTACAACACATTAGTGTGGGAAATGAGCATTTTTCCACGGCTAAAAGTGAAATCCACTTCCACAGTATGACATTCCGTACCTCATCCGAGTACGAAGAAAGTGTGCCAGCCACGGTTGAGAGAACCCCGAACTCTAGCGGGTCGGCAGAATCCCCGGTGCTAGCGCGCCAGAGAAGTCACGACGAGATAGGCTCGCATGCGTGGATCCATCCAGTCGCGGAGAGCGTCGCCCAGCAGATTAAAAGCAAGAACGGCAACCATGATCGCGAGCGCGGGAAAAATGACCAGATGGGGCGCATCGAAGAGGTGGCCACGCGCGTCGTTGAGCATGGATCCCCAGCTTGGCATTGGAGCAAGTACGCCAAGACCCAAGAAGCTTAGGGTTGACTCCGCCAAGATTGCACCGGCCATGGCAATGGTTGCCTGCACGAGAACCGGCTGAAGGATATTGGGAAGGAGATGGCGGATGAGAATGCGGGCGTCCGAAGCGCCAAGGGAGCGCGCCGCGAGCACGTACTCCATTTCCTTCGCTTGTAAGATCTGCGCTCGTGCAAGGCGGGCATAGCCAGCCCAACCGGTGATGATCAGCGCGAAAATCACTTTATCGATACCCGGGCCGAGAAACGCGGCGAAGGCGATGGCGAGCAGAATTCCCGGGAAGGAGAGAAAAGCGTTGATGAGAACGATGTTCACGAAGCGATCAAACCATCCCCCGAAATATCCCGCGAGAGCACCAATCGTAAGGCCCACGATTCCCGCCCCAATCACCACACTCAAGCTAACGAACATGGATACGCGGCCGCCATATATGACACGAGAGAGAACGTCACGGCCAAGTTCGTCAGTGCCCATCCAATGCGCTGAACTCGGCCCAGCGAGGCGCACGGCAAGGTTTTGGACCGTTGGATCCGCAGGAGCAATCCAGGGGGCCGTGACGGCTATGAAGATCAACCCCACGGACAGCACGAAACCCCAGCGGCCTGGACCATTCCGACGGAGAAAATCATAGAGGTTCCTCATTCGAACCGCACCCTGGGATCCACGGCCGCGTACACGACATCTGTCAGGAGATTCACGATTACATACGAAACTGCGATCAGCAAAATGCAACCCTGCAAGAGCGGGTAGTCGCGCGCTTCGATGGCCTGTACGGCGAGACGCCCAACGCCAGGCCAGGAGAAAATCGTCTCCGTGACAATTGTGCCGGCGAGAAGGGTGCCGAATTGCAGTCCCAGGATGGTGATAATCGGAATCAAGGCATTGCGAAACGCATGATGAAACAAGACGGCCGACTCCGATAACCCCTTGGCGCGAGTAGTACGAACATATTCACTGGAGAGTTCTTCGATCACGGACGTGCGCACCATCCGCGTCAAGATGGCGGCGAGCGCAGCCCCGAGCGTGATGGCCGGCAAGATCAAATGCGACATCCCACCGCGGCCGGAAACTGGCAGCCACCCGATCAGCACGGAAAACACCAGGATGAGCACAGGCCCGAGAGCAAAATTCGGGACTGAAAGCCCGAATAAGGTGAAGAGTCCCACAGCGTGGTCAATGGCAGTGCCGCGACGCTCGGCCGCCAGCATCCCCGCGGGAATACCGATCGCGACACAAACCAACAGGGCCACAATCGCCAGCTCCAATGTCGCGGGATAATGCGACAGGACTACGCGCGCGACAGGCTGCTGAAAGCGAAAGGATTCACCAAGATCGCCGTGGAGAATCCCCACCAAATAATGGCCATATTGCACAGGCAGCGGAACATCCAATCCAAGCGAATGCCGGAGCTGATTCAAATCCTGCGCCTGCGCGCCTTCACCGAGCATCTGCTGAGCAGGATCGCCGGGAACGATGTGAGCCAGAAGGAAAACCATCGTGAGAATGAGCCACAGAGCGGGGAGAGTGAACAGGAGCCGCAGGGAGATATAACGGATCATACTTTGCGTCGCTCCGCGCCAGCCTCCGCCTTGGGCGATTCGGAAGCATGCCCTGACTTTTCCGGTGTGGAATGCTCTGCGGCAGGACCGGCAGTATCGATGCGCGGCCGCGCGCCAGGACGCAAGACCTTGATTTTGACTCGCGATACTCTGCGACGCTCCATCTCCATCACTGTAAAGCGATATCCTTCCGCCTCAAAACTCTCGCCGCCGCGCGGGATAAATCCGAGGCGGTTGAGAATAAACCCACCTACGGTCTCATAGGAGGGATCATCCGGAAGTGCGATGTTATATTGTGTTTCCAGATCGCGAACCTTGATGGAAGCGTCGAAAATCATGCTGCCGTCGGACAAAGTAACCGGGCCCTCGACCACATCGAACTCGTCGTGGATCTCACCGACCATCTGCTCGAGGATATCCTCGAGAGTGACCAATCCCAGGATGCTTCCGAATTCGTCCACCACCATTGCCAAGCCGGTGCGGTGAGAGCGGAACTCGAGGACCAGCTCGCTGGCCGGCTTCGTTTCCGGCACGATCAAGACGTCACGCAGCGCGCTCTTTAGCTGGAAGGGAGGCGGAGACGAACCGTCCTGGGCGGACCGCGCACGGTCGAGCAGGATCCAGAGCACATCCTTGATATGGACGAAGCCGAGGATATGATCGAGCGTGCCTTCGTAGACGGGAATGCGCGAGCGCTGCGTTGTCGCGAATAATTTCATCGCGTCCTCGAGGCTCGCGTCCGCAGAAAGCGCATGCATATCCGGGCGCGGCACCATCACTTCACGGACCTGGATTTGACCCAGTTCCATTGCGTTCTGAATGAGCGTCACTTCGGTCGCAGGAATAAGCCCGCGGTCGCGCGCCTGCTGGATCATTACCTGCAATTCTTCGGTGGAGCGCACCAGAGTATGGCTGAGCGGCGAAACGACTCCGAGAGCGAGGATAATTTTTTCAGCGATCCCGTCCAACAGATCAATCGCCCAACGAAAGGTGTGCAGGAACCACTGGAACGGCCGCGCGATGAGCAGCGCCACCCGCTCGGCGCGCGCGAGACTCAGCCCCTTGGGCACGAGCTCGCCGAGAACCACCTCGAAAACCGTGAGAATCGCCAAGGCGAGAACGAGGGATGTGCCATGAGCTATGACAGGCCCCCACGGCGGCGGGATGGCGGCGAAGAACGGGCGGAGAATACCGACCAGCGTAATCTCACCCACATATCCGAGCAAAAGACTGGCGAGCGTAATCCCGACTTGAACACCGGAAACAACGCGGCCGATATCACCGAGGAGCTGTTCCACAATTTTCGCACGCGGATCGCCCTTTTCCACAAGTAGCCGGACACGCGAGACGCGGACAGCAACAAGGGAAAATTCGGCCGCGGCGAAAAATGCGTTTACGCCTATCAGTAACAGCACACCAAACAGACGAAGGGCACTCATAACGACTCGGTCTTTCCAGCCAAATGTGCGCCGGCTTTCGACTGAAAGGGCAAGGCTAGTGCGGTCTCAAATGGATGCGCGCATGCGCGTGGGAGCACTCCTTTCATGATACGGCCGGATCGACGAGCCGGTGCGCTTTTCGATCGATATGAGGTAACCGATAATGACACTAGAGCTGCGAAGGCCTGGCGGAAGTGACGCCGGCGTTGAATCTATGGATCATGGGGGATTGTGCAACGTTCAATGGAGATGCGCAAGGCGTGAGGTTTTGCCCGGTCAAGCGATTTGGTTTCTGGCGACTGAAGGGCCATTCTATGAAGAGGGCCAACAGGCTTGAGCTGTACCGTTGCCTCGGACATTGTTGAGAGTCTCCGGCATGCGTTAGAATATCGGCTCTCTGCACCAGTGGTTCGCATGCAGGGCCCGACTTGCTCGACTTGGCCAGAGCGTCTATATTGAGCAATCGGCTGCCATTTGCTCTTCGGCTATGCCGGCGAGGACTCGGAACGCGGAATGAGCTCAACGACGAATAGACCGGCAGAACCACAACGCAAGGGAGAGTTCGAGAAATCGCTGGCGAGACTCGAAGAAGTCGTCAAGCGCCTCGAAAGCACGGACCTTTCTCTCGACGAAGCGATGAAGCTGTTCGAGGAAGGCGTTAAACTATCACGTGATTGCCAGAAGCAGATCGAGGAAGCGGAAGGCCGCGTGGAAATCCTATTGAAGAAGGCGGACGGCAAGATCGCGGCTGAGCCGTTCGATCCGGAAGATGAAGCATAGTTCTCACAGATCCCCTTCGGCGCCGTCTCTATCCAACGCATGAAACTCCCCGATTTCTTCGAAGAAGACCATGCGGCCGTGGAGAAGGCTATCGAGAGCTTGCTTCCCCTAGAAACTACACCCCCTGCCTCCATCCATCGCGCGATCCGGTACAGCGTCTTTGCGGGGGGGAAAAGGATCCGTCCGATTCTTTGCGTGGAAACGGCACGGCTGTTCAAGGCAGATGATTATCCCGCAGCCATTCAAGCGGGTTGCGCGCTTGAATTCATTCACACTTATTCGTTGATTCATGATGATTTGCCGGCGTTGGATAATGACGATCTCCGGCGCGGCAAAGCCACTTGCCACAAGGTATTCGGTGAGGCTTTGGCTATCCTTGCGGGTGACGCGTTACTGACCCTCGCGTTTCAAACCTTGGCCAATGCCCCTGTTGATCCCGCACGCCGGGTTCGTGTGATCGCGGAAGTGAGCGCAGCGGCCGGAACTGTGAACGGAATGGTCGGCGGACAGGTTGCGGATGTCGAAGCCGCTGGAAAATCGGTCAATGGCGAGACGCTCGAGTACATCCACCGCTCAAAAACCGCAGCGCTCATTCGCGGTTCAATTGTTGCAGGAGCCATTGCGGGGGGCGCTTCCGACCGAGACGTGGAAAGGCTGCGCCGATTCGGCGAGGGTATTGGCTGGGCGTTTCAAGTGGTTGACGATATTCTCGACGTAGAGGAATCGTCCGCAGCCCTCGGAAAAACCGCCGGGAAGGACCAAGCCCAGCAGAAGGCCACCTACCCGGCTGTTTATGGGCTGGAAAAGTCGCGGGCCATTGCCTCCGAGCTCGAAACCAAGGCATTAAAGGAGCTCGATTCCTATGGCGAGCGAGCCACGCGATTGCACCAACTCGCAGAATTTCTCGTTGCACGACGATCGTGAATGCCGATCTTCCAATATCATTCAATGTCATTCCCGATGAAACCGAAAACTCAACTACTTCCACCAGCTTCGGCAGCCGCCCAGCGAACATCCAACTCCGAGAAACTGCGGATTGATCTCTTGCTTGTGGATCGCGGGCTCGCTACATCCCGTGAGCGCGCCCAGGCGCTGCTTCTGGCAGGGCAGGTACGCGTGAACGGTCAAAAAGTCGAGAAGCCTGGAACTCGAATTCCCGCCGACGCAAAGATCGAACTTGCCGGGCAGCCTCCGAAGTACGCGAGCCGGGGCGGATTGAAGCTCGAAGGCGCGTTGGACGATCTTGGCGTGAGAGTGGACGGTAAAGTGTGCCTCGACGTCGGAAGTTCGACCGGTGGCTTCACGGATTGCCTGCTCCAAAACGGAGCACGCAAGGTGTATGCCGTTGACGTAACTATCAGCCAACTCGACTGGAAGCTACACCAAGATGAGCGTGTGGTAGCCATCGAGCGAAACGCTCGTTATCTGAGGCCGGAAGACATCGGTGAGTCGCCGGAACTCATTACTATGGATGTCTCATTCATCTCGGTCAGCAAAGTGCTCCCCGCGATTGCATCGATCGCAATGCCCGGAGCCGATTTTCTGCTCCTTATCAAACCGCAATTCGAACTGGAAAAACATGATGTCGGAAAGGGCGGAATCGTACGGGATGAGGCGTTACATAAAAAGGCTGTGGAACGGATCGTCGGGGCCGCAACGCAGCTAGGCTTGAAAGTCGTGGATGTGCGCGCCAGCCGGGTGCCGGGCGCGGAAGGCAACCAGGAGTTTTTTCTGCACGCGCGGGGAAGTTCGTAGAATATAATGCACCACTCACAAGCAAGAATGATTCGCTCCGTTGGCATCGTCTGCAAGCCGATCAAAGACGTAGTGGCGTCGATGGTCCCGCCGCTGATTGATTGGCTGCATGCGAGACAAATCGAGGTATTCGTCGATCAGGAGACTCACGCTTGCATCGCTCCTGCCGCGCCAGCCGTTTCACGCGAAGCGTTAGCCGACAAAATCCAGCTTCTGATCGTACTTGGCGGCGATGGTACGTTGCTTTCCGCCACCCGAGCCCTCGGGGGCCGACAGGTGCCCGTTCTTGCGGTCAATCTCGGCGGCCTGGGATTTCTGACCAGCGTGACGCGCGAGGAGCTTTATCCGCTGCTCGATCAAGTACTCGCTGGAAACTACCACGTGAGCGAGCGGATGATGCTGAACGCGGACATTCTTCGAAACGGGCAGGGCGCCGAGCGGCAATGCGCTCTGAACGATGCGGTCATCAACAAGGCCGCACTGGCACGGATGCTTGACTTCGA
Organism: Candidatus Acidiferrales bacterium; assembly: GCA_035534055.1. Lineage (GTDB taxonomy): Bacteria > Acidobacteriota > Terriglobia > Acidiferrales > UBA7541 > Palsa-295. Next base: position 45,682 of record DATLST010000310.1, on the reverse strand, counting down.
CTTGTACATCGATCACGCCCATGTGGGCCTCTATCGCGCCGATGGGTTGATTGTCGCAACGCCAACAGGTTCGACCGCCTACTCCCTGGCTGCCGGCGGCCCCATTGTTCATCCCCACTTGGATGCGTTTGTGATCACCCCAATTTGTCCGCACATGTTAACCAACCGTCCGCTGGTGATTCCAGACACGGCGCGAGTGGAAATCGATATAGCGGCGGCCGAAGAGCCCGTTTATCTGACGCTCGATGGGCAAACCGGCTGTCAACTCCAGCCGCGAGACCGCGTGGCCATCACGAAGTCTTCCAGCAAAGTGGCCTTGATTCTTTCGCCGCAAAAAACATACTTTGAAGTTTTGCGCAGTAAATTGCGGTGGGGCGAACGCTGAGACGTCGAATGCCGGTCAAAGTACGGGCAGTGCGAGATTGTCCTGCAATGCAGGGACGATTACTGTACCTTTAAAACGACGAGGGTGCGATCATCCGTCGGGTGCCGGCCACCCGAGAAAGCATCGGCTTCCTCCAAAACGCGATCGGCAATCTGGCCTGCGGACAAATGCCGGATCTTTGCAATGATTTCGATTAGGCGTGTGTGGCCGAAGAATTCCCCGGCGCTGCTTTGGGCGTCGCCGATTCCGTCGGAATGGAACACGACTATATCGCCCGGATCGAGAATGTAGCTCCGCTCGTCATACGTTACATCCTCGAAGATCCCGAGAGGAAATCCTGCCAAGCGAATTTTCTCGCAGCTCTCCCCGTGGAGGAGCAGTGGCTGCTCTTGGCCTGCATTGGCGATGCGCAGCCGACGACGACGGCGGTTCCAGGTCGCGAAACACAGGGTCATAAAACGACCTTCGATCAGGTGCTCCGTCAGAAAACCGTTGATGGCGCGAAGCATGTTCGCCGGACGAGGTTTCTGCGATCCCAAACTCCGCAGCGTACCTACGGCTACCGCACCGTAAAGGGCCGCAGCGCTTCCCTTCCCGCTGACGTCGCCAAGCGCAATTCCCAGGTCCTGCGGGCCGTAGCGGAGAAAGTCGTAAAGATCTCCGCTCAGCTCGCGGGAGGACACTACGCGAGCCGCGATATCGAGTCCAATTTCAGGCCCTGGCAGCCCAGGCAGCAATGCACCCTGGATGCGGCGAGCGCCGCTGAGGTCGCGCTCCATGCGACTTTCGTCGCGCGCGACTTGCTCGTAAAGACGCGCGTTTTCGATCGATACGGCAAGATGGGCGGCGAGGATGGACAGCACCTGAACATGGTCGGGCGTGAAATAGTTCAACTGCGGGCTTTCAAGGTCCATCACACCGACTACTCGGTTCTTGAAGACCATCGGCACGGCCAACTCAGAACGCGTTTCCGGATTGATCATGCGGTAGCGTGGATCAAGGGCCACGTCGGGGACCACGACGGGTCTGCGGAGAGACGCAGCGGCGCCGACGATCCCTTCATGCAGCGGAACAGCGGACTTTTCCTGAACGCGCTGGCCGAATTTTACGGTGACGCGGTGCCGAAACACACTCTCGGTTTCGTCGCAGAGCAGAATGCTAAAAATCTGGTAATCGATGAGCCGTTTCGTCAGCTCCGCGGCGCGGCGCAAAACTTCCTCGACCTGCAGCGTGGAATTCGCCTCGCGTCCGATCTCATTCAGCAGGAGTAAAGTCTCGGCCTGCTTTCGCGCATTCTCGAAAAGCCGCGCATTCTCAACCGCCGTTCCGATTCGGCTCGCGACGAGAGTGAGGATGTTTTGTTGGGACGGAGTGAAGTAATCGAGCTCGCGGCTCTCGATGTCCATTACGCCGATCACGCGGCCGTGCACAATGAGCGGCACGGCCAGCTCCGAGTGCACCGCATCGACTCCAGGCAGGTAGCGCGAATCCTTCGAAACGTCGCCGACGCGGATGGCTTGCCCGATGCTCGCGGCGGCACCGATGATGCCGTCGCCAAGCGGAATTCGCCAGTGCTCGACAACATCGAGGCGGTGGCCAATGGCAAAGCGGAAGTACAGATTGTTGGCGCTGTCGTCGAGCAATAGCACGGAGAAGATCTCGTAATCAATCAGCCGCTTGACGTGCCCTGCCGCGCTAGCCAAAACTTCATCCAAATTCAAGGATGCATTGATGTCCCCGCTGATCTCAGTGAGAACCGCGAGAGTCTCCGCAGGGATCTCCAGTGTCGAATTGAGTCCGCTTGAATCCATGTAATATCGGTGTGCTGCTCTATTGTTTGGAGAACCAGAACGGCTATCACGTCTGCCAGACGGACCCAAAAGCGACCTAGCCAGATCCCCCAATTTAGAAGCCTATATTATAGCAGGCATGGAATCATAGATTTACGGGAGACAGGTTGCAGTCAATCGAAACACCGCCTTCGCACGCGTGGAACCTCGGCAATCCCCAGTGGTACGGGCGGGGTGCGGAGAACGGCCACCACACTCCGCCAGTTACGAATCGGGAGAAAGAGTGAGGATAGAGACATCCTTGAGGTTGCGATAGCGTTCCGCGCAGTCGAGACCATAGCCCACCACAAATTTGTCTGGGATCGCGAAGCCAATGTAATCGCCTTCCACCTGCTGTACGCGACGGGAGGGTTTGTCCAGCAGTGCAGCAACGCGGAGAACCTTCGGCCTCCGCTGCTCCAAGATTCGCAGGAGATAACTTAGGGTGAGTCCGGTATCGAGGATATCTTCTACCAGGATGACATTCAAACCGGCGATGCTGCTATCGAGGTCTTTGAGCACGCGGACTTGTCCGGAGGATTCCTTATTTTTTCCATAGCTCGAGACGGCGATGAAATCGATGGACGTCTCGAGATCGATTTCCCGAACCAGATCGGAAAGAAAGATACACGCCCCCTTGAGAACTCCGATTAGGTGAACGCGTTTGCCCTGGAAGTCTCTGGTGATTTCTTGGGCCACTTCGCGAACTCGTTTGCGGATAGCAGCGCGACGGATCAGTATCTCGAGATTCCCACTTTTCTTGCGAATTGCGACCATTGCTTCTCCTCGATAGAAGCCATTACTGTAACGCATGCGCGGTTGCGACCCTAACGGCGAGAACGACAAGAAGAAGTCGCGATGAGTTTCCATGCAAATCGAAGCCACATCGGCCACTGACTCCAGAACTTCGCAGAGCCGCCATCTGCTGTCCCAGAAATACATACATAGATCCGGCCCAAAAAGCAGCCCTCTACAAGCACTGAAGACCCCGACAGTCTTGATTGTTAAATCCGCGTCCTAGCCCATGCCAGCTTATTGAATCCCAGGCGGTAGCCCGGGCGGCAATGCACGTCGAGAGGGATATTGGTCCGTGACGGGAAAAGGTGACGAAAAATCGCCATGAGATCCAATACTGCCGGACTAAAAACTAAACTCTGCCTGCAACTGAATCATTCGGACGGCGGCAGTGTTCCCAAACGCTCCGCCTGCGATAGAGTTGGACTTGTCGAAGTTCGTCGACCCTAAACTTCCGGCCGGTGGAGCATCGTTCACAATATTGAATAAGTTTCGCGCGTTGACGCTAAGTGTGAGGCTATAGCGCTGGTTGCTCGTTCCGTCGATCCGACCGGGACCACCGCCGCGACCTCCACCACCGCCCCGGCCACCGCCGATCCCTCGGCCGAATCCGGCTGTTCCGCCGGGGCCACCAGGCAAGCTTGCTGTTCCAGCTTCTTTTCTGGCACCAAAACCAAACGTTTTGGAGACGCGCACGTTCATGGTGAATTGACTGGGGCCGGTATATGCGTTTATCGGGATAATTTTCTGGCCAGCGGATGGAAAGGTGCCAAAAATGCCCAATGGTGTACATACCTGATTAATCGGTACGACTTGATTCGCACAGGGTGAAGCCGACACAAGGGCAGGCCGGTCATTCAGGATCGAATCACCATTCAGATCCGTGCCTGTGGTGACGTTAAACGGGGCGCCGGAAGTAGCCACCATGAAGGGACTGATGCGGAACCCTCGCGGCAGCGTGATGGATCCACCTATGAAGGCCCGATCGCGAACATCGAAACCCGCGCGGCCGTAATCGGCACTGATGTTATAAGGATTTGAAGGGAAACTCGTCGGCCCAGAGGTGTCGCTGTCGGCATAGTTCAACGAGTAGTACCCGAATAGTGAGAGCTTTGCGCCGGCTCGAATATTGAAATTGGCAATGAGCTGATTCTGTTTGAAGATTCCCGCGGATTCATACTCGTAAATGTTTTCAAGAATTCCAAGCGGCCGCACCCCGCTGGTACGCTGTCCAAAAATATAGGTCCCTGGGAGCGGCGCGTTAATGTTGTTTGTAAGCAACTGATCAACACCCCGCGCATTCACGTATGTGAGGTTTACATTGACGCTGGACGAAAGTTGATGCTCAAGACTAACGGCAGTTTGCATCGTGTACGGGGCGTGCAAATTGGGAGCAACCCGGTAGATCGTCGGGACACCTGTCTGAGCGGATTGCAGCGTACTGACGGGCGGGATATTCGGGAAAAAAGTGGGGTCGGTAACGATGTATTGCTGCTGCGTCACGCCATTTTGCCGCTCTGCTTGAAGAATCAGGTCGTCGGTGAAGCGATCGTAGAAGATCCCCCAACCCGCTCGCAGGACCGTCTTGGGGGCGCCTGTTTTACCACCGCCAATTCCCCAGGCTAAGCCAAACCGCGGAGCCCAATCATCGTGGTCTGATATGTCATTTTGTGTCTCGAATCGCAAACCGGCGCTCAGCGTGACCTTGGGACGCCAGCGCCAATCATCCTGAATGTAGAGGCTCGCATCAAAAAGATCAACCGAGGCCTCTGGAAGGCCGGCGGTAAGCGAGAACTGAACCGGATTGTTCGCTTGATAGGAAGCCAGAGACGGAAAGAAGAACGTTCCGTTGTAATTGGCGGTAGAGCTGTTCGTTTCCAGAAGGTCGCGGAGTCGCGCTCCAAATTTCATAAAATGTTTCCCAAATGCAATGGAAGTGTAATTCTGAAATTCGTAATGATTCTGGCTGCCAACGATTGTCCCTAAAGTACTTCCACCACTTGTAAATTCGTCCGCCACGATTACTGCAGGATCTACCGACTGGGGCGCCTGGCTGTTCGCATCACGAAGATACTGGAAGCGTGTTTCATTGACGATCTTTCCGCCAAAAATTTGGGTGTCGCTCACCTGAAGCGTCTGCTCAGTCGTGAGGAGATTATATCCCTGCGAAGGGAGCGCATACTCACCGACGCCGTCGTTTGCAGCGGTATCCCGATAATACTGGTAACGCACCGAAAGGGTGTTGTTTGTGCTGACCTGGTAGTCGAGCCTTGGACTGATGTTCGTCCGAGTGCGCGGGTTTGCAACACCTTGAATGAATCGGAAAGTCGGATCACTCGCTTCCGTGCTCGCGTTCACCACCTCAACATCGTTGATGTTCCGGCGCTGTACCGTAAAGAAGAACGAAGCTTTCTTGCTCAACGGACCGCCGATGCTACCGTTGTATTGAGTGGTGTAATAGCCAGGCAGCGGGGCATCTCCTAAAAAGGGGCTTCGCGAGTTGAAGGCAGAATCGTTGCCGAGGACAAAGAATTGCCCGTGAAATTGGTCAGTGCCAGGCTTGGTGAAAATCTCGATTCTGCCGTAGCCGAGCTTGTCGTATTCCGCCGAGAAGGGATTCTGATTGATCCTCACCTCGCGAATGGAGGACTTGGGAGGCAACTGGCCGGCGGTAAAGCCGTCGATGTACATTTGGCCGCCATTGGGCCCCACAGACGGGCCCGCCAGGGCTTCCAGATCGGATTGCAATTGATCGGGATCATCAGAGAGCTGATCGAGATCGTTCCCAGAGAGAACGATGGCTCCCGCATTGTTTTCCGGACTGACGCTGAGCTGCGCGCTGGCCTGGCCTGTGACTTCTACTTTCTGCTGCTCTTTCTCAATCGAGAGTGGTAGGTCAATTTTCTCGACTTGGCCAGCGGCCACCTGCACTTCAGGGCTTTGGTAAACATCAAAACCCTTTGCGCTAACCATCACGGAATACTGCCCCGGCGTCAAACCCTTCACTTCGTACCGACCGTCCCGGCCGGAGCTCGTGGTCAATGTTTGCACGCCGAGTGCCGTAACCTCCACCGTCGCACCGGGCACTGCCGCGCCGGATGGATCGGTTACCTGGCCGCGCACTGTGCCAGTGCCCGACTGCGCGGGCGAACGGTTCGTGCAAAGGAGGGCTATAAATAGCACGGCCACAACACGAGCAGACACGACGAGACTTCGGCCCTCTATTTCTCCTCCCCGGAGACCACCACGATTTCTCAACACGATTCCTCGCTACTGCGCTGTATCGGCGGCCGGCGCATCAAAGGTCCAAGGTGGAAGGATCATGGATTGACTGCCACTTGGCGATGCTTCCAATATCGGCTCGACGCCAGCCACCAAGGTGATAGCAGTAACAGCCTCTCTAGGATTGCCTTCCGTTGATACGATCATCACTGCATCACCTTTTTGCATATCAGCCAGAGTGACAGACGGAACACGGCTCAGCATCTGCGAAAGATCGCCAAAGGCACCAGCGCCGCCTCGTCCTCCTCGCGCTGCATCTCCCTCCGGTCGCGCTTCTTTGTTCGCCGACGAGCCTGATGCCTGTGATTGGGCGGCAACCTTTCCAGCCGTGCTTGATCCGCCTTCCGAAAGCGTATTTTTCAGTCTCATGGCCATGAACTGCGCCATTACAGGAGGCAGCTTGCGAAGTTGCGATTCGGCGGTGACCTTCACCAATACCGTCTTCTTGGTCATCAGATCCATCACACTGAGGGTGCCGGAAACCGCATCGATAGAAGAGATGGTGCCTTCAATGTTTCGAAACGAGCCCGAAACAACTTCGTCCGCAGCGATATCGTTTCCATCTGCGCTTGGTGTCCCCCGTGCACGAAGCTGATCGCCCGGTTTGATTTGACCGAGCGAACTGGGTTTGGCGTCGTCGAACTTCACCGAGTCCGGAGCATAGCGGCGCACAATAGTGGCTGCCGAAGTGTGAACAGCGATAGTCTTGGAACTGTTGAGCGACACGGTCGAAATCGTGATCGTTCCCGTGGATGGATCAACCGAACTCACCAGCCCGCCCACGCCGTGCCTGAACCAATCCTGGCGATCGCGCTCCTGCTTCGACTCCACGTCGGCCTTTTTCATGACAATTACGGAGGAAGCCGCAACGGAACGTCCATCTTCTGAAATTTGACCCAGGGCAAGAATCCGGTCTCCCACCTGCAAATCCCTCAACTGAACCGCAACTGCATTTTTCAAATCCTTGGCTCCCGGCTCAATGCGGACCAGTCGAGTGTTATCCTGAACAACGACCATAAAGATTGGGCCCGCGTCGGAGGCGAGTGTTATGGAGTTTCCGTTGAGGGCCTTGATCGCGCCAATGGGCTTTGCGGGCCCGCTCGAACCGTTGGATTGTTGCTGCCATGGGTCGGATCGAGCAGAGATCGCCAGACATAAATTCAAGAAACATAGTGCCAAGAAGAGGGCACGGGCTCGTGTCTTCTTAATAGAAGCCATCACCGACTCCTGGAATCGACACCAAGACGGCTCAGTACCGGCCGCAGTAGACTGCTCACTTGCATCAAATGGACCACAATCTCCCCGAGAGCTTAGACGTGGTGGCTAGCTCAATGCGTTTCAGAATAATCAGGATCGCAGAAATCTTCGCTTTCGGAAGCGCAAGTTCGCCACAAATCTCAGATCACCCGAATGGAAGGTGCTTGGCGATTCCCATGGGAACCGAAGGGTCCATGAGCGTCCCAACGGTCGCAAATTTGGGACAAACGGGTGAACCCACTCACACGGTCGGTTCGTCTGCCGTGGCTGCGCTGCTGGTAGACTATACTTTCGAGTACCGCAGCGATTGTTTCAACCTGACATTCGCAGTTTCGTGGGCACTGGGGGCATCCTGCGGTTTCCTTAGGGGCGCGGTCCGTTGGCTAATCAAGGTCACCTGATCGATTGGCAGTTCGGGGGCGAGCGATCAACTCGGAGGGAGATCGAAACGAATGAGCGAAAACAAGCTGCCTGAGCCATGGCTGCGCGGAACGTTGCCCGAGGTCTCCCCGGTGCAGAGAGCGGTGTTACACGCTTTACAATTAGCGCAGGAGGACCTGGAACGCTGGTGCGCCAGCTTGACGGATGAACAGTTGTGCGCACGCCCCGCGGGCATGGCCCCTGTCGCATTTCACCTGCGGCATATCGCTCGCAGCATCGATCGCTTGCTAACCTACGCGGAGGGCCGATTGCTTGAACCCGCACAGATAGCTGCGCTGAAGGCGGAAATGGGTAGCGGTGCAAAAGGCAGTGAGCTGTTCGGTGAACTGGTGTCAGCTTTGGAGCAAGCCGCCGCCAGGATTCGAAGGTTTGGAGAGGCTCAATTGTCCGAGCCCAGAAAGGTCGGGGCAAGGGGCCTGCCGACAACCGTTGCCGGCCTTCTCGTGCACGTGGCAGATCACACGCAGCGCCATGTCGGTCAAGCTATCACCACGGCAAAGTTCGTTGTGGCTCAGGAAGCCTGAAGAGATCTTCTCCTGTCTCGATGCAATGAGATCTATCTACGAATGCTGGCGCGTGAGTGAGAAACAGTTGCCCGATGCACTGCTGGAAACTCTCAGGGCAATTCCGGGCAACGGAGTCTCATCGACCTTTGGCTTACAGAATGAGGAGACAGCGCAAGAGAGCGCGGCGCAATACTTGGCATATAAGCTACCGAGCCTGAATTGCGTGAAGCACACTTAAAAATTCAGATCGGGCGTCTGCGCCGGTGCCCAGCCTTGCATAGGCGACGTGAAGAATCGACGTGTCCTTGCGGATCGGATCAGAGACAAACGGAAACGGGCTTGTCGCGCCGATCGCCCAAAAGAAATCGGGCTGGCCTCCCTGCGAGTTTGCTGGCAGGTGAAAGCGATTCGCCGCTTCACTGCTTACCTGATTCAAGCCCTGAGCCTCGAACACGAAGAAAGTCATGCCCGAAGTCACGACTTGTTCCATCGGCGCCAGGTAGAAATCGCCTACGGGAGCCAAAACACGTGTGCCTTCATCCGTCTTCATGAAGGTAATGCCCGGGCTGATTTGTGCCGAGTAAAAACCAGAAAGCGTATCGGAAGCCGGGCACGAGTAATAAACCTGCATGTAAGAAGGCGACTCCCCCGACGGAGGCACGCGGCTCGCATCCGCATGGGTTGTGAGAACCTGGTGCATGCAGGCCTCTGAAGGTGGAAAGAAGTAATAAAAAAAGAAGTCGAGCAGGCTCATCCCCGACCCACTCGGCGAATGCATTTGCGTATCGAGCCAATAGGAATCGTGCCCGATAAAGGGATTATCGGACGTCGCGAATTGCAGAATCGCTCCTCGCTGCGTATTTGAGAGGAGCAAGCTCCCCGACAAATGGAAGGGAGGAGCATAAGCGCCCAAGCCGGCTGGGGGCGGCACACTGGATTTTGACGCGCTCCAGTCCGGAGAAAGTTCAATAGAATAGCTGGTGGTTAGCGAATAGAGGTGGTTGCCATTCGTGGTGACTGTTTGGGCAGGCTCCTGCGGAGCATCCTGCGAGGCGTTGGACGAAGACTGCGGCGGCTCCGTGCTGTTCTTCGAGGCGGCTTTATTCTGGGGGCGCACTTTGGTAGTGTCTTGGCTGGCCGCGGTATCATCAGGATTCTGTTGCGCGACCGAAGGCGCTGTCAAAAGCAGCGGAAGCGCCAAAACGAGGAGCAGCCACCGGCTCAGATGTTCGTCCGTGCGCATACCTTAGGTATCTCCAGCAGCTCAAACCTGAAAAAGCAGCCACAACCAGTCTAGCATTGAGATGGTTTTGACACCGGACGGAACCAGCACAATGCTCTTTTGCAACCAACGTGCAGCGACAAATTCACTTTACATTGTACAAAGAATCCTTCGGACTTGAAGGCGAAAGAGGCGGGAAGCTATAATAGCTCTAGTCCAAGCCCTCCTCAGAACAAACGCAAGCGATGTCTGAACATGTCAATCTCGCCGGGCAATCCCCCCACACTACGGATCGGCGTGAATACAGGCGACTCCAGATCGGGTCGTTGGCCTATGTCGATCTCGACCGAAGCAACGGCGGCTTAATCCTCAACGTTAGCGAAGGCGGAATCGCGGTACAGGCAGCTCAAATTTTAGCCGAAGATTTGCTTCCGGAAATGCGCTTTCGACTGCCAAAGTCCGAGGCGTGGATCAAGTCGGCGGGAAAGATCGTATGGCAAGGAAAGTCTAGAAAAGAAGCGGGCATACAGTTTGTCAATTTGTCCGAAGACAATCGCCGACTAATTCACGATTGGATCTGTTCGGAAACCTTTGCGCCGCTTTCTCCCGCTGAAGAAGACCGGCCCAAAAATTTGCAGGAGGCGCCGAAACAAACAACCGAGAATGTTCGCCTGAACCCTATCAGCAGCTCCAATTCCTCGGAACTAAATGCCATGTTTCCGAGCGAAAAAACGACGTCCTCAGTGGAGGGCCTGGGAACCCATCGGAATTCTTTTTCCGACGTTGGTCCAAAAGCCGCTAACTCTGGTTCCGTTGAGTTGACGAACCAGATCGCCTCAGAATCCGTGAAAAATACTAAGGGCTCCGAGGAACAACTCCCGGCTATGACGCCTGTGGAAATCCTGAGGCAGGCGATGACTCCTAAGGTCGAACGCCCTGGAGCAAGGCACACTGTTGAGAAACACGCGGGCAAAGGATTCCCGGACATACCTGTTCTCAACACCCGGTTTCCCAGTGAAGCGCCGCCACATGAAAAACAGCCCGTTGCACCTAACCCAATACACATTGAGGTCCCGACGCGGGGTTATTGGAGACCATTTTCAGGATATGAGGTTCAACCAGAGACTCCGTCTCGCAAGAGGTCGATTCTGACAAGCATCCTCTGTTTTGCGGCCGGCTTGGGGCTCGCTTTCTTAATCATGCGTGGATCATGGAGCCTCAAGAACATTTTGTTCCAGCCAGAGCACCCGTCGGTTGCCGACTCGACCACTTCTGGCCGGCAGCCTGAGCCTTCGGCCTCACCAAACACCGAAGCACAACCGGCCTCGCCTGATGATTTGGCTCAACAGACGCCCGCTCCTTCCAGCGACATCCCAACACAAACCGCCTCTCGTTCTCCTTCCGCCTCAGGCGGTGGAGTCATTCCAAGCATGACGCCTCGCTCAATCCAAAGTAAATCGGAGAGCACAATAGCCGGTTCTGGAAATGAAGCCAAGCAACATCAAACACAGGGTACCAATATAATTCCCAGCGAAGGGCAATCCACAGATGCCCGCGGGATCGATAACACTCCTACGCCTCCGCAGAATGAGAGGACGTTAGACGCGTACGCACAAGAGAATCGGAAAGTCCCAATGGCGCCGAACAACGCATCCCCAGGTGCTGAGCCGGTGCAAACACCACAAACCAGTGGGACGGACAAGAATCGAACGGGATTCCCTTCATCGCAGGGTGCGATAACTCCCCTAGGCACGGTCGCCATCCGTTCTCATTTTGACTCCGTTCGGAATGCACCTGCGCCAGATCCAGATTCGTCGGGTAGTACCTTGCAAATTGGCCAGCTCACTTCGATCCGGCAACCTGTCTATCCGCCCGAAGCGGCTAGGCGCAGAATCGAGGGCACAGTAAGATTACAGGCTGTCGTCGCGGAGAACGGGGTTGTCGAGACCGTTAAGCTGCTGAGCGGACCACCGGGCCTCGTAGCTTCCGCAATCAATGCTGTTCAGGACTGGCGCTACGGCCCAACGTTTCTGGATGGGCACCCCATCGAAAGCATGGAAGACGTCACTGTGGAGTTCCGCTTGGCGAATTCGACGCCTTCGCCGCGCTGAGGGAAGCACCGTATCGCCAGTATATAAGGGCGCTGAGAAGGCACATGTACCCTGCGTTCTTCCTTCCTGCTTTCCTAAATAAGATTCACACCGATTGATCGAGTAGCCCCGAAATTCCTGCCAAGGGAATAGCGACCCACGCGGGCCGATTGTTGAGTTCGTAACCCAGTTCGTAGATCGCCTTCTCAAGAAGGTAAAGTTTCAATATTGCAGAGATCTCCTTACGGCCTGGAGGCAAAAAGGCCGTGGAATTGGCATTTTTCAAGTAGGTATTTAAGAAACGAGCTGTCACCCACTTGTACCAAATGTTGGCCCATGGAGCCAGCGCCCGGAAGTCTTTTGGCCGTGCGGACTCAGCCAAAGGAGCCAGCAATTGAGCAAACGCAGCATAATGAAAGGAGCGCAGCATACTGGCAACGTCCTGAAGCGGTGATCGCTTGATGCGGCGTTCCGATAGCGACCGCATGGGCTCGCCCTCGAAATCGATCACGACGAAATCGGAACCGGTATAAAGGACTTGTCCTAAGTGATAGTCGCCATGGATTCGGATTCGCATCCCGCCGTTCCGTATGTCGAGAGTCGATTGCAATTGTTCCAGTATTTGCTTCTTACGACGAAGAAGGCCGCTTGCGTAATCGCGCATCTCATCCGGTAATTCGTGGAGCTTCGTTCTAAGGAGTGCGAGATTGCGCTCGGTCATCTCCCGGGCTGAATTCTCAAATTCCCCATGGAGGGAAGGTGTATATGCCTCCGGAGCAAAGGCTGAATCAGACAGATCACTTGCCAGCGCCAAGTGCAACTCGGAGGTTCGCCGGCCGAGCAGACCGATCGCGTCGAGATAGGGACCGATCCAGGCAATGGCGAGCGACGGAGTATCTTGATCGTAAGACAAGCCCGAGCCTTCTGTTGCGGATTCAGCGGGAGGGCCTTTGGAATATGCAGAAACCTGTTCCCAGAAACCGGAGAGGCCGCCCATCGTAAAACGCCAGGCATCGCCTTGATTGGGTATAAATTCTTGCAGGATGCCAAGGGTCGTCGGCTCGCGGTCTCCAGAGTGGTAAAAGAGCGAACCTGCAACGCGCGCCACGTTGCGGAAATGAGACTTCTCCGTAAGAAATAATCCAATCTCCAGGTCCGGATTGATTCCCTCTTCGAGGTGACGGAATAGCTTCAGAATGAAGCGGTCTCCATAATTAATGGAGGTATTACTTTGTTCTCCTTTCATCAGTACCGGGTGCGGGCCATCCCTGGAACCGGACCGGAGCTTCTGGAAAATATTTGTGTGCTCCGCGCGAATTTGACCGCTTATTCCCGGCTGGATATTTTGGGCCTCGATCGCGTCCAAGAGCCACAGTAAGAAAGTTTCGTTCTGAGAGGCGTCGGTCAGAATCACCTCTTTATTGCGTTCCGAGTTGCGCGCCACAAGAAAAGAAATGTCGTTCGGAGGGGGCGATGCCATATGCGCCACGGACGTCATCGGAAGGATGTACGTCTCATCGGAACCGCTGGCGTATTCAACGCGGACCAGGAGAACAAATGCTTCAAACTGATTACTTTCTAATGGAACAATGTCAACAACCTCGGTCGAGCGTATCTCACGCGCTTTTCCTCTGAACCATCGCTGATTCGTCAAGAATTGTGGCAACTGAGAGGGAAGAGATGTTCGTATATCATCACGAAGAGACATTCGTTTCTCCGCACCGAATCCCAATGCGCGCAACGTCTCATTCCATGGTGGATCGTATCCTGTGGCCGGTCAAGATCAAGAGCGCTTACAAAGGCGATGGTTCTTGTTCTTTTTCATGTTCGCTTTCCGGTCTCTTATCGCCGAGGTACCTCTCGAGTGTCTGGCGAGCCAAGTCGCGCCCACCAAGACCAAAGGCAATAGCAACCGCCAGCATTATGGCTCCGAAGACGATCGAAAAGGCCGTAACGACGGTTTGCCTCGCTAATCCGACCTGTTCGAGAGCCATCGAGATCGCCAGAATCCAGATCATGAAACGTACCAGTCCGCCCCAGACGCTCGGAGACCGATACCCCGCATTCACCGCGGTGAGCAGCGCCGCTCGCGAGAGGAAGTTTGCTACCAGTACTCCGACAAACAGAATCACAATCGCGACGAATATCTGCGGCAGCAACTCGAAGAGGCGCGCAATCTGTTCCTGGAGTTCTGGGATACCGAGGACGCTGATCCCGATCAGGATGAAACCCAGAAACGTCATCCAGAATAGTGACCGGCTGAGAAACTCCGTCATGGAAGGCATGGCTGCCTTCCGAAGCACGTGGGAGGCTCCCGCCTCTTCGGAAATGCGATCGAGCTTCGTCAAATGCAAAATGGAACGAAGAATATTCTTGAGAATAAACGCAACCAACAGCCCGACCAAGATGATGGTTACCATGACCACAAGCCGTGGCAGAAAGTCAGCGACCATGTGGACCAGATTTCCATAGGCTTGCGCCAACCCTTGCAGAATGGTGTCGTTCATGGCTTCACCTCACTCTGTACCTTCCATCGTTGAACCAAATAAGGCTTCTGGCGTTCGAATTCAAGGCAGAGATTTTCCGAGTCGGCCTCGATTTCGCCCGCGGAGGAGCTCTCGTGCTGCAACAGGTAGGAATGGACTTTTCCGCGATAGAGCGGAACGAACGACTGGATCAGGTGATCCCGATTGAGCGTCGTGTGGTGATACGATGCCGCAAAATCATAGAGCGTTCTTGTCCAAAGCGCATTGTCAAAACAAGCGTTTCGTTCGTCCATGGTGGCGACGCGCTGGATGGCCTCATTCGTATCGGGAGCCAGGATGGTTTTCAAAATCGGCGAAAGCTCCGCGACGCCGCTCCGGAATAGTTCGAATATCCTTTCCCGGTTCACGTTGGGTCGTTCTTCGCTAATCTCGTGATCGGGCCCGAAGGTCGGAACTGACTCCGAACCGGTTCGCTGCACCCAAACCGGCTGGTAAGATTCCATGCACCAGAACAGGGTCCCCAGGACTTGGCGGACGGCAGTGACAATATCCGTTCTGGACGCTGGAGACCGCAGCTTCGGTCCCAGATAGGATTGGCAGCACGGAAAGTCAGACGCAATGGCGGTAATAGCCATCCAAGTCTCCGGCAATTCCTGGACAGTCCTCTCGTGCCAGACATCTTGGCTCAGGCACATGCTGGCAAGCCGGCCGGAAAATCCGAGCTCGGTCGAATGGAGCTCGCGTATTCTACGGCCGAAAATGGCGCGGGTCATCGGGTACAGAAGAATCCGCACCAACAGACCGTCATATCTCTGACGGGTGTAGAGCGGAGCGACGAAGTCAAAGTTCTGCAGATAAGCGGGTCGAAGCAATTTCCCGATCCACTCGGCGCTTAGATTGGACGTGCCAGGCGAGACGACCGCACATGCTTTTGCTCGAAGGAGATCCGCTGCAGCCACCAGAGTCTTGAAGGCCATTCCAGGCGAGGCCGTGTCGTAACGTGTCACCACTCGGTGTTCGGTGCGAAGCGAGGTCAGGCCACGCGAATTGGAATTCTTGTGAGAACTCGCTTTGAGGAAAATCTCGGACGTGCCATCTTGAGATCCACCATCGACATTGATAATGACTACCCTTTCTCGGGGAAATTCATGCTGGAAGCTTTCTTCAATCTCTTCCACTGTGTGACCAATCGTCTCAGCATGATTGTGCGAAGGAATCCCGACAAGAATATCCACCTCGCCAACACTCATGAATTGGCGAAGCAAATCATCCGTAAGGAAAGATTCTTCGGGCAATGACATCTCCTGCACGCCGCGCTTTAATTCCGCGTGTTCACCACCGCTGCTATCTGCAAGTCAGATGATCAAAGCCGACGCAGGCGAAACCAGTAGGATTCATAGGATCCCATGGTTAATAAATACGGCAAATCTCCAATTCGCGGGAACAGATTTCGGCCGGACATCTCGATAGGAATGCTCCCCTTATACGCCCGAAGATCCAATTCAACCGCCTGCGCCGAATTTGAGAGATTGTTCACAATCAAGATTTGCTGGTCGCCTAATTGCCGGACATAGGCCAGAACCCTGTGATTCGAAGGCTGCAAGAATTCAATGGAACCCCGGCCGAAGACGCGGGTAGACTTGCGCACCTCAATCAGTTTTTTCATCCAGGAGAGGAGTGAATGCCGCGACCGCAACTGGGATTCCACGTTAATGGCCTGATAACCATACACTGGGTTCGAAATGAGGGGCGAATACAGGCGTTCGGGGTCGGCGCCAGAGAATCCGGCGTTCCAGCCACCATTCCATTGCATCGGCGTACGCACACCGTTGCGATCTCCTAGGTAAACGTTGTCCCCCATGCCAATTTCGTCGCCGTAATAAATGATGGGAGCGCCCGGCATCGACATCAGCAATACATTTAGAAGCTGAATCCGTCTCCTGTCATTGTCCATCATTGGCGCCAGGCGGCGACGGATGCCAAGGTTAAGACGCATCGTCTTGTCCTTGGCGTACCCTTCGTACATGTAGTCCCGTTCGACGTCGGTGACCATCTCCAGAGTGAGTTCGTCGTGATTGCGGAGGAAAATGCACCACTGACAACGATCAGGAATCTGCGGCGTTTGCTCCAGGATTTCGATAATGGGTTTCCGGTCCTCCAGCTGCACCGCCATGAAAATCCGCGGCATCAGCGGGAAGTGGAATGCCATGTGGAATTCGTCACCGCTTCCAAAGTAAGCCGAGACATCAGCGGGCCACTGGTTCGCCTCAGCCAGAAGCATTTTGTCCGGATACTCCGCATCCAGCCGTGCCCGCAACTCACGAATGATCGCATGCGTTTCGGGCAAATTCTCACAATTGGTCCCCTCGCGCTCCACGAGGTAAGGAACCGCATCGAGCCGGAACCCGTCCACTCCAATGTCCAACCAGAACTTCATGACGGCCCACATTGCTTCAAAGACGGCAGGGTTGTCGTAATTCAGGTCGGGCTGATGGTTGAAAAAGCGGTGCCAATAATAGGATTTCGATACGGGATCCCAGGCCCAGTTGGACATTTCCGTATCGAGAAAGATGATGCGTGCCTGCTTGTAGCGATCATCCGTTTCGCTCCAAACATACCAGTCGCGCTTCGGATTGTTCCGGGAGCTGCGCGCTTCCTGGAACCATGCGTGTTGGTCGGACGTGTGATTCAGAACGAGTTCGATGATGATTCGGATCCCCCGGCTATGAGCGGCCTTGAGAAACCCTTTGAAGTCTTCAATCGATCCGTAATTTGGATGAACGGATGTGTAATCAGCGATGTCATAACCGTCATCGCGCAACGGTGAAGGGAAAAACGGCATGAGCCAGAGGGCGTCAATTCCCAGGTCCTGTAAGTAGTCCAGTTTCTGCATGAGGCCGGGGAAGTCCCCAATGCCGTCATTGTTGCTATCCGAGAAGGTGCGTACATGCAGCTGATAAATGATCGCATCTTTATACCAGAGGGACTGAACAGGATCAGACACTGCTTGACGTTCTCCTAGCTCCGGATTTAACGAAGCAATCAAAGCACCTAAACCGTTTGGACTGAGTCGTCAGCGCACCTTCAATATGTGCGCCGGCATTCGAGCAGGATCTAATTCGACATAATTTCTCGCCCCACGCCACTGATAATGCTCGCCAGTAAGCAATTCGTGCACCTGAAAAGTCCGGCTGGGATCAAGACGCAAATCATCGAGAGGCATTTGCACCCAGCCGGATTGCTTGTAACGAAAATCCAGATTCACAATCACGAGGATGATATTGGTTAAATCTTCCGTCGTTTTGGCATACGCAATCAGCTGATCGTTGTCCAACGGATAAAAGCGCAGGCTGCGATCGCTTTGCAGGGCTGGATTTTCCCGCCGGATTGCATTTACTCGCGCAACCAGGCTACGAAGACTGCCGGGGTTGTCGAGAGGCCAGACTCGGATCTGATATTTTTCAGAATCCAGATAATCTTCGCTGCCCTGCTTCATCGTACGGTTCTCGCATAATTCGTATGTGGGGCCATAAATCCCATAGCTCGCGCCCAGCGTAGCGGCCAGAACCAGGCGGGACATAAAAGCAGGGCGTCCCCCATCCTGAAGGTATTGATTCAAAATATCGGGCGTATTGGGCCAAAGGCTCGCGCGAAAAAATTCGCGGACCGGCGCCTGAGTCAGCTCCGTAAAATATCCGGTAATCTCCGATTTCGTGTTCTTCCATGCGAAATACGTATAGGACTGCGTGAAACCGAGCTTGGCCAGCCGGTACATTACTTTTGGGCGCGTGAAGGCTTCCGCAAGAAAAATTGTATCCGGATAATCGCGGCGAACCTCTTCGATCAACCATTCCCAGAAAGAAAAGGGTTTCGTATGAGGATTATCGACGCGAAATATTTTAATTCCCTGCTCAATCCAATACAGTACGACGCTCTTCAGCTCTTCGCAGAGATTGCTGGCATGTTCATTTTCAAAATTGAGCGGAAAGATATCTTCATACTTCTTGGGCGGGTTCTCAGCGTACTGTATGGAACCGTCTGGCCGGTGACGAAACCACTCTTCGTGTTCTCGAACGTACGGGTGATCGGGCGAGCATTGAAAAGCCAGATCGAGAGCAATCTCGATGCCCCGCTCGGCCGCCTCGGTCTGCAATCGCTTGAAATCGTCCAGGTTTCCGAGTTGTGGATGGAGAGCCTTGTGTCCCCCTTCTTCCGAACCAATCGCCCAAGGACTGCCCGTGTCGTCTGGCAAGGGCGGGAAACCGTTATTTTTCCCTTTGCGTCCGGAATATCCAATCGGGTGGATCGGCGGCAGATAAAGGACATCAAAGCCCATTTCCGAAATATAGTCGAGCCGGTCAATACAATTGCGAAATGTGCCGTGTTTGTTTGGTCTGGACGTGCATGAGCGCGGAAACATTTCGTACCAAGTACTGAAGCGCGCTTTTTCGCGGTCCACTGTGACGCCCAACTCCTGCGGGTACGTTGTGGCAGAGCTGCGGTCGGAATATCGAGCCATCAGTTCAGACAGTTCCGCGTGCAGGATCTGCTCGGCAGCAGCTTGTCCATCTTTTGCGGAAATATCTACTAGTCCCGCAGCAAATTCAGCAAGCTTCCGGGAATCCGCACCGCCGGCCCGCACAGCAGCTGCCTGGATAAGATCCACTCCCATAAGGAGATCGACGGCAATGTCCTGCCCGGCATCGTACTTCTTCCTGAAATCGCGGGCCCATGTTTGGAATTCGTCGATCCAGGCATGAATGGTGTAAATAAATTGCCCCAACTTCATGACCCGGAACTCGCCGAGCCAGCGATCATTCCCGAGAGGATGCATCGCCGCTTCGCACCACTCCCGTTCGCCCGAGAGGCGATAGAGCAACACGGCGTTCAGTAGCTCGTGCCCATCCGCAAAAATGTCTGCCTCGACCGCGACGCGGTCCCCCTGTATTCGCTTGATCGGGAACCTTCCGCCGTCGATTTGTGGTTCGATGCCCTCGATCACGACGCGGCTTAGCGCCAGAACTGAAGTTCCGGCATCCATCTGGGGGAAATTCAAGCTCCCAGCCTCCGTTGCAGAAACACGCTCAATCGCGCACCGACCCAATTTGCCAGGGCAGAGGCCGGATGTCCTCTTACGAAAATCATTATACACACCACGGCAGCCTTCCTTGCCCTTCGGAGTGGAGGAGTTGTGCCTAAGGCACGCTTTGGCAACACGCGCAGGTTACGGAGTCGGTTTTGGAGGCGACGAACTGGAGGCAAGCGCACTCGGGGAAGGCAATTGAGAAGCATTCCAACCGCCGCCCAATGCCTCAATCAACTGGACACTGGACGTCATCTGCTGCAGCCGAAGATTGACGGCCGTTTGTTGGTTGCTCAACAAGGTAGTTTGCGCCGTGATGACATTGAGATAGGGGTCAATCCCTAGCCGATAACGCTCCGTCGCTAGCGAGAGGTTTCTTTCCGCCGATCGAACCGCAGTATCTTGCTGCTGAATCTCTTGAGAAAGGATTCGCAGGGACGATAGGTTGTCTTCTACCTGCTGAAAGGCCGTCAAGACCGTCTGACGGTAATTCGCCACGGTTTCATCATAGGCCGCTTCGAATTGCTGATCGGTAGCCCTGCGCAATCCTCCTTCAAAAATGGTTTCTGCCACACTGGGTCCGACCGACCAGATACGACTGGGCCACGTAAACCAATCGGTGATCGAACCGCTCTCGAATCCTCCTGAGGCCAGCAGCGTGACCGTGGGGTAGAACGCGGCCTTGGCGATACCGATCTGAGCGTTTGCCTCAGCAACACTGCGTTCGGCTGCGGCAATGTCAGGACGCCGTTCAAGAAGCTGTGAAGGTGCGCCGAAAGGGATCGCCGGTGGATTCGCTTTCAAGGGTTCCATGGGAATCGAAAAGGTCGAAGCAGGTTGCCCCACTAACAGCGCGATTGCATGTTCGTATTGACTGCGCAGGATGCCAAGGTTGGTGTCCTCTGCCTCAGCAGTCTCGAGCTGCGTTTCGGCCTGTGCAACCGCTTCGTCGGAGTCGATTCCCGTTTCATATAGAGCCGTCGTCAATCGCAACGATTCTCGATAGGCAATCACCGTCGAATCCAACACCTGTTTAAGGCCGTCCTGTGCACGGAGGTCGTAGTAATCCACCGCAAGATCCGCATGAACCGTCAACCGAGCCGACTCAAGATCAGCGGCGCTTACCTGCGCCGCAGCGGAAGCGGACCTGACTGCATTCCGAACGCGTCCCCATAAATCAGGGACATAGGATGCATCAAACGGCAAGAGATAGTCCGGGCCCTGGGATGCTTGGCTAGAGCCTCCCCGTGGGGACACTTGCCGAGATTCGGAGATGCTGGGGTTGGTTGAGACCGTCGGGAAATACTGCGATCGAACCTCTCTTACAATCGCACGCGCGGCAAAGAAGCTTGCAGTGGCCGCGGCGATGCTTTGGTTTGAAACATTCACTTGCGCTTCCAAGCTGTTCAGCTCCGGATCGTTAAACATCTGCCACCAGTCGCTGCGAAGCACGTTGTCGGACGGCTGCGCCACCTTCCACCCGTCGGTCGTCTTAAGCTCGGCAGGAGTGAGTTCCTTGTAAGCGGCCGGGGCTTGCACCGACGGAGTGTGATATTTCGGGCCCACGGTGCATCCACCGACGACCACAACGCTGATGAGCGCAACAACCGGGAGTCTTCTGGACATTCGCCTCTTCTCTCTCGGAATTCTTGCAGTTTCAGTCTGCCTCTTGCGGGGTTATGCACAGAGACCGTTTATGAGCGTGCTGCCACCACAAGCCGAAGCGATCCATGTATAAGTAAACGATCGGCGTAGTAAAAAGCGTAAGCATCTGGCTGAAGATGAGACCCCCGATGATCGTAATACCAAGGGGCCGTCTCAGCTCTGAGCCCGTTCCCGTTCCCAAGGCCAGGGGCAGCGCACCCAGCAGGGCCGCCATAGTGGTCATGAGAATCGGGCGAAAACGCAGCAAACATGCCTCGTAAATGGCCTCCTTCGGAGTCTTGCCATAATTCCGCTGCTGTGCCAGGGCGAAGTCGATCATCAGAATCGCATTTTTCTTAACCAGGCCAATCAGCAAAATGATGCCGATGAGTGCTATGACGCTGAGATCCATGTGGAATAACATCAATGCCACGACTGCTCCCACGCCTGCAGAAGGAAGGGTCGAAAGAATCGTTATCGGGTGGATGTAGCTCTCATAGAGAATGCCCAGGACGATGTAAACCGCCAGCAACGCGGTGATGATCAGAATCGGTTCACTTGCAAGCGCCTCTTGATAGGCTTGCAGTGTTCCCGAATACATGCCGTGAATAGTTGGCGGCAGATTGATCTTCTGCTCCATGTCATCAATGATCCTGGAGGCGTCGCTCAGCGCAACACCGGGTGCGAGATTGAACGAAACAGTGACAGAGGGAAACTGTCCCTGATGGTTCACGGCCAGCGGCGCGATTTTGGGTTCGAAATGGGCTACCGCGCTCAGCGGAACGACGCCTCCAGATGGAGAGTGGATATAGATGGCGTTCAATCCCTCAGGACTCTGCCAAAACTTTGGCGCCACTTCCATCACGACGTGATACTGATTCAGCGACGTGTACATCGTCGATACCTGAGATTGGCCGAAGGCATTATAGAGAGTCTTGTCCATCAACTGCGGAGTGATACCCAACCGCGAAGCCGTCTTGCGATCATATACGAGCTGGGCCCGAAGGCCACTATTCTGCTGATCCGTATCCACGTCGGTCAGCTCGGGAATTTTCTTTATCTGTTCAAAAAGAATGGGGCCCCACTTGACCAAATCGTCGACGTTTTCGCTTTGGAGAGTATATTGATATTGTGCATTTGCCGCTCTGCCGCCAATGCGCAAATCCTGGCCGGCTTGCAAGATGACCCGCGCCCCGGGGACTGCGTTCAATTTGGGCCGCAGACGATCGATCACCTGGCTGGAAGTAAGCTTCCTTTCTTCGAGGGGCTTCAAGACTACGCTCACGAACCCCCCATTCGTTGGCCCGTTGCCGCCTGTATAGACGACTGCCGTGGAAACCGCTGGGTCGGACTTGATGATGTTCACAAAGCGATCGGTCATCGCCTGCATGGCTTGAAACGAGGTGTCTTGCGCGCCCCTTACGCCACCGCCCAAGGTCCCATTGTCTTGCAATGGAAAAAACCCCTTCGGCACGATTACCAGCAAATACACATTGACGGCCACAGTAAGCAACAAAACTCCCAGCGTCAATGCTTCGTGTCCCAGTACCCAAGTGAGACCGCGGTCATACGCGCGGACCAAGAAATTGAAACATTTCTCGCTGACACGGTAAGCCATGCCGTGACTTTCATCTTGCTCTCGTCTGAGGAGCCTGGAGCACATCATGGGCGTCATGGTGAGCGAGACAAGCAGCGAAACGAGAATAGCCACGGAAAGCGTTACTGCAAACTCCCGGAACAGGCGCCCAACAATGCCACCCATGAGCAAAATTGGAATGAAGACCGCGACCAGCGAGGTCGTCATCGAAAGAACGGTAAAGCCAATTTCCTGAGCGCCGTGCAAAGCGGCCTGCATCGGCTGCATCCCCTGCTCCACATGCCGGCTGATGTTCTCGATCACCACAATCGCGTCGTCCACAACAAAACCAGTGGAAATGGTAAGCGCCATTAAAGAGAGATTGTCGATGCTGTACCCGCATAGGTACATCACGCCGAACGTACCGATAAGAGAAATGGGTACCGCAACACTTGGAATCAACGTAGCGCGTACGCTTCGGAGAAAGACAAACACCACCAGTATGACAAGCACGATGGAAATGAGAAGGGTCCGCTCGATTTCCCGAACCGACGACCGAATCGTAACGGTTCGGTCCATGGTAATGGCAATGTTAATTGCCGAAGGAATCGAAGCTTTCAGAGAAGGCAGAGCTTCTCGAATGCGGTTGACTGTATCGATGATGTTGGCACCCGGCTGGCGAAAGATTTGCATGGTGATGCAAGGCTTGCCGTCGAAAAACGCCGCCGCACGAATGTTCTCGACCGAGTCCTGCACGTCCGCGATATCCGACAGCTTGATCGCGGCCCCATTGTGATACCCAACGACCAGATTCTTATAGTAGTCGGCCTTTAGAAGTTGGTCGTTCGTCAGTATGTTCGCGGTCGTATTGTTGTCCCAGATCTGGCCCTTTGGCAGATTGGCATTCTGCTGGCTGAGCATAGCTTGGACATCCTGAAGACCGAGCCCATAGCTATTCAATTGCGTGGGATTGATATCAACACGAACCGCGGGAAGAGAGCTGCCGCCTACGAAGACCTGCCCCACACCCGGAATCTGTGACAGCTTTTGCTGCATGATTGTAGAAGCGGCGTCGTACAGTCGTCCCCGGTCGTAAACGTTCGATGTCAGGGCAATCTGGAAGATTGAAGTATCAGCGGGGTTCACTTTGCGATAGGTCGGATTGCTTGGCAGATTCGTAGGCAAGTAGCTGCGGGCTGCATTGATCGCCGCTTGAACGTCCCGTGCCGCGCCATCGATATTACGGTTTAAGTCAAATTGCAACGTGATCTGGGTAGTGCCGAGATAGCTCGCCGATGTCATTTCGGTGATACCTGCGATTCGACCGAACTGGCGTTCGAGCGGCGTGGCGACCGACGCGGCCATAATTTCGGGGCTCGCCCCAGGCAGGCTCGTCGAGACGTTGATCGTAGGAAAATCAACCTGTGGAAGCGGTGCCACCGGCAAAAAAATGAAGGAAATGCCTCCCGCTAGCGCTATAGCGGCCGCTAGAAGGGTGGTGGCAACCGGCCGGCGAATAAATGGTGTAGAGAGACTCATTAATTAGTCGGCAGGCGATGGCAGTGGGCCTTCGTGGCTCGCATGCACCCCGGTCAATTTGCTCGCAAGCTTTGCGAAGAAAATGTACACAACCGGTGTGGTGTACAACGTGAGGATCTGGCTGACCAGCAAACCGCCCACGATGGAAATACCAAGAGGACGACGTAATTCCGCTCCCATACCCGTCCCAAGAGCCAACGGCAAACCGCCCAACATAGCCGCCATCGTCGTCATCATGATGGGACGGAAACGAAGCAAACAAGCTTGATAAATGGCGTTGAGCGGACTCTTACCGTCTTTTCTCTCTTGCTCGAGGGCGAAATCGATCATCATAATGGCGTTTTTTTCGACAATTCCAATGAGCAGAATGATGCCAATCAGAGCGACAACGCTCAACTCCTGCCGAAAAAGCATGAGAAACAAGATGGCCCCGACTCCGGCGGAAGGCAACGTCGATAGAATCGTCAATGGATGAACGTAGCTCTCGTAGAGAACCCCCAGCACGATATAAACGGTGACAATTGCCGCCAGAATGAGGAGAGGCTCGTTACTCAGAGAAGCCTGAAACGATGCCGCGGTGCCCTGGAAGGCCGTTTGAATGCTAAGCGGCATACCAATGTCTCTCTGAACTTTGTCGACTGCTTTCGTAGCGTCACCCAGGGAGGCACCCTGCGCCAGGTTGAAGGAGACGGTGACGACTGGAAACTGGCCCTGATGGTTTATCGACAGAGGAGCGGACGCTGATTCGAAATGAGTGAAGGCGCTCAGCGGTACGGCCCCTCCATTCACCGCGGAAACGACGGCAGGGCTCGCTGAACCCTCCGTGGCGGTGGCAGAAGGGCCGGACGGACCGGTGGAGGAAACCGGGGTGGTTGTGACGACACCTGAGGAAGTTGCGGAAGATGACGGCGCCAGCGCAGAACGAACGTAAATATCCTGTAATTTATTCGGATTCGTCTGAAAGCTCGGCATCGTCTCCAAAATGACGTGATACTGATTCAATTGCGTGTACAACGTCGTGATCTGGCGCTGGCCAAACGCGTCGTAAAGCGTTTCATCAATCATTTGCGGAGAGATTCCCATGCGCGACGCTGTCTGGCGATCAATGACAAGCGTTGCGGCCAATCCGGCCATCTGCTGATCCGTTGCTACGTCGCGAAGCTGCGGCAACGCCTTGAGCTTGTCGACGAATCTTGCCGTCCAAACGTTGAGCTCATTCTGATCCGGATCCTCGAGGGTGTACTGAAATTGCGTGCGGCTGACGCGGTCTTCGACCGTCAAATCCTGCACTGGCTGCATGTATAGTGTGATCCCATCGACCTTCGCCAGTTCAGGCTGCAAACGCCGGATGACTTCCGATGCGCTGATTTTTCGGACCTCAATCGGTTTCAGGTTGATGAGGATGCGCCCGCTGTTCAAAGTTGTGTTCGTGCCATCGACCCCGATGAAGGACGAAAGGCTTTCCACGGCGGGATCCTGCAGGATGACGGAGGCAAGTTCCTGTTGCCGCTGGGCCATGGCGGGAAATGAGATTGACTGCGGCGCTTCCGAAATACCCTGGATTATTCCCGTATCCTGCACGGGGAAAAATCCTTTCGGCACAATGATGTAAAGAACAACCGTCAACACCAGAGTGCCCGCAGCGACCAGCAGGGTGGCCGTCTGGTGCTTCAAGACCCACTGAAGAGTTCGGCCATAAAATGCGATGATCTCGTTAAATATGTGTTCCGACTTCCGATAGAAGCGACCTTGCTGTGCCTCCGGGGTGTGATGGAGCAGCCGAGAGCACATCATCGGCGTCAGCGTGAGCGAAACCACCGCGGAGACGAGGATGGTCGCACTGAGAGTAATCGCAAATTCCCGAAACAGCCGCCCAACGATATCTCTCATGAATAAAAGGGGAATCAGAACGGCGATCAGGGAGACGGTTAACGACATGATCGTGAATCCGATCTGTTCCGCGCCTTTTAACGCAGCCTGCAGCGGCTTTTCGCCTTCTTCAATGAATCGGACGATGTTCTCAATCATCACGATTGCGTCATCGACAACAAAACCCGTCGAAATCGTTAAAGCCATCAGGGTCAGGTTATTCAAGCTATACCCGGCCAGATACATTACGCCGAACGTTCCCACCAAGGAGAGCGGCACCGACACACTGGGAATAATCGTCGCGGAGACATTGCGCAAAAAGAGAAATATAACCATCACGACGAGTCCGACCGTCAAGAGGAGTTCGAATTCGACATCCTTGACCGATGCGCGAATCGTGATCGTGCGATCCGTCAGTACAGACACATCCACGGCCGCGGGGAGGCTGGCCTGCAGTAAGGGTAGAACCTTTTGGATGCTGTTCACCACCTGGATAATGTTGGCGCCAGGCTGTCTTTGTATATTTACGATCACTGCCGGCGATCGATTCATCCAAGCTGCCTGTTTCACATTTTCAGTGTCATCAATCACGTTCGCCACATCCGACAGCAGCACGGGCGCGCCGTTGTGATACGCAATCACCACGGACTTAAAATCCTTGCTGGTCAAGAGCTGATCGTTGGCGTCGATCTGATAATCCTGCCGCGGGCCATCAAAATTGCCCTTAGCCAAATCGAGACTGGTCTGTTGCAAGGCCGCCCGCACATCTTCCAGGTTGATACCGTGCGACGACAGCGCCGTCGGATTCACCTGAACGCGCACGGCGGGCTTTTGACCTCCACTGATGCTCACCAATCCCACCCCAGGCAACTGCGCGATCTTCTGGGCCAGCCGTGTATCCGCCAGATCCTCTACTTGGGACAATGGGATGGACTTTGAAGAGAGGGCGAGCGTGAGAATAGGCGTATCGGCGGGATTGGTCTTGCTATAAATCGGCGGCGTCGGCAAGTCCAACGGTAAATAGGTTTGCGCCGCGTTGATAGCCTCCTGCACTTCCTGTTCGGCCACATCGATGTTCAGGCTGAGCGAAAACTGCAGGACAATTACCGAACTCCCATCCGAACTTGTAGACGTCATCTGGTTCAGACCGGGCATTTGTCCGAATTGCCGTTCGAGCGGGGCGGTAACGGCCGAAGCCGTTACGTCCGGACTCGCGCCGGGATAAAATGTCACAACCTGAATCGTCGGATAGTCAACTTCCGGAAGAGCGGAAACTGGCAATTGCAGATACGCAACGAAACCAGCCAGGAGAATGGCGGCCATGAGTAACGATGTGGCCACCGGCCGTAAAATGAAGGGACGAGAGGGATTCAAGGAGCATCGTCTCCAGTCGAACTATTTCCCGCGTTGCCCGAACCTTTGCGAACGGTTACTTTCGCGCCATCCTGCAAGCGGTCGAAACCCGATATCGCCACAAGCACATTCGGCTCGATGCCCTCGACAGCGGTAGTGTTGCCGTCGGTCGTCCCAGCGGTCACAGTGCGCATCGCCGCCGTCTTATCGGGTTTCACCTGGTACAAAAATGCCCCCTGTGCGTTGCGCTGGATCGCGGCGGTAGGCACCAACGTGGCGTCATGCAATGTTTCCACAAGCAGTCTGGCGTTCACAAATTGATTCGGAAAAAGAGAATCGTCTTTGTTGGGGAAAACCGCCTTCAGCTTGACCGTCCCGGTCGTCGTGTCGATTTGATTGTCCAGGGTCAGGAGCGTACCTGCGGCAATCTGCTTCTCCTGGGTGCGGTCAAACGCATCCACAGTCATGGAATGCCCTGCGCGCAGCTGTTTCTGGATCTGTGGCAGGTAATCTTCAGCCACGCTAAAAATCACGGTAATGGGCTGAAGCTGAGTGATAACAACCAAAGGGGTGGAGCTGTTAGCTTGGACAATATTGCCGGGATCCACCAGACGGAGACCGACGCGCCCATCAATCGGAGAGGTGATGTGCGTGTAATCGAGATTCACTTTTGCGTTCTCAACCAATCCTTCATCATTTTTTACAGTGCCCTCATCCTGAAGGACGGCCTGTTCCTGGTCATAAACCTGCTGCTGCGCGATTGCATTCTGGGCAAAGGCAGACTTGTAGCGAGTGAGATCGATCCGAGCTTCGGCAAGAACGGCTTGATCGTGCGCAAACTGTCCTTGAGTCTGAGTCAAAGCCGCTTCGTAGGGCCGGGGATCAATATCCAGCAGAGGATCGCCGTTACGCACCATCTGACCTTCGCGATAATGAACCGCCATGATTTGCCCTTGGACTCGACTGGTGACTGTCACCGTGTACACAGGAGTTACAGTGCCAAGAGCTTCGACATACACACCGATGTCGCCTTTCCGCGAGCTAGCCGTATTGATGGGCACGGCGCGGGGCGGTGCCGCTGCTTTTGCTTTAGAGGATTCGCCGGTCGATTGGCGCTGGTAATACCACAATCCGCCTGCCACGAGGGCGATAATGACCAAGAGCCATATCCACCAGTGTCCCTTCCCGGACGGTTGTTCCGGGGCCGGATGGTCGGAACGGCGAGACCCTTCCGCTGCTTCACTGTTCGATGCAAAAGTTGATTCAGGCATAGTTCCCTATTGGCTCCGGCTGAGTCTCGCTTCGTTAGACGCTACCTAAAGGGCGCAGGGTCAAACTGGCCATCTGTTTGCAACGACTTAAGATCGCATTAAACTCACGACTCTTAAAAGACGTAGTTGCGCCCGAAAAGGTTTCATGCGCATTTGAAGAGCGACTCATGGAATGTTCACTACTTGCGGTACAGCATCATCTTTTCGACTTCGCAATTTCAACGGCGCCGATTCGCTCCGAAGAGCGATAAAATTCATGCACATGGTACCAAGGAATCTTTTGTCGCGTGGAGTCAAAATCGTGATAGAAAAGCTTTCGGAATGAAAAACCCACCGCCAGCGCGCACCGCAGATCCGCCCGTGGAACAACAGCCAAACCCTTTCGGTATCACCGCCCTCCAGCGAGGTTCTGCTGACAAGGGATCCGAATTCCCCTCTCGCCATCAGGATGCTCCTGCCTGGGACGAGGTCTGCTCTTTGAGAGCAATCGACATGGCGAGGCTCATCCGTCAGAGGAAGCTGTCGTCTCGGGAGCTGATGGAAGCACACCTTCGCCAGCTCAAGCGAGTCAACTCAAAAGTGAATGCGATCGTTACGCTCGTACCGGAAGATCAGCTGCAATCTCAGGCGCAGGCTGCGGACGCGGTCACCATGAGTGGTGAACCGTTGGGTCCCTTGCACGGCCTTCCGATCGCAGTGAAGGACAATCATCAGACAAGGGGGATACGGACCACATTTGGCTCAACCTTGCACCAGGATTTCGTGCCCGGCTCCAACTGCATGGTGGTTGAGCGCGAACGGAGCGCCGGAGCCATTGTGATCGGAAAGACAAATTTGCCCGAGTTTGGTCTCGGTTCTCAGACATTCAACGCACTTTTTGGAGCAACCCTCAATCCATACGATGCGACAAAGACTTGCGGGGGCAGCTCAGGAGGAGCCGCGGTTGCCTTAGCCTGCAGAATGGTGCCGCTTGCCGATGGCAACGATATGGGAGGATCGCTGCGCAATCCCGCCAATTTTTGCAATGTGGTGGGGCTTCGGCCGTCCCCGGGACGCGTGCCTAATGGCCCTGTGCAACTGGGTTGGTTCACACAGAACGTCTCCGGACCGATGGCGCGCAACGTAGCCGATTGCGCCTTCTTCTTGAGCGTCCTCGCAGGGTTTGATCGACGGTCGCCTATTTCGATCGATCAGCCCAGCCATCAGTTCGCGCAGCCGCTTGGCGAGCGCGACTTCAAAGGTGTTCGAGTCGCCGTGATGAAAGATCTGAATCTTCCCTGGGAACCGGCGATCAAGAAAGCCTTCGCCGACCAGCACAGGGTATTTGAGGCTTTAGGATGCATCGTGGAGGAAACCGAACCCGACCTGACCGATGCGAACGAATGCTTTCTCGCATGGCGCCATTGGCTGCTCGAATTCCAATTCGGCGAGATTCTGAACGAAAATCCCAGCCAACTCAATCCATATGTACGCTGGCATGTGGAAGAAGGACGGAAACTGACTGGCTCTTACTTGTCTCGGATCGAGGCAAAACGAACAGCGCTGTATCAAAGAATGCGCGAATTCATGGATCGTTACGAGTTTTTCATCATGCCCGTAAACCAAGTACTGCCGTTCGATGTGAAGATGCCTTATCCCTCAGAGATCGACGGCGTCAAAATGGAAAATTATCTCGCGTGGATGAAATCCACTTATTACATCTCCACACTGGGGAACCCTGCTATTTCCGTGCCCTGTGCATTTTCAGAGTATGACCTGCCCATCGGAATCCAGATCGTCGGCCGGCACAACGATGACTGGGGCGTGCTGCAATTGGCTTATGCGTTCGAGCAGGTTACCGATGCCGAAAAAAAACTACCGGCGTTAATTTAGCGTCCTTAGCGGCTCCATGGCCGGCTTCACTGAACTACGGCGTGGTTCTCCAAGGCATGAGCGGGCAGTGGGCGATAGCCGCTTCTCGTCCGGACGTGATATTTTTTGAAGCGTTCGCCAGCGAGTTTTACAGAAATAGCGCGCCAACCACGGTTGGGATTCGCCTGCGGGTAGTAGTTGAGAGCGTAAAGATGCGCCAAGTCGTCCCGGACCGATGAAAAAGCCTGCTGCTCATCTTTCCAACTCTTGGCAAAAAACGCTTCGCCGCCGGTGGCCGCGGCCATGCGCCCAAAAATCGCGGTGGAAATCGGCTCAATTTTAGCCGCCCGGGTACTGATCATATAGATCGGAATTCCTTCCGATTGGGCCAACTCCCCGACGTCCTCTGGCGGCACCAGGCTATCGTTGTCCGGTCCATTCGAAAAAACTACCACTACTTTTCTGCCCTTATACCGGGCTGCATCCCTGAGAGTCAGTAACAGCGCATTATAAAGCGCTGCGTCGTCTCCGGCGGTCGTGGCTCGCACTCCCTGCAAAACCTGCTCGCGGTCGGGAGTAAGCAAGGCAGCCCGAAAGAGATCGCGGCTATAGGAATAAAGGGCTATGCGGTCCGGGCCGTTGAGAGACCGGACAAAATCGGCAATCGCATCCTGCGCGAGAGCAAAGCCGCGATACATATAATTGCTCGTGTCGAACAAGACAAAAACATCCGCGCCAGCAAGCGGAGAATCAGGTGGGTCGGGAGAACTGTGGGACGATAAGACTTTTCCAGCGCTGTCCGGTGGCCCAGATGGCGGCTGCGCGGAATCGGTCCTGGCCGCCTTCGGTGGGGCGTCTTCGGCTGCGACATCACTTACCGCCCGCGGGGCCTGATTGCCTTCGCCAAAAGTGGCGATTTTTTGGCGGATGCCGTCTTCGGCAACAAGGAAGTCCGAAGGATGAAGACCGGTGACGTAGTTTCCTTTATTGTCGGTAACAGCCACATTTAACTGCACCATGTCGACGACCACGTGAAAGCTCGGATTGCCTTCCTGAGCCGACATCCAGGCGGCAGAACCGGTCAGACTACCAAACAAAATCAGAAAAGCCGGCAGGTATCGTGGCGCCATTGGTCCCTCTCGGATTCGTTCGGTCTCTGTTCATGGCTAAAATCTCTATAGCCTGTTGAAGAATGCGGCGCGTCATTTTCCGAGCCGTTTTGTCACGAAGTACGAGTTTTTCCATCGCATGGTATTCGCGATGGATCTCTCCTTCTCCCGGCAATCTCACGAGAGATGGATCGTTCTAAGAGCGACCGAAATCAGTTCTTCATAAACTGTTAAGTATTTCGATAGATTGCAAAGAAGCCTCCTAAGGTCCAGGGTTTATCTCGCCTTTGGACAAGGAGGCAACCTGCCCGCGGCGAAACTCCTCGCCCGTTTCGTGCATGGCTCTTAGCAACGCCGGCCAGTCTTCAAAGTCACTCGCAAAAATCTTCTCAACCATGCGGTGGGTGAATTCCGGAACCAGGGTGTTCAGGTCTTCCGGCGGATAACCCATTTCGTCCAACAATCGAGCCCAATACAGGTTGTTCGAATCCCAGCATTCCGCCAGCAGGCGGCTTGGATAACCCATAAAGGAAGGAAATGGCTTCACATTCAGCAACTCGCGAGCGTCACTTTTCTCGATCGTGGGATGAGGAACGCCAAAATCTTCCGAGATTCGCTTCGAACTCACTTCATCGGGGAATTGCTGGGAAAGGGCTTGCAGTTCCCTTCCTGCCGCTCCCCAATGATCGTTGTCTCCGGGAAATCTTCGCCGGTATTCTTCGGCCAAATAGAAGAGCTCGGCCGGTTTCATCTCAGGGAGGAGCTTCTCGAATTGTCCCTCTCGTAGAGAAGCCTCTACTTCGGCTGCCCGATCAGGAAGCATTCGATCCGAAAGAATATTCATAACCGTCTGTCGCAGTTGCGCATCCTTGGCAGCCGCGACCAAAAGTTCTTCGCCGGTGCGCTGGTAGAGCGTTACAGCATGGAGTTCATTCTTCGTTACTCCCCACCAGCGTGACAGAACAGCACTGCTCACAAGACCGGGCACCATTTCTTCCCAAATTAATGCCTGCACGTTATCGGGAACCGTGAAATCTTGCTCTACTCCCGCCAATACGTAGGGCAGGTCCGCCAACGACCCGGTCAGGTGGGCGCCTCCCGCCGCCGTCCAACCACGGCCGAACAGGCGAGGAGTCTGCCATGCGTATTCTGCGCCAGGGCTCGTATCCCCGGTGAAATCGTGTGAGCGGACGAACAATGGGTCGCTATGCAGCGCCTGGGCTGCCGGCGGCTCGTAGTACGCATAATTGAGGCCCACCAGCGTATCTCGGAGGAAAGGCGCAAGCTCGCCCCGTGCGTTCGCTAATTCCGCGGACGACCCAGGAGCCTGGATGACTTTTGTCAAATCGGTGCGCATCTGAAGGGTGGTGTGGCTGGTGTTGTAAAGGCCAGCAGCCCAAGCAGTCCGTTCGGTGGGGGTGAAGAACGGCTTCGGCATTTCAAATTCACGGAGATCGCGAGCCAACGAAAGTAGATTATCCGGCGCCGGATCCCCTTCCGACATCCGGTTCAAGCCGTCTGCAAGCCCGAATAAGGTGTCCAACGAAATAAGACGCTGATCGTCCATGACAGTACGGATTCGGGTAGCGATCTCCTGCCTTACCTGTTGCCCCTCAGGACTGGATTGGGTTGGCCCAGCCAGCAAAGCGATCACCTCATCCTGGGAAAGATCAGGTTTGCCTGATGCGGCTCGGAGAATTTCCTGCAGCGAAGTTCGGCCGGCATCCAAAAGCGAAACCGACGAAGCTATTGTTCCAAAGGGACTAATGACCCGCAGCCATGAGTCGTTCAAATTCCCGGAAATTTCCCGTTGCCGAGCCAGAATTTGCCAAAGCCCGACATTCGCCTGAAAAATACCGAGCGTGTTCGCACGGAGAGCGTGGTCGTGGATTCCGTCGATCGCTTCAGCGACGTTCACGAATCGCGTGATCGAAACATTGTTCAAGCTGGGGAACTCTGAAAAAACTGAGTATTGATCGCCGTATTTCGAGAATTTAGCAGCCAGCAAATGGGCGGTTCCAGCACTCAAACGCTGTCGAGAAGATCGGTTGCGATCGACGTCGTTCAAGGTGAGAAAAATTTCGAGTGGGGATCCTGGGGAGGTTACGCGGGAGAGACCGAACATTCCGTCCACTACTTGCTCGGGACTTCCCCAGCGGCTGGCGCGCTTGGCCCATTCCCTAATGACCTTGGAAGAATCCTTGCGGTGGCCGAGCAGAATTCCCTTCCATACTTCCACATTCCCCGGAATGTGTGGTTGACCGTTTGGGTCGACTTGGAGCTGGGAAACAAAGAGCAACAGACCCGGAGCGGGCCGAAATACAGGCCGAGCAGGACCTGGAGAAACGTCTTGCCCTCGAAGCGCTTGATAGAAACGCTCCAAGTGTTGAGGTTCTGTGAAATAGGCTTGCTGCTCCCTGCTGATACGGGACAGGACATCGAAATACGCTGCCGTCCATCCCTCGTCCTTCTCAAGCAATTTCGTTACAAACTCCGCCGGTGCCTCGGGACTTGCTCCCACGAGGTTCTTCCAACCGGCCTCGGCCGGCTCGCCGCCAGGCACGACGACATGGCCATACCGGATGGAAATTTGACTGCCGTAAAAATCCAGGACAGCGGCGAACGGGAGCAGCTTTCGTACCCCCGGAGCCTGCCGCAAAGAATTGACAGTCTCGCTATCGATCCGAGACATTGCCCAGTAGAGGCGGGCAAGCTTGGGATCGTGCAACAAGGAATCCACTGCATCATTCTTGCCGTCATTCCCCTTGATGCCTCTCTTACGTCCGCCATTTGCATCCAACTCATTCTGAGTGAAAAGCATGGGCAGACTGGACGAAGAGAAGGGATAGCTGAATGGTTTTCCGCCCCGCAGCGTTTCCTCCAAAGTGGCGAGAGGAAACCCGGAATCGATCGTCAGAAAAGCCCTGTCTGGATCGGCTGTTTCTACAGACGTGTTAGGCCCGCACGGTTGCCGGAGTCGATACCCCAGGATCGCTAATAGAGGCTTCCCGTCAGCGCAGTTGGTAACGCGAAGGACCCCTTCCGGGCCAGCCAGGACTTCCAATTCCCGAGCCTGGTCCAAATAGCGCTTTAATAGGACAAGATATTCGGTTTCCTTGCCCTCTTGGTAGCCTTCCATCGACACGTTACGAGCCAGGAGTGGCAAGACTTCTTCCCGTGAGACCTTTTGACCGATCGAAGCCATGCGGAGAAATGAATGAAGGGGTCCGGGAATCGTGGTGCTCTCCGAGGAAGCAGTCGATGGGACTCCAATTTGCGAGGATTGTGCCGCGTCTTGAGCTTCGGAAGAAGAAGGAGAGGCGCCCACAACGCTCGACAGATAACAGGAGATGACCAAGAGAACTGCTGAAAGGCAAAGAGGAGATCTCATCGCTGCACTCCCTCTGGGCCTGGGACGAAAACTTCAGATCATCTTATCGACGAAACCGCTCGTCAGCGGCTTCCATTGGAGCGTGACTCGGGTTTAGCTACTTGTCTTGTACTGTTAGAATCGCGAATTGCTTCACTGCGCACCGAGGTTCAAAGAGTGCGGTATTCCCTGGTGGTCCGCCTCCTACTAAACGCCAAGATAAGTCATCCTTCGGACAAATCCAAGGTTTTTCTGGCAGCTCTCCTGTGGACCTAATGCTCCGAGGAGAGACTCA
This sequence comes from Candidatus Acidiferrales bacterium, assembly GCA_035534055.1. Lineage (GTDB taxonomy): Bacteria > Acidobacteriota > Terriglobia > Acidiferrales > UBA7541 > Palsa-295. The sequence continues at coordinate 10,429 of DATLST010000310.1, read as the reverse complement.
GAGGGGCATGGTCGTCTCGAAGATTGAAACTCCCTGGCAAGGGTAACGTGCAGCCGCCACGCCAGCCCCTTCCTCTGTGGGAATAGACACTCCATCGCGAAAAGAAACCAGCCTCCCCGAGTTGGCAGCCACGCGTTCTCCCGGAACGATGATGCCTGTCAAATTCAACGGATCGGCGGCAGAAACGACAACTGGTTCGTGCGAGGATTGCAGGTTGCGTTGCGCACGCAGCGATTCTACGGCAACCGGAAGAGCATACTGCTCCCCCAGAAAACCGCTCACGAATCTTCCACCACGTACCTCTCCTCGATCCTCCAGGCGCCGAAAAGCGACAAGAACTTCACGCCATTTCGGCAGGATCGTCTCTCTGGTCAGTACTTCACGAAACACGACGCCGTAGCGACGAAGCAACATCCAGCAGATGGCTTCGAGCGCACGCTGGTGATCCACTGCCTCGCAGGGATACAGCATCGCCCACCGCCCGGCGCTATGCCGCGGGCGCACCGCTCGGCCGCTCCCCTGCCCGGCCCGCCGTTTCGGATCGATCAGCGCGCGCAAGTTGTCGAAACCGTCCGCAGTCAGAAGACCCGCCGCAACTAATTCCCACAGGCTAGTCTCCACTTCAGCTTTTAATTTGCCTGTGGCATGGACGATCTCGGCAAAAAAAGAAGCGCCACGCTGGCGCAAGAATTGCACAACCTCAATGGCCCCGGGGCTGAGGCCTCTGGTTTCCTCCTCAAGGAACTCGCGCTGTGAAATCATCCACTCCGCATCCTCGCGCACAAAAAATGTGATCGGGGCAACGCTGCTTGGTACCACGCGCCGTCGTCCAGGCGTCGCGGTTTCGAGTGTGGCGGGATGAGGCGAAAGCCTTCCCCATCCTACCGTGCCGGTAAGGCAGAGATGATCGAGTACCTTGGGGTCGTAGTCTGCGATGCGGCGAGCCAGTATCTGCCATTCCCAGGCATTCGCAGGTGCCTCGAAACCTTGAAGCTGCTGAAGTATTTCCCGGGTGCCTCTTTCGCCGAGAAGCCGTGAATCGGCTTCAACGTGCTGCCAGCGCAATAGCCAACGCATAAATTGCGCTGCCGTTACGGGTTCAATCTGTTTGCGCAACGTTCCCACCGTAAGACGGTGAATCCGCGCCAGCAGGCGACGCTCGCACCACTCCGTTTCACCGATCGCGGCGGATCCCGTAAAGTGTCCGCGCAGGATCACCCCGCTGCCTTCCATTCGCAAAAAGGCCTTTTCTATTTCCTTGACCGGCACCCCAAGCGTTTCGGCTAATTGCGAAGCAGTCAAAGGACCACAGTGCGCCATCCAACCAGTCACCATCCCAACGAGCGCATCCTCCGGGGATGGAGCCTGCGAATCTATGTTGGGAACCCGCCAATCGAATCTCGCCGAAGGAAAAATCTGTTCGACTACTTTGGCGCGTTCGGCTGCCACCCAGTACGTTTGGCCGTTAGATTCTATGCGTCCCGCGCAGCGCGCTGTGGCTAGCTGTTCAAAATATTCTCTCCACCCGGCAATCGATTCTTGCAGCTTCTGCGGTAGGCACCCTCTGCTCATGGCATTGCCTAGCGTAGATACCGGCAGGGCCGTCAAGGTCAACAGTGCGTCGTGGAGTTCGTCGGGATCGCGCACGTCGGGCCAAGCGTCAGCGCGGACCTGCGCGATCGCCGCGGGGTCCAATTGCCCGATTTCCGACAACACCGCTTCGGGCAGCACGCGCCGCATTTCCACTGCGCGCGCGCGGCGTTCCTCGAGCGGCGCATCGTCCAAATAGGCGTAGGGATTGGCGTTTAGAATCTCGCGGGAAAATTGCGACGGCACCGGCGTCTCCACTGCCAAGCACCGGATGCGCCCGTCGCTGATGTCCCTGAAGATTCGCTCGAGGCCTTCGATGTCCATTGCCTCGGTGAGCACGTCTTTCATGACTTCGCGGATTAGCGGATGATCGGGAATCGTTATGTCTCCGACGATGTTCTCCTGGCAGGCTTGGGCCTCCGGAAAAACGGCCGCGAGCAGATCGTCCGCGCGCATGCGCTGAATCGGCGGAGGGACCTTCCTGCCGCCGCTGAAGCGAAGCAGAGCTAACGAGCGTCCCGCATCCCAGCGCCAGCGGGTGGTGAACAAGGGCGAAGCCAGCACCGCCTGCTCCAGCACCTGCCGAACCGAGGCGGCGTGCAAGAAATGAAAGACGTCGGCCAGGGGAAAGCTGTGCTGCTCGGTCAGCGAAATATTTAGCCCGTTATCCGTAGCCGCGGCCTGCAATTCGAAGTTGAATGAGCGGCAGAATCGCTTCCGCAGAGCCAGGCCCCAGGCTTTGTTGATGCGACCGCCAAAGGGCGCGTGAATCACGAGCTGCATACCGCCGCCTTCGTCGAAAAAACGTTCGGCAATCACTGTCGTCTGCGTCGGAACCGCGCCGAGCGCCATGCGTCCCGCCAGAATGTAGTCCACCAATTGTTCCGCGCCGGCGTCATCGAGACCGCACTCAAGCTTTACCCATGCAACCGCCGAAGCAACCTCTGGCGAGCGATGCCGATGAACCATTGGCAAAGCGTACGGCACAAGCGAGCTGACTTTCTCGCGCACTTCCGCGATACGAGAAGAAAGCTCGGCGGTGCGCGCGGGCGCCTCGCCCAGCCAGAAAGGGACGTTGGGTGGCGCTCCGTGCGCGTCCTCAACCAAAACGGAGCCCGATTGCACGCGTCGAATGCGCCAGGAGGCATTTCCGAGCAGGATGATGTCGCCAGCGAGGCTTTCCACGGCGAAGTCTTCATCCACCGTACCGACCACCGTTCCCTCAGGATGGGTGACCACGGTGTAGAGCGAAGTCTCGGGAATTGCTCCACCGCTGGTGATCGCGGCCAAGCGACCGCCGCGCCGAGCACGAACTCGGCGGTTCACTCCATCCCGGTGCAGGTACGCCGAGTATCTTCCTCGCCGCGCGGCAATACCCTCCGATAGCATGCCAATTACGGCGTCGAACTCCTTTCGCGCCAAATTGCGATACGGGTACGCCCGGCAAACAGCCGCAAAGAGATCGTCTTCGTTCCAGTCCTCGACGGCGCACATCGCCACGATTTGTTGAGCCAAAATATCCAGCGGCGCTTCCAGCACGGCGATGCGATCGAGATCGCCCTGGCGGATGCCACGAACCAGCGCCGCGCATTCCACCAATTCATCGCACGTCGTCGCAAAAATCCGGCCCTTCGGCACAGCTCCACGCCAGTGTCCAGCACGTCCGACACGCTGGAGTCCCACCGAAATCGATCGTGGGGATCCGATCTGGCAGACCAAGTCCACGCTGCCGATATCGATCCCCAACTCCAGCGAAGCCGTAGCGACAAGAGCCCGTAATTCTCCCGCTTTGAGCCTTTTCTCGGACGCAAGTCGAAGCTTGCGAGACAAGCTTCCATGATGAGCGGCAACCGCGTCTTTCCCTAACCGGTCAGCTAGATGATGCGCAACTCGCTCCGCCAGCCTCCGGGTATTCACAAAAATCAGTGTCGAGCGGTGCTGCGCCACGAGCCCTGCAATGCCACCATAAATCTCACCCCACATCTCGTTCGAAGCAACCGGCCCGAGTTCACTCTCCGGCACCTCGACCGCCAAATCCAGCTCGCGGCGATTGGCAATGTGCACAACGATCGGATCGGGGCGACCCGCTCCGCCCAGGAATCGCGCCACGACTTCAATGGGGTTCTGAGTGGCGGAAAGGCCAATGCGCACGGGGCGAACCGCCGTAAGATGCTCCAACCGCTCGAGCGACAGCGCTAAATGAGCCCCCCTCTTGTCGTCAGCTATTGCGTGGATTTCATCGACGATCACCGTCTCAACCGTCCGCAGGATCTCGCGGCTTTTTCCCGCGGTCAGCAGGATATATAGCGATTCAGGAGTCGTGACCAAGATGTGCGGAGGCCGCAAGAGCATCTTACGGCGCTCATGCGCGAGTGTATCGCCCGTGCGTACCACCGCCCGGATTGGCGGCATAAGCACGCCCCGTTCACCAGCCAGTTGCAGAATTTCGCCTAGCGGAATTTCCAGATTCTTCTGGATGTCATTGCTCAGCGCCTTGAGCGGAGAAACATAGAGCACCTCGACGCAATCCTTGAGTTCGCCCCTCACGGCTTTGCGGACCAGGCGGTCGATGCAGGCGAGAAACGCCGCCAATGTCTTCCCGGAACCCGTCGGAGCGGAGATCAGGGTCGGTTCCCCGGCCAAAATATGGGGCCAACCCCGTTCCTGCGGCTCCGTGGGCGTACTGAACCGTCGCACAAACCATTCCCGAACAAGCGGGTGCGCCCAGTCGATTCCAATCCTGGCGTCTTGAGAGTCTTGCATCACGGTAATGCTCCGATTATAAGCGATTCGTCGCTGCAGCGGGTCAATTGGCATGGCAGAGCAGGGAAACGTGTGTTAGCATAACCGCCGTTTTTGCGAAGAACACACTTCGGAGGAAGTACAAATGAAAATTACGATGAGGGCCGCCGCGTTGGTCCTCGTTGCCGCTTTCGCAATGTCGGCAAACGCTCAAACGAGACGCCAGACCCAAGAATTCAAGACGTCCAAGGGTACTGTGAAAATAACGCCGATCTATCACGCTGCTCTGCTGATCGAGGCGGGAGGGAAGGACATTTATCTCGATCCAGCCAACCCAGCCGACGTTACCGGGCTGCCGCAAGCCGATCTGATCCTTATCACAGACATTCACGGAGATCATCTGGATCCGAATTTAATATCGAAGCTGAGCAAACCCGGCACCGAGGTTATGGCGCCTCCTGCCGTTGTCAAGACCGTTACGAATGCTACTCCCATCTCAAACGGTGAGACCAAGGAATGGAATGGCTGGAAGATCGAGGCCATCCCGATGTACAACATCAAGCGCGGCCCGGCCCCGGGCCAACTCTATCACCCGAAGGGCCGCGGTAACGGCTACGTGCTTACCTACGGAGGCAAGCGTTTCTACTTTTCCGGGGATACCGAAAATATTCCTGAAATGCGCGCACTCAAGAACATCGATGTCGCCTTCGTCTGCATGAATGTGCCCTACACAATGCCTCCCGAAGAAGCAGCCGAGGCCGTTAAGGCATTTCATCCGAAGGTGGTAATCCCTTATCACTACAAGGGATCCGACCTCAGTATCTTTAAGAAAGACCTTGAAGGTACTGGTATCGATGTCCGCCTGCTCGAGTGGTACCCAAAGGCGTCATCCTAGCGGCTTCGGATTTCTTCGGGGATTATGGAAGCCGATTGAGAATGAGCGCGGGATCCTAAGCTAGGGGTTCCGCGCCGTTTTTTTCTAGCGCATTCCGCATCCGACTGGTAGGGCTACTACCGACCCGGGGGACCAAATAGAATGATGAACTGGAATGCGATCATCAGGCGCGCTGCAAGTGATGCAAAGTAATCTCGGGAGGACAGTTAAAACGCACGGCGACGACGGACGATCCTACGCCGGAGGAAGTGTAGCCAATCATGCTGTGATATTTCCAAGGCCCTGCCCCCATATGCCGCGGCAGAACCGAATCCAGGGTAAGCGGAATCGATCCTGGCAAGCAGATCTGCCCGCCGTGAGTATGTCCGCACAGAAGAACGTTAAAGCCGGCATGGGCCGCCTGACGGTAGATCTCGGGTGTATGGGACAGCAATATGGAAATCCCATCCTGCGGAACATCCGATCCCGCTTTTTCGATATTGTCCACTCGATAGTAATGGGCGTCGTCGATGCCGACTAAATAGATGAGTTGCCCTCCGCGGATAAGCCGATCCGATTCATTGAGCAGCATGCGGATTCCCATTTCTTCCAGCTCTGGAACCATCCGGATCGTATCGTGATTGCCGAGCACGCCATACACTGGCCCCTGCAAGTGCGGTCGAACTCGCGCGAGTCCTTCGATGGCTGCGTCAAACGGTCCGTAGGTTTCTCCGCGGAAGTCGCCGGTGAGGACGCAAATGTCGTACTCCACATGAGGAATAATCTCGATCAATCGCCGCATGGCGCCCTCATTCATGTCTACGTGCGGATCGCTGATGTGAAGGATCGTGAATCCGTCAAACGGTTCCGGCAGGCCCTCTAGCTCGATGTAGTTGTGCCGTATCTGCACGCCTTGGGCATTCTTGCGCCCACGCCCATACAATCCGGTGACCCTCAATGTGTTTCGGATGACGGACTGTACCGAGTACCAATTCTCAATGTGGAAAAAATTGATGCCGTGGCCAAATATTTGCTCATGGTCTTGTTCAATTCCAAGACGCTGCCTTGCATGGAGCCGCCCGAGACGATCCTCCAGCTTGGCCACTACTTCCTGTTCAACGGATTGTTGCAGACTAGCTGACGTGGCTTCGGTCATTTGCGTTGGTAAGGCACGCCGGCTCTGCCTAAACGCTATTCGAGTGGTTTCCTAGCTGATTTGGAAACTTGCCTTCGCGCTCCCAGTATCAGCTCTCTCTCATTGTAGTAGTGTCGCAAGCACCCAACTGCAAAATTCCCAGCACAGGTTCCTCAATTTTGCTTTTGCAACGATCTCTCACACTCATCGTTGGCAAATTCGTCAATTCCGGCGCCGAAACAATTGCACCGATAGACGACAAGGAAATTTCGATGCTTTGTAAGCAACGGGGTTCCTCATAGCAGACCTTTCTCGTTAAACATGATATTTTCCCCGTTGCAATTTTTCACAGGCGAAATTCACAGCCTCTCGTAAGTTGTGAGGGCCGGAAAAAACCGAACTGCAAGCGTTTATTATTGCAGTGCGCCGATAGGTGCAGGAATCCCGAAAATTCAAGATAGAATGATTCGTCCGACGTGTTCGCAAGGGCTCTCATTGGAGATGCGATCTTGAAGAAAGGTGGTGATTTGTTTTGGGCAACCCTGGGTGAGGGTGGCCTGGTGCTCGTGATTGCCGCGGTCGGCTTGGCTACGAGAGAACCCTTGATCTTTGCCAGCCTGGGACCAACGGCTTATGAACTCGTAGAGCAACCTCAAGCACGCAGCGCGAGAGCTTACAACATCATCGTCGGACATCTGGTTGGTCTGGGCGCGGGTTTTCTTGCACTTTATCTTTTGAATGCCTGGGCTGCACCAAATGTGATCTCATCAGGACTGGTTTCTTCCAAACGTCTATGGGCAGTCGCGATAGCCGCGACGCTCACGACACTCGTAACCCTGCTCCTCCACGCCGGTCAGCCTGCGGCTCTAGCCACTACTCTGCTTATTTCGCTGGGATCGATGCAGACTGGCCGCGACGCCATGTCTATCATTGCTGGTGTGCTGCTGATCGCCGCTATTGGAGAGCCTTTGCGCCGATTTCGCCTCAAGAGCACCGAGATTCAGCCCGTTGTGGGTAAAGTCTGAGCAGCAGCAGGTACTTCACGATATTTCTGGCTCCATGGCAAAATCCGTGTGAAAAGCTGCTCTGCGTTGGAAAGATCATGGATCGGTTGCAACTCCCACTCTCGTTCTTGCCGCGAACCATTGGGAATCACAGATGAATCCCAAACTCGTGAGAGTGGTGACGTCCCTTTGGCTCATTTTGTTGGCGGCTGCGGGGCTACGGTTCGGTTACGCCTGGCATGAGCAGCGCAAAATACCCTCTGAACTCCTGGTCGCGCGCTTTCAGCAGGAGACAGGGAATATCGCCTACTCGCTCGCCACGGGGAAAGGATTCAGTTCGCCCTGGCTCCGGGAAAGCGGCCCCACGGCTTATCTTGCGCCAGTCTACCCCCTACTGCTGGCAGGGATTTTCCGGATTTTTGGAATCGAGACAATTCATTCCTTCTTCGCCACTGCTTCTCTGAACATCGTATTTTCCGTGGCCACGTGTGTGCCGATTTTCTACGCTGGCAAACGCATCGTCGGCTCGGGTGTGGCCAGCACGGCAGCTTGGTTCTGGGCGTTGCTTCCCAATGCCGTCATATTCCCTTTTGAATGGGTTTGGGACACTTCCCTTTCGGCGCTCCTGGCTGCAACCCTCTTGTGGGCTGCTCTGGCGGTCGCGGAATCGCCGCGCTCACGCAGATGGTGCGCCTATGGACTGTTGTGGGGATTCGCGCTGCTCACCAACCCTGCCCTGGGCTCACTGCTGCCGTTTTTGATCGGATGGGCTGGCTATCGCGCGCAAGATCCCCGATTCCTGCGCTTGCAGCGGCTGGCCCTTGCGGTCGGATGTGCCATTCTGTGCTGCGTGCCATGGACCGTTCGCAACTACGCCATTTTTCACAAATTCGTGCCGTTGCGGTCTAGCTTGGGTCTGGAGCTGTATATCGAAAACAACGAGAACTATGGCAACCATCCCAGGGTCTGGCCCTACAACATTACCAGGGAACGCGAAGTATATCGGTTTTTTCGCATGGGAGAGTCCGCCTTTATGGACGAAGAGATGCACAAGGCCCTGCAATTCATCTTTAGCCATCCCCGTGCCGAGCTTCGCTTGTGCAGTTACCGCTTTGTGTCCTTTTGGATGGGAACTCCTGACCCGCTCCAGGATTTCTTCGCCAGCGATTCCCTGTTTTTACGAACTGTTTTCCTCGCTAGCTTCCTTCTCTTGCTAGGAACGCTGGCGGGAATCGTGGTTCTGTTTCGGAAGCACGACGGATTTGCCTTCCCCCTGGCATCGTTCCCGGTAATCTTCCCATTGATTTATTACATAACCCACGCTTCCCTGCGCTATCGCCATTCCATAGACCCCATCTTGGTTCTGTTGTCCGCAATCGCCGCAGCCACAGCTTTGCACCAACTCGTCCATCGTAGAGACAAAAACGAAGACAAATATGCTCAGTGCTGATTGGTCGTTCGCACATTTTCAGATCTGACCGCTGCAGATGCCGAGAAATATAAATTTATGTGTGCCCGTGAAGCGCCGCCACATTGTATTCGCTTCGCAACCCCGCCTCGTCCAGGCGGGTGTGGACCTAAATTACGGTGCAGCACCTCCTGGGGCATGCTAAAATCACTCGCTGTACACGCTCTCTAAGTAAGGGCTGAAGAAATGGCAGTCGGGTATTCGGATGTGCTGGTTTTAACTCTTTCTTTGATCCTTACCGGCTCCCAAACGGACTCAGCGGCATTTCGGGAGCGGTTGAAAGTTAGTTCTAAGTAGCTAGTGGTTCCGTTAGATTAGGCCCGTAGCTCAGTTGGCTAGAGCGCCACCTTGACACGGTGGAGGTCTGCGGTTCGAGCCCGCACGGGCCTACCATTTATGTTGTTGACCTGCTCGTAGTTGCGGTTTCCCCGATTTTAGCTTCTGGCGATCGGGTTCCTTCCGTAGCGGGTTCTGTAGCGGGTTGAGTCCTCCTAACGAGGACTTCCACGGCCTTCTGTTTTAGATCTTCACCGGGATGCGTATATCGGCGTGTCATGGTGATTGAGGCATGCCCCGCCAGATCTTGAATTACTGGCAGCGGCACACCCGCATCGGCGAGTCGACTGCAAAAGGTATGGCGAAGTTGATGAAATGTGATCGATGCGATTCGGGAAAGGTGAACCGCGCGTCGAAACGCGTTTTTAACATCCTCAATATGTCTCTCCGGTTCTCCTGAAGTTTGAAACCGCTTCGGGGAAGGAAAAACCCACTCGCCGTGTTCCTGAACGGATTGTGAAAACAGCATTTGACCCAATACGGAGTTCAAGTGAACGCGTCGTCCCCGTCCCGATTTCGTTTTTGATTTGCGAACGATCAGGACGTTCTGCTGGAAATCGAGGTCCGCCCAACGAAGCCGCAGAATTTCGCCACGGCGTAGCCCTGTGTGTAGTGCAATCGAGATTATCGACTTCAGATGTGGCGCCCGATACCGTAATTCGGACTCCTCGCACGCAGCCAGAAGCTTATCTTCTTCCTCATAGGAAAGCACGCGATCAGACGGCGGCTCGTCAAGTTTGAAAAGCTTGGCTTCTTTGGCACTGTTTCTGCTCGTCAGCTCCCATTCCACTGCTGTTCGGAGCATTGATTTCAGTAAGCCGATTTCGCGATTTATGGACGATTTCTTGAGCCCGTCCTTAAGCCGTTTTTGTTTGAAGCGTTCGATTTCGAAAGGCGTGATTTTGTCGAGTCGCAGCTGGCCAAAGAAAGGGATTAGTGTGCGATGGACGTAATAGAATTCGACTCCGTAAGAAAGTTTGTTCGCCTCGCTGTACGAGAGATAAGGGGCAGCAAAGGTGGAAAACATCGGGCCCACCTTCGGAACGCAGGTCGATCGTGCGAGTATTAGCTCAGATTTATGAACCGATTCCATCCTTCTAGCGTGCTGCTTGTTTGCAGTGTGGGTTCTTTGTTGGAAGTGTAAGGCTACCCGCTAATTTAGACAGTCAGGGTCTCCGAGTTTAGGTCAGTTGCAAAAGCCAAGAAGGCCTCGTGCGGAGTGCGATTTTGGACTCCGCGGTGAGGCCGGTCGTGATTATATTCCTCGATCCAACGAGCGA